>DAINCI010000060.1:0-10874 GCA_036732425.1 Bacillota bacterium
AGGCCGTATCTGCAGGGCGCAAGATTAACCGCCTGGGAGCTGATGCAGTCCCATATTCCGGTTACTCTGATTACCGATAATATGGCGGGATATTTTATGAAAAAAGGGACAATCGATTGCGTTGTCGTAGGCGCGGATCGGATTGTTTCAAATGGGGATACTGCCAATAAGATAGGTACATACAGCGTGGCGGTTCTGGCAAGGGAAAACAACATTCCGTTTTACGTGGCAGCGCCGATTTCCACCATCGATTTCTCCATTGCATCCGGCGACGAAATTACAATAGAAGAAAGGGAGAAACGGGAGGTAACCATGATTGGCGAAACCAGGATTGCCCCTGAGGGTGTAAAAGTTGCGAATCCAGCATTCGATGTCACTCCTGCTTCTTATATCACCGCTGTTTTTACTGAAAAAGAAGTGATTTTTCCGCCATTTTTGGAGAACCTGAAAAAGTTGAAGCATTCCGTTTTTCCTGAAAATAGATAATTTCATGGAAATATGGGATAAAGCACTAGTTTATCAATGAATTACATTTCATAAAATAAATGACGCGTGTCAAAATAGAGACAAGGAGGCGATGAAATGAAAACAAAGCATTACCTGTTCTCTATTTTGGCAATTATGATCGCTATGATGCTGGCCGTATCCTGCGCTCCGGCAAGACGTCCCGGTACCACCAGGCGCCCCGGTACCACAACGGCACCCGGTAATACGCCGGGTACCCGCCAGACAAGGGTGGTTCCCAGGAACGCACCGAATCGGCCGATTGTTTCCGCTACACCGGGTCCCGTTACGCCGAATCCTGCCACACCGAATGCCACAACCCGGGACAACAATACAGGGGATATGCAAAGCCGTGCCAGGAAAATAGCGGATGCAGCAGCAAAGCAAAGGGATGTAAAGTCTGCGACCTGCGTCCTGACCGGCAATACAGCTATGGTCGGGGTTCAGTTCAACGAACAGCTCAAGGGTAAAATGACGGATGCCATTAAAACAGAAGTTGAAAAAAAGGCAAAAGAGGCAGACGACAGGATTACCAGAGTCGTGGTAACTGCAGACCCTGATATGGTCAGCCGGATACAGGATATTTTCAAGGATATCGGAAACGGGAAACCCATATCCGGATTTACGGAAGAACTGAATGAGATGGTGAACCGTATTGCGCCAAAATAACGGATAGAATGGAACACAGCAGGCGGAGGGAGTATCTCTCTCCGCTTTGTTGTATTTTGGCTGTGCATTACCATGGTTTTTCTTTCTCATTTTCCATTGGATGCTTGACTATGGGTTTCCAAATTAATATAATTGGGGAGTAAAGGAGTGGTATTATGAATCCGGTAGCCTTTTCTGTTTTTGGACAACCAATTTATTGGTACGGTATCCTGATTTCTGCAGGAGTATTAATCGGCATCTTTCTTGCGATGCATCATGCAAAGGTTTTTGGCGTGGACCAGGACTCCATTGTGGATATGGCCCTTCTGGTGATTCCCATGGCAATTATCGGAGCAAGACTGTATTATGTTATATTTGAATGGGATCAGTACAGGGGTCATCCTTTGGATATTTTCAATATCCGAAAGGGAGGATTGGCGATATACGGCGGCGTGATGGGAGGCATTCTGGGTGGTATTCTGTTTTCCATGTGGAAAAAGATGGATTTCTGGAATCTGGCGGATATCTGCGCACCCAGCATCATATTGGGGCAGGCCATTGGACGATGGGGGAATTACATCAATCAGGAAGCTTACGGCGTTGTGGTGAACAATCCGCAATGGCAGTGGTTTCCGGCAGCTGTTTTCATTCAGGCCGATCAGCAATGGCATATGGCAACTTTTTTTTATGAATCCTTCTGTAATCTTATTGTATTCTTCATTTTGATGGGATACCGAAGGCATAGGAAAAGAACCGGGGAGGTTTTTCTCCTTTACCTGATTCTGTATTCGTTGGGGCGCATATTTATCGAAGGTCTCCGAACAGACAGCCTTTATCTGGGCAATGTCCGTGTTTCCCAGCTGCTGGGCATTCTGCTGGTTGTATTGGGAATTGTTTTATTTGTCTATCGCAGGAAGCATCCTCCTGTCGCAAATGTTTCAATCGAGAATGCGAACCGGACCGGAGAAGGTACTTTGTCATCGCAGGATGCAGCAGGGAATCCGGAAAGTTCCACGCCCACGCAGGAGAAAGCGGAAAAGGCAGAAACCGATTCAGACAATACGACAGCGGATCGGGAGGAATCCGGCAGGTTCCGTCCCGGAGAGTCATGAGGACAAAAATATTCAGGAAAAAAGCAGTGGTTTCATCACTGCTTTTTTTTATGGAAGAGCATGAAAACACGAAGGTTGGAAATGATAATATTGAATCCTGAAAACAAGAAAAAAATCCGTTTAGGAAAGGAGTTGTATAAATGGCAGAAAACATGGACGAAGCAAAAAGAGATGAAGAAGGAAAAGGAAAGGGAAGAAGCTGGCTGGGCGCGGTCATACACTTTATTGTTGCGGCAATCGTACTTATGATAACAGCGTGGCTCACCCCGGGTTTCTCCAATATGGGATTTGGAACTGCGTTGGTGGCTGCACTTGTGATTGCTGTACTGGATTGGGGGATTCAGCGCCTGTTCAAAATTGATGCTTCCCCTTTCGGCAGAGGAATTGTAGGATTTATTGTATCAGCTGTTATTATTTACCTGACACAATTCTTGGTTCCCAATATGAGTGTTACGGTATGGGGATCCATCATCGCATCCCTGATCATTGGGATTATTGACGCGATTATACCGGCGAATGTAGTATAGCAATATGGTGCAAGGTTGTTACGAGGTTTTACGGAGGGCAAAGTCCTGGATTTTTCTGCCCTCCGTTTTTTGTTGCCTGTTTTATGTATGGATAAGGGTTCCTGGTGTTTTTTGTTTAAGAGACCAAAAAGCAGAAGGATCAAGTTATTGAAATTGTTTAAATATTCAAAAATGTTACCCGAACGGTTGAATAATCGTTTCGGTTCCTATACAATAGGTATAAGGAACAATACTCTTTCACAGCAGGATCCAACGGGTTCACACAGACGGATGTGTCAGTGTCTTATTTTTAATTGATTCCTTATTTTTTTATATGGAAAAGGAGGAGATGAATTGAGCAGGAAAATATCAAAAATCAAAAGAGCCCAATCCCCAAAAAAGAATATCAGTCCCTTGATGGGACATTATATAATTCCAACGGAACATGCCGTAAAGCGATATCGGGAACGAATTCGGATGATGAACGAAGACAGGGCACAAACTGCCATTGTGGAAAGTGTGAAGCACAGCCGGCTGATTGCGCTGACAAAGTTTGGCGGCAGGGAAATCCGGGAAAACAGAGGGGCAGTTTTTGTTTGTGAGCTTCATGGGAATGATATGTATGTGATCACCGTATTGATCAGCCAGGTGGATCTGAGATTTGTTGTATAGGAGATCACCGAGGATTTCAGACTGTTCCGGGACAGCAGAAGTCTGCTGTCGGTTTTGACTTTGGTCCCGGCTTGTTTTTTTTATATGGCTGTTGTATAATGACTGAAAATACCAATGGGGAGCGACGCAATTGAGAAACCTGACTATGATGACGGATCTGTATCAGCTTACTATGATGTATGGATACCATAAAAACAACATTCACCGTAAGCCGGCGGTGTTTGATATGTTTTTCCGCAAGCTCAGTGAATATAGCGCTTATGCGGTAGCAGCAGGTTTGGAACAGGTTATTGATTACATAGAAAACCTGCATTTCGAAGAAGAGGACCTTCAATATCTGGACAGTCTGAATTTGTTTGACCGGGATTTTCTGGATCAGCTCCGGAAGCTGCATTTTACCGGGGACATTTACTCCGTTCCGGAAGGAACGGTGGTGTTTCCCAATGAGCCGATTTTGCGGGTGAAAGCACCGCTTTTTGAGGCGCAGCTGATTGAGACGGCTCTTCTGAATATTATAAACCATCAGACTTTGATTGCAACCAAGGCAAGCAGGGTGGTATATGCAGCACAGGGCGGCAGCGTTATGGAATTTGGGCTGCGAAGGGCCCAGGGCCCGGATGCAGGAATTTATGGCGCAAGAGCGGCCATCATCGGAGGATGTTCCGCTACTTCCAATGTTCTGACCGGACAATTATTTGGTATTCCGGTGAAGGGGACCCACAGTCACAGCTGGGTCATGAGCTTTCCGGATGAACTGACGGCGTTCCGCGCCTATGCGGATGCCTTTCCGGATGCCTGCCTGCTTCTGGTGGATACCTATGATACCCTGAAAAGTGGAATACCCAATGCCATTACGGTGTTTCAGGAACTGCGGGAAAAGGGACATGAGCCTGTGGGCATCCGGCTGGATTCCGGGGATCTGGCATATTTAACCAAAAAGGCCAGGGCAATGCTGGATGAGGCAGGATTTCCAGATGCAGAAATCACTGTGTCCAATGATCTGGACGAATATCTGATCTGGGATTTGCGCTCCCAGGGTGCCAGAATTGACAGCTATGGGGTTGGTACTTCCCTGATCACCAGCCGGGATTGTCCTGCCCTGGGTGGTGTATACAAGATGTCTGCCGAAGAGGTGGACGGCAGGATGCTGCCAAAAATAAAAATTTCTGAAAATCCGGAGAAGATTACCAATCCGGGTTATAAAAAGGTTGTACGTATCTATAACGGGAGAAAAAAGTCCGTTGCAGACCTGATCATGCTGGAGGAGGAAGAGATCGACACCGGCAAGCCCCTGACCATCTTTGATCCTGTGGATACCTGGAAGAAGATGACACTCCGGAACTACAGCGTCCGGGAATTGCTGGTTCCTGTATTTAAAAATGGACAGTGCGTATACAAATGTCCGGATCTTCCGGATATTCAGGCTTATGCAAAAAGAGAACTGGATACGCTTTGGGAAGAATATAAGCGGCTTACGAACCCGCACGTATTCAAGGTGGATCTTTCACAGAAGCTATATGATTTAAAGCAGAAATTGTTAAGGCAATATTCTGCTGATTAAAAAATGGATGGAAGGAACGTTCGTTTGCCGCCGGGCAGACGGGCGTTTTTTCTTATCTTTTTCGTCTCCGTTGTTTCTTCCGCTGGAGAAGGGATTCCAAAGAAAAATATCGTTTTACAGGCCGATGACATAGGATAATATGACAACAATTATGGAAATTTCATTTCCCTGAGATTTCCTGTTTCTATAAGGGGTTGATCCTATGAGATTTGGTCTGGCACTGTCCGGCGGAGGCATCCGGGGGGTGACCCATATCGGCGTTTTGAAGGCTTTGTCGGAGAACGGCCTGCTTCCTTCCTGGATTTCCGGGACAAGTGCGGGAAGTATGGCGGCAGCATTGTATGCATGCGGCTATAGCGGTGAGGACATCGAGTCCATTGTACTCCGCCATATGAACAGCAATGTGTTTGATGTGGATTATCTTGGCATCACCGGAGGAATCCTGAAATGGGTCTTTACGAAAGATACCGGCTGGGATGGTGTGATAAAGGGGAAAAAGCTGGAGCAATTGATGCAGGAGCTGACCAATGGCAGAACCATGCGGGAGGCGCAAATTCCACTTGCGATTCCGGCGGTCAATATCAATACCGGTGTTACGGTTATGTTTGTAAGCAATAAAAGAAGGCTGAAGGATACGGAATATATCGTTTACAGGGAGGATGTCCCGATTTATGAGGCGGTCCGTGCAAGCATTGCCCTGCCGGTTGTATTCCGTCCCAAGATGGTTCAGGGTATGCGGCTGGTGGATGGAGGAGTAACGGAAAATCTGCCCGCCCAGGTTCTTCATCGAATGGGTGCGCGAAAAGTAATTGGAGTCAATCTTGGTTACAGTGGACAAAGACGGGATGAGGTGAACAACCTTCTGGAAATCGGAAGCCAGTCCATTGATATCATGTCCTATTATATTACCAGTCTGAAAACGAAGAAAACCGATTACATCATCAATCCACATATCTATGACGTGGGGATGACCGATGCCCATCGGATTCCCGAAATGATTCAAAGGGGATATGATGTTACAATCGAAAGCATAAATACGATAAAAAAAGTGGTAAATAGTTGAATTCGACTCCGTTGTTCTACAAAAAATACGGAGTAGCTGTGGTAAAATATTGCAGGAGGAGGGGTACGAATGAAGAAGCAGTTTTCAAATGGCGTTTTCGGTTACGACAAGAAACAGGTAAATCGTTGTCTGGAAGAATTGACGCGGGATTATGAGGAAGAGCTCAGCAAGAAAAAGGATCGTCTTATGGAGCTGCTGGAAGAAAACCATCAGCTGAAGCAAAAAGTGAAAGAGCAAAATGAGCAAATTTGCGCCTTTACAGAGAAGGAAAAGTATATTTCCTCTACATTGATTGAAGCGGAACAACGCTCCCAGTCTATCATTGAGGAAGGCCGCATGAAGTCCATGGCGGAAATGGCTGAGATAAATGAAGAAAAACGGAAGTGGCGGGGAAAGTTCCGGGAAGTGCGCGGGGAATTGATTGAACTGGAAAAGGACTTAACGGATATGATGCAAAGGTTCCATGATGAGATTAATTATTATACGGCAAAGGAGGTCAGTGAATCCATTCTGACAGAGGAAGGGACAGCAGAAGAGGAAAAGGAACATGAGGAAAGAAAAAAAGTGATTGCTTAACGCAATCACTTTTTTGAAAATCCTCTTCCAGGACGGTTGGATTCATCAATACATGGGCATTCCGCCGCCTGCTCCTTCCTGAGGAGCTGCCGGCTGTTCCTTTTCGGGAATGTCGGCAACCAGGCTTTCCGTGGTCAATACCATGGAAGCGATGCTGGCTGCATTCTGCAAAGCGGAACGGGTCACCTTGGTGGGATCCATGATGCCTTTTTCCACCATGCTTCCGTATTCTGACTTCAGTGCATCAAATCCGAAGTTGGGATCCGGATTCTCTTTTATCTTTTCAACGACAATGGAGCCTTCCAGCCCGGCATTGGCGGCAATTTGTCTCATAGGCTCTTCCAGAGAGCGTTTGATGATGTTGACACCGGTCAGCTCATCCCCTTCTGCCTGAAGGGTATCCAGAAGAGGAATGGCTTTGAGCAATGCGATTCCACCACCGGGAATGATTCCTTCTTCAATGGCGGCTCTTGTGGCATTCAGGGCGTCTTCAATCCGGAGCTTTTTTTCCTTCAGTTCGGTTTCGGTTGCTGCGCCAACCCGGATGACAGCTACGCCGCCGGACAATTTTGCCAGACGCTCCTGCAGCTTCTCCTTATCGTAATCCGAAGTGGTTTCTTCGATCTGGGCTTTGATGGACGCCACCCGATCCTGAATCCTGTTGGCATCTCCGGCGCCTTCCACGATGGTGGTGTTTTCCTTATTCACTGTTACCGTGTGGGCGCGGCCCAAATCATCCATGGTGGTGTCTTTCAGTTCCAGACCGAGTTCTTCTGAAATGACAGTGCCTCCTGTCAGAACAGCAATGTCCTCCAGCATTTCTTTTCTCCTGTCGCCGAATCCGGGAGCTTTTACTGCGACACAGGTAAACGTACCGCGAAGTTTATTTACCACCAGAGTGGCCATTGCTTCGCCTTCCACATCTTCAGCGATGATAAGAAGCTTTTTCCCTGCCTGTACGATCTGCTCCAGCAAAGGAAGGATTTCCTGAATATTGGAGATCTTTTTATCGGTGATCAGGATATAGGGATCGTCCAGAACAGCTTCCATCTTTTCGGTATCGGTAACCATATAGGAGGAAACATATCCGCGGTCAAACTGCATTCCTTCCACAATATCCAGTTCCGTGGCCATGGACTTGGATTCTTCCACTGTGATGACCCCGTCGTTACCGACCTTTTCCATGGAATTGGATATCAGCTGACCGATGGTGTTGTCATCTGCAGAAATGGATGCAACCTGTGCGATGGATTCCTTGTTCTCAATTTTACTGCTCTGTGCCTTCAGGGACTCAACGGTTTTTTCCACTGCCTTCTGGATTCCCTTGCCCAGGATCATGGGATTGGCGCCTGCGGCTACATTCTTCATGCCTTCATGAACGATGGACTGCGCCAACAGGGTGGCAGTGGTGGTGCCGTCTCCTGCTACATCGTTGGTTTTGCTGGCGACTTCCTTGACCAGCTGTGCACCCATATTCTCAAAAGGATCTTCCAGTTCGATTTCCTTGGCAATGGTAACGCCATCATTCACAATCTGGGGAGAACCATATTTCTTATCCAAAACAACATTTCTGCCCTTTGGGCCCATAGTAATTTTTACGGTATCTGCCATAGCGTTGACACCGCGTTCCAGACTTCTTCTGGCTTCCTCGCCATACTTCAATTGCTTGGCCATGTTTCTTACCTCCTGATATTTTTTACTCGACTACTGCGAGAATGTCACTTTGCCTTACAATGATATACTCGGTGTCATCCAGCTTGACTTCTGTGCCGGCATATTTGGAATAGATGATTTTTTCGCCGACCTTGACTTCCATCCTGACTTCCTTGCCGTCTACCATACCGCCTGGTCCTACCGCCAGTACCTCAGCCATTTGAGGTTTTTCCTTTGCAGAACTGGGAAGTACAATGCCACTTTTTGTGGATTCTTCGTTTTCCAGCATCTTAATGACGACTCTGTCTCCCAATGGCTTAATATTCATGGTATAACCCTCCTTATGTAAATAAAATAATTTGCTTTGTTAGCACTCATTTGAGCTGAGTGCTAATCACAATTATTAGTTTATATAAAAGCGAAAAAGATGGCAAATACTACAAAAAGGCAACACGTCCAGTTATCATGGGCTATGCTTGATTTAAAGAATATATCTCCCTGTTTCTCCATATATCTCGGTAATTCTATTATTTGCTTCATTCCATGCATTTTCCGGTCAATTTTTGTAGAATTCTGGGCAATGCATCCCTGGAATTTCCCCAGGACTTGTCCTGATTGCGGTAATCAAACTTCCGGGTAAACCATTGCAGCTCCTGTTCCAGCCGGTCCATGTTCCGGGATTGGACCGGCAGCAGGTCCTTCAGAAAATCTCTTTGCTTTTTGCTGCTCAGATATTCTGTTGCCATGTCCAGCACCAGTGGAAGATGAGAAAAGCAAAAGCCTTTCGAGTCGGTCATGGTTTTTCGAAACTCCGGATCCTGCTCCCAAAGATGAAGGATGGTGTAGACATATTGATTCAGCGCATCGCGGGTCCGATCACAGATCATACAATGGTCCCGGTGCTGTCTCATCCAGTCAGAGAATGCATGGATGGCCTCTTCCTGTGCGGAACGTTTTCCGGCGAGCTTTTTCAGAAGCGGTATGGAAGCCTTGCCCGGATTCTGCAGTACCTGTTCCAGCTGGTCTGTTCTTTCTTTCATTTCCCTGTTGGTTTCCAGTACATGGGTATGGGTCATCAAAGCCAGTCCCAGTCTGTTTTGAGCGTTGTAGAGAAGCTCGTTGTGCCGGGGGCAGAATCCTCTTTTGTTGACCTCGGTCCGGACATCCGGTTCCATAACGGATCCTCCCAGAAAAGAAGCAATATTGGATTTTTCCGATTGATCCTCCAATATGCAGAGGGGACATTCCCCTTCTGCCCGGTACGCATCCCACACAGGAATGGTATCCAAATGGTATTTCATTTCTGACCCTGCCTCCCTGTTGTTTTGATTGTATTTCAACCCATGTTATCATATTCTGCCGGATTTCACCATAGATATAAATAAGTAAAATGGGACAAATCCTACGAAGGTGCAGAGGAGGACGGAGGAGGATGAATATGAGATACTCAAGACTGAAAAAAAGAAGAAAGAAAAAAAGATATGCAAAATTGTTTCTGATTGCGTTGCTGATACTGGGGATCCTCTATGTCGTTTCCGCCGGAAAACTGGGCAAGTTTGTCAGCCGGCTGGTTTCGCCCATAATCAATCAGAAGGGAAATTCCGATGGAACGGATGAGGTGTCCAAAGCGGAACCCATCCTGACGGTACCGGAAGATAAGCTGGATTCCAAAGGCGGGGATGAAAAGGATACCAGTAAAGTAACGAAAAACATAAAGGCAAACTCCCTGTCCATGTTCACCATTCAGATGAGTGCCTTTACAGACGAAAAAAATGCCAATGAATTTGCAAAGCAGCTGCAATCCAAAGGCGGAGCGGGGTATGTGCTGAATGACGAATTTCACCGGGTGCTGGCAGTCGGTTTTCAGAAAGAGGAAGACGCAAAAAAAGTCAAGGAGCAATTGAAAGCGGACGGAATCGAATCTCATGTCTATCCGATCTCTTCTTCGGGAGCGGACATGAAGATTACTGCGGTAAAAGCAAATATCGATGCCATCCAGTCTGCATACGGGATGTGGGAGGAAAAATACGTGGCTTTGGAAAAAGTCATCCGGGACCTGGATTCCGATGTCATTCCCGCAGCGGATGCCTGTGGTCAGATGGAAAAAATAAAGAAGGAGATGGTCAGGAAAAGGGATGAGCTGAAAGCCATGAATGCCAAGCAGGACAACAACGCCGTTCTTTCCGGTCTGGTCAGCCTGTACGAAAGCGGAATCAAGTCCTTTGATGGAATCCTGTCTCAAAATTCATCGGATAAGGTGGCAATTTCATCCAAAATAAAGTATACTCATATTGAAATGGTAATGCGGTATAAGGAATATATGGCGCAAATCGCGAAATAGAAGACGGAAACCATGAAGTGTATGTGACAACTTCCGGGGGGACTGCGAATCCTGCAGTTCCCCCGGCTGCATTTCCTGCATCCATTATCCAACTCCTATACAACAGATCGATATATTGCTTTTATGGTATATAACAGGAAGGAGCATTTCCACTTTTTTTGTCTTATAATCGTTAAAAAGGTAGAATAAATCTCGATGTACGAAAGCCTGATAAAATCAGGGCTGTAGGGATGGGGCA
>DAINCI010000061.1:0-10810 GCA_036732425.1 Bacillota bacterium
CGCGATGAAATTTACGCCGGGAAACATAAGAAAAAGATAAGAAAAAGAATGGGTGGTAACAAAAAGGGCCAGCTGCATTGCAGCTGGCCTTTCATGTGGTACCCGCTCTGTCGCTCTGGTACTCCCAAGGGGATTCGAACCCCTGTTACCGCCGTGAGAGGGCGGTGTCTTGAACCTCTTGACCATGGGAGCCTGTAAGAGACCCCGCTTCTTCTGACAAGCGAGGCCGTTGGCTGCGGAACTAGGATTCGAACCTAGACAATACGAGTCAGAGTCGTAGGTGCTGCCGTTACACCATTCCGCACTACACTCACCGATCTGCCCATTGGGTGCTGCAATCGGCAACAAAGGATATTATAAGCATTCCTTGCAGAAATGTCAACCCCAATTTCGAAATTCTCATGAAAAACTCCTGCGCTTCCGGAGCCCTTATCCTGTTTATGGAAACCATGCCTATGGAATAAGCCCCCAATCTCTTGAGGGCCTATTTTCCCAAGATGTCGGTCTTCTATGAATTTAATACCCGCCTCACGACAGGTGGGAGACCTGCTGCGAACTTTTATCTTCCCATGTCAGGCATGATATCCATCCGCAAACCCGGATTCCCGTATTTTAACTGTGGGTTAAATACAATAGAATTCGTGCACCTCAGGATTCCTTGGTTCTATGATAATACATTATTGTGTCCATATCAAGCCTTTTGGCCCGAATCCTGAAAACTTTTCAAAGATTCCTCCATTTCATCCGACAGCCATCCGACGAGCCTTTATACAAGATGGTCCATTTAAGCCTGCTGAACAGAAATGAAACAGTATCCTGCCCAAGTGAAAAAAATGAGGAAGGTATTGCTACTTAGCGCGGGAAAGTGGTATACTGGTAATGAAATATTACATATGGGAGGTAAGCATATGAAAACTGTCAATATCAAGTTGTCTCTGGCGGAGAATGTGAAAAATTTCGTCAACATCGTCAACAAATACCCCTATGAGATTGACCTGCGTTCCGGACGTCACGTGATCGATGCGAAGTCTATCCTGGGAATCTTCAGCCTGGATTTGAGCAAGCCGGTAATCGTTGAGATTTACAACGACGACTGCGATGATTTCCTCGAAGATATCAAGAGCTTTATCATATAATCCATCGATGCTGCAAAAAGGGCGCCTTTGAGGAAACCCCGGAACGGCAGGCAGAGATGCAGGATCTCTGTAAAATTCGGCATAGTCTCTTTTGACTATGCCGTTTTTAATATATTTTCAGCCATTGCCTGATTATTCCAATTTTTCAGGGCGGCAGTTATTTTTTCTTCTTCAGGTTTTATGGTATAATTGTTTCATTCTGATATATGTAGGTGAAGATACAATGAAGATGGCGGAACTGGCGGACAATAAGCTGTCCATCCTTTTTTTTGCACAGTGTCTGAGGATCCCTCTTACCAATGAGCAGATCACTGAGTTCTTCATCACGAAATATTTGATGAACTACTTCGAACTGCAGCAGCTCCTGTCGGAACTGGTGAAATCCCGGCATCTGAGCTATATGGAGGGACGTCAGAGCCATTATTATACCCTTACCGACAAAGGAAAGGAAGCGCTGCATTTCTTTCATTCCCGGATTGATTACCAAACCAGAGAGATGATCGGGACCTATGCGGATCAGAACCGGGACCGTATCCGGAAGGAAAGCCAGCTTACTGCAGAATACAGCCGTTTGTCCAGCAACGAATATGAGGTTCTGCTGAGAGTGATGGAAAAGGACATCACCCTGATGGAACTGCATCTGAATGTAACCGATGCCAGTCAGGCCAAGACCATTTGTTCCAACTGGCGGGCAAGAGCGCCTGCCGTCTATAAAAAAATAATGGAAACCCTGATTTGATGCGCAGGAAAAAGGAAAAGGCGGGAACCATAGCTCCCGCCTTTTGGACTTTTATGCCTTTTTTTGGCTTTTAAAAAAGTACATTTTATTTTTCGTATTCTTCCAGCCTCTGTTTGCTCAAAGCCGCCGGAGAGACCGCGTTGATGGAAAACGGCTTCAAACGGATGGAGAACCGGAACGGCTCCATATGCAGCAAATACTTTTCCAGGGGAGCCGGTCCACAGCTGTTGGTCCCCAGCCCAATCTGCCGATAGTCCAGATTCCAGGTAATGAAATCCTGTTTCACCAGATCACAGGTATGCTTTGCCTCCTCCAGATTTTTCTGGGTATAGAAATGAGCACTGAAGTTCAGCTGCGGCATCACCGCCAGCAGACCCATACCGTTTGGATCGGTTGCTGCCACCCAATGGACATCGGTCCGGTTTCCGTTTTCCTGGGGATAGACGTAAGGGGTATACAGATTCTCTATTCCTGCTGTATAAATTCCCATCCGGTTTGCTTCCTTACTGTCGGCATAGGACTCGCCGGGGCCTCTGCCATACCACTGAAAGCGCTCCAGATCCCCGGGCACCTCCATCTGCAGTCCGATCCGCGGCAGGGTATCCGGCAAGGATTCACCCTGAGGCGTTCCGGATACTTCCATGACCACATCCCCGCTTCCATAGATGCGGTAGACATACTCCGCATGAATTCCCCATGTCAGCACAGGAGGCGCAATTCGTGTCCGTATCCGGACGATGACACAGTGATCCTTTCTGTCCCATGAAAAGCCGTCAGTACGATGCTTCATGGCATTCAGTCCGAAACTCTTCCATTCCTTTCGGATTTTCCTTTCATTGTCCGTGGGGGCATGCCAGAAATTCAGTTTGGGTCCTTCCACCAGAAAGGATTTCCCCTTATAGGTCCAGGATTTCAGAATTCCATAAACCCTGTCAAACACCAGGCAGAAGTCCTCACCTTTGACTACAAGGGCATTTTCTTCTTCCCGGCAGGAAAGGGCCGAGATCCTTTCTGCTTTCACAACCGAAGCGGCCGGAGCGAACAGCGGAAGCCGGAACTGCGCCCAGGCGACTTCATACCCCCGCTTTGCCCAGCTGGTATCCTCGTCCAGCAGGAACCGGAGATTCAACAGGTAATCCGTCTCCGGCTCCGGATTCTCCGGAATCCGATAAGGCAGCACCACCTGCGAGTTTCCTCCTGCAGGAACCTTCGGAAGCTCCAGCGTACCCTGCTGCAGAACTTTCCCATCCGCTTCCAGGGTCCAGGCCGCCCGAAGATGATCCAGGCCGAGGAAATCATAGTGATTGAGAATCCGGACGATTCCTTTTTTCAGATCCACTTCCTCCACCTTAACCGGCTCAATGACCTTTTTATATTCCGTCAATCCCGGAGAAGGCGTCCGATCCGGGAAAACCAACCCATCGATGACGAAATTCCCGTCATTGGGCTGATCTCCGAAATCACCGCCGTAAGCATAATACAGTTCTCCCTTTTCATCCTTTTTCGGGATGCCGTGATCCAGCCATTCCCAGATAAAACCACCCTGCAGCCGCCTGTAGGTGTAAAATGTTTCCCAATACTCCTTCAGCCCGCCGGGACCATTCCCCATGGCATGAGCGTACTCACAGAGAATATGGGGGTTTTTCATCGTTTTCTTTCCCACTTTCTCCATTTCCTCAACGGAGGTATACATGGTGCTGTGGACATCACAGGCCTGCAGCTCATAATTCTCCTCTTTGAAATGCCCGCTGGATTCCCCTTCATAATGAACCAGACGTGTCGGATCCTTGGCTTTGATCCATCGATACATCGCTTTATGGTTCCGACCAAATCCGGATTCATTGCCCAGGGACCACAGAAGGATGGAAGGATGATTCTTATCCCGCTCCATCATTCTGGCAACCCGGTCAATATAGGCATCCTCCCATTCCGGGTCATCGCTCAGAGCCTGATAGCCATGAGTTTCCAGATCGGTTTCATCGATCAGGTACAGGCCGTATTCGTCACACAGGTCATAAAACCGGACATCATCCGGGTAGTGGGAAGTCCGCACGGCATTGATGTTGTGCCGCTTCATCAGAAGCACATCCTGCAGCATGGTCTCATAGGGAATGGCCCGCCCAAGACGGGGATGGTGCTCATGACGGTCCACACCCTTGAACTTGATTGCTTTCCCGTTCAACAGAAGGGTTCCGTCCTTCAGCTCCACCGTACGGAACCCGATCCGGGAAGAAACGGCCTCCACCGTATGGCCGTCCGCATCCGACAGGACCAGCAACGCATGATACAGACAGGGAGTCTCTGCCGACCATTTGTCAGGATCCGATACCGGAAGGGAAAGCGTTACGGTACGCCGGCCTTCCTTTATGCTGAGATCCTCTGCACTGCGGCTGCCGATTTTTCTTTTGTCCGCATCCAGAAGAATCATTTCCAACTGCCAGCCGGCAAGATCCATTCCGCTTACATTGGACAGGGACACATCCGCGTCCAGCACCGCATCCCGGTAATCGGAATCCAGCTTCGTCCGGAAGAAAAAATCCGCTATCTTTGTCTTTGGCATTGCCAGAAGGGAAACATCTCGAAAGATCCCACTGAGCCACCACATATCCTGATCTTCCAGGTAACTTCCGTCAGACCATTGATAAACCCGGACCGCGAGAATGTTTTCTCCCGGATGAACCAGAGCACTGATATCAAACTCGGAAGGCATCCGGCTGACCTGGCTGTACCCTGCTTCCTTTCCGTTGATCCATACATGGAAGGCGCTGTCCACGCCGTCAAAGCGCAGAACGATCTGCCGGCCCTTCCAGTCTTCCGGCAAAGTGAACGCCATGCGATAGCAGCCGGTAGGATTCTCAGCAGGTGTATGGGGCGGGTCCACCGGGAACGGATAATTCACATTGGTATAGTGGGGATGTCCATATCCCTTCATCTGCCAGCTGCAGGGAACTTCAATATTGTCCCATGAAGAGCAGTCAAAGTCCTCGTTCTGGAATCCGTCCGGCGCCTCCTGAGGGGAAGGGGCATAATAAAACTTCCATACCCCGTTCAGCAGCCGAAACCAGGGAGAGTCCTGCCGCTGCCCGGACAAAGCGGACTCCGGATCCGGACAGGGAATATACCAGGAACGGTTTTCCAGCCTGCGACGCTGCAGGACCTTCAGATTGCTCCAGTCTGCAGGACAGGTCGTTTTTTGCATCATCAAATATCCTCTCCAATCCTCTGTTTTTTGTACCTTTATTTTTCTGTATGTTCCATTCGCTCCAGATTGGCAGCCTGTTCCAGAACATGTTTCAACATGACCTGGTATTTCTCCTGCTTTTCCCGCTCTGCCTGTACAATGGCGGCGGGCGCCTTCCGGATAAATCCTTCGTTGGACAGCTTTGCCTTTGCTCTTGCCAGTTCCTTTTCCAGATTGGCCTTTTCCTTCGTCAGGCGCTTTTTTTCCTGTTCAAAATCAATCAGGTCCGCCATGGGAATATAAACCTGCGCCTTTGCGGTTACCACCGATGCGGCATTCACCGGAATCCCTTCCTTTCCGGTCCGGATGATCACTTCGGATGCGCCGGCGAGCTTATCAAAATAGTCCTCCGCATTCCGGAACAGGGCGGCATTGCCCGGTTCCACCACCAGGATCAGCTTTGCCTTTCTGGAGGGAGAAACCTCCTTCTCTGCCCGGATATTCCGGACGGCACGGATGACATCCATCACAGCCTGCATTTCTTCTTCTGCATCCTCATTCAGCTCCTCCTGCCGTTCCACCGGCCAGCTTGCTGTCATGATGCTTTCCCCTTCATGGGGCAAATGCTGCCAGAGCTCTTCCGTCAGGAAAGGCATGAAGGGATGCAGCAGCTTCAGGGTATTGGAAAGGACATAGGTCAGGATGGAAAGCGCTGTGTCTCTGGCTTCTTTCCCGGTGCCGTACAGCCTTGGCTTGACCAGCTCGATATACCAGTCACAGAATTCGTTCCAGATGAAATCGTAAATTTTCTGTGCGGCCAGCCCCAGTTCATATTTATCCAGGTTTTCCGTCACTTCCCCGACCAGGCGGTTGTATCGGCTGACGATCCATCGGTCAGCGATTTCCAACTGTCCCGCCGGACTCCGCCGGCTCTGGCTTTCCGCATTCCGTTGCCGTTCCTGCCCTTCCCCCAGGTTCATGAGGATAAAGCGGGTGGCATTCCAGATCTTGTTGGCAAAGTTCCGGCTTGCCTCCACCTTTTCGTAATAGAAGCGCATGTCATTTCCGGGGGAATTGCCCAGAATCAGGCTCATGCGCAGGGAATCGGCGCCGTACTTGTCAATGACCTCCAGCGGATCGATGCCATTTCCCAGGGATTTGCTCATTTTCCTGCCCTGCGAATCCCGGACGATGCCGTGAATCAGAACATCCTGGAACGGAACTTCCCCTGTGTGCTCCAGCCCCGAAAAAATCATTCGGGCCACCCAGAAAAAGATGATATCGTATGCGGTGACCAGGACATTGGTGGGATAATAATAGGAAAGCTCCTCCGTCTCCTCCGGCCAGCCCAGCGTGGAGAAAGGCCACAGGGCAGAGCTGAACCAGGTATCCAGCACATCCTCATCCTGCCGGAACCGATCATTTCCGCAGTGGCTGCAATGGATGGGCTTTTCCCTGGCGACTACGGTTGCACCGCATTTTTCACAATAATAAGCCGGGATCCGATGCCCCCACCAAAGCTGTCTGGAAATGCACCAGTCCTTTATGTTCTCCATCCAATTGTAATAGATCTTCGCAAACCGATCCGGCACAAACCGGATCTGTCCGGAACGTACTGCTTCGATGGCAGGCTCTGCCAGCGGCTTCATCTTTACAAACCACTGTTTGGAAATAATGGGCTCCACCGTTGTGGAACAGCGGTAACACTCCCCAACATTGTGCGTGTGCTCCTCGATCTTCACCAGCAGGCCCAGTTTCTTCAGGTCCTCAACAATTGCCTTTCTGGCTTCATAGCGGTCCATCCCTTCATATTGTCCCGCCTCGGCATTCATGGTTCCATCATCATTCATGACCCGGATCTGAGGCAGCTGATGCCGCAGCCCCACTTCGAAGTCATTGGGATCATGGGCCGGCGTAATCTTCACCACACCAGTGCCGAAGTCCCGGTCCACATAGGTGTCGGCAACGACCGGTATTTCACGGTTCACCAGCGGGAGAAGAACGGTTTTCCCGATAAGATGCTGATATCTTTTGTCCTCAGGATGCACTGCCACAGCCGTATCGCCCAGCATGGTCTCGGGCCGTGTGGTGGCAATGGTTACTCTCTCCTCACTGCCCTTTATAGGATAAGCGATATACCAGAACCAGCCCTGTTTCTCTTTGTATTCCACTTCCGCATCGGAAAGGGCAGTTTTGCATTGGGGGCACCAGTTGATAATGCGGTCTCCCTGATAAATCAGCCCTTTCTCATACAAACGGACGAACACCTCGGTGACTGCCTTGCTGCAGCCTTCGTCCAGGGTGAAGCGTTCCCGGGACCAGTCGCAGGAAGATCCCAGCTTTTTCAGCTGATCAACAATCCTTCCGCCGTATCGGTCCTTCCATTCCCATGCCCGTTTCAAAAAGCCATCCCTGCCCACATCATTCTTCGTGAGTCCTTCTTCTGCCAGCTTTGCAACGATTTTTGCCTCCGTGGCAATGCTGGCGTGATCGGTGCCGGGCACCCACAACGTACTGTATCCCTGCATGCGTTTCCAGCGAATCAGAATGTCCTGCCAGGTATTGTCCAGCGCATGACCCATATGAAGCTGGCCCGTAATATTCGGAGGCGGGATCACAATACAGAAAGGCTTCTTGTTTTGATCCGGCTCCGCATGAAAATATCCTTTTTTCATCCATTCCTGATAGATCCGGTCCTCCACCTGGCCGGGATCATAGGTTTTCGCAATGTCTCCGGCCTGACTTTTCACTTTTTCGCTCATAACGATACTCCTTCATCCTTAAATTTGATTCCCTGTCCCAAAAACAAAAAAAGGCTCCGTCCCAAAGGACGAAGTCTGTTTCGCGGTACCACCTTTCTTTCCGCCGGACTTCCGGAAACAGCCTGGCAGACACTTTGGCCCTGTAACGGGAGCACCCGTAATGACCTATAGGATATCAATATCATTCAGTCAAAAAGCTCAAAAGCGACCTTCCATATTGTCTTTTCCCGGGAGCCTTTCAGCCTCTGAGCTCCCTTCTCTGTGGAAAGGCCAATATGTACTCCTCTTTCTCCCTGCTGTTCCTCTGTTGTTCTCTTTGCTTATTATAACCCAAAACCAGGTATTGTCAATCGCCTTTCCCGGTAGATCCGGCGGATTGCTCCAACGGCACATTCTTCTCTGAAAGTTTGCCGTCCCAATCCTTATCCTTGTTCCACCTTTCCCCATTTGTTCCCTGCTTCCTCTCACCATCCAGGCTTCTCCCACTCTTCTGCCCTTTCAAAGCATGAGACTGTTCTGCCACTTCGCCCTGTTCTTTCATTTCTTTTTTCTTTATGAGAGTTGAATATGCATACTGCAGGGAAGAAACAACCGTGCTCGCGATTGCAGCCCATAAAATGTATTTGGCATAGAGAAAATCAAATACCAGGGCAGTAATGGCAACATAAAACAAAACCGTGGCAAATTTGCCATAGAAATTGGATTGTACCACAACCTTTTTTTTCCCGTATAAAAGCGCCACCCCGAAAATCATCAGCAGTTCTTTCAATACAACAACGGATACGGCCCAAAGCGGAATCCTGTGATCAATAAACAGACAAATCAGAACAGTCATCAACATCAGCTTGTCCGCCAGAGGATCCATCATTTTTCCCCATTTGGTAATCTGATTGTGGCGTCGGGCAATCTCACCATCCAATATGTCGGTCAGCCCTGCCAGGAGAAAAACCAGGAACGCCCACATTTCATTATTTGCCAGGCCCTCATTGAAATAGAAAAAAACGTATACGCCAACCAAAAGAAACCGCACCAAAGTCAGAGCATTTGGCAGATTCATCAACAAAAAAGAACCTCCGTTCAATATATTTTCCTGTCATATTATTCGATTCGAAGACCTGAAAATCCTCCCTTTCCGCCAAAAATGCAAAAATGTTTTCAGCAATATCTCCGTCATCACAACGAACCGCTCTCCAATTCAGCAGCTGCAGTCTTTAACTCCGCAAGGTATAATCCCGCAGAAGCGTCGCTGGGCATACGCCAGTCCCCGCGGGGAGACAGGCAGACCGATCCGACCTTTACCCCATCCGGCAGACAGGATCGCTTGAACTGCTGCGTAAAAAATCGTTTATAAAAAACGGACAGCCATTTCAGAATTTCCCGGGGAGGATACGATGGAAACGCCAGGGTTGCCAGTTTCAGGATCTTGGCAGGCGAAAAGCCATTGCGGACCATGTGGTACAGAAAGAAATCGTGAAGCTCATAGGGACCAATGGTTTCTTCCGTCTTCTGGGCAATATGGCCGTCTTTATCCGCCGGCAGCAGCTCCGGACTGATGGGAGTCTCCAGGATATCCCTCAGCGCCTCTGCGACCCTTTCGTTCTTCGTCGTCTCCGCATACCAGGATATCAGATGCCGCACCAGGGTCTTCGGAACTCCGGCGTTTACAGCATAGTTGCTCATATGATCGCCGTTGTAGGTGCACCAGCCAAGGGCCAGCTCCGATAAATCCCCGGTCCCGATGACAAGGCCTCCTTCCTGATTCGCCACATCCATCAGGATCTGCGTTCTCTCCCGTGCCTGCGTATTTTCAAATGTGACATCATGGACCGAAGCGTCGTGACCGATGTCCCGAAAATGCTGCATACAGGCCTCCACAATCGATATTTCCCTTGTAGTTACGCAAAGCTCCTGCATCAATGTCACCGCATTCTGATGCGTTCGCTTCGTTGTGCCGAGACCCGGCATGGTAATTCCGATAATATTTTTCTCGGGCAGCCCAAGAATGTGGAATGCTCCCGCTGTCACCAGCAGAGCCAATGTGGAATCCAGTCCGCCGGAAACAGCGATCACAGCCTTCTGAATACCGGTTTTCCGCAGCCGTTCCGCCAGGCCTGCCGACTGCAGGCGGAAAATTTCCCTGCATCTTACATCCTTCTCCGATGCATCGCCGGGAACAAAGGGATGAGGATCAACAGAAAAGCACTCCTTTACATCCGGATCTCCGTCCCCATTCCACTTTATGGACCGATATTCCTCCGGTTCCGCCTTTGCCGCAAAACTGTTGTTTCGAATCCGGTCATTCCGGAGCTTCTCAATGTCCATATCATACCAGGTGCAGGCAGAGGACTCCGGAAAAATCATCTCGCGGGCGATACGGCCGTTTTCCGCCAGTATGGTATGCCCGCCGAAAACCAGATCGGTGGTGGATTCCCCCTGCCCGGCAGAGCAGAACACATAGCCTGCCAGGCACCTTGCAGACTGCTGCCGGACCAGCTCCCGCCGGTAATCACTCTTGGTAACCGTTTCATTGCTGGCAGACAGATTCAGGATCAGGTTGGCCCCATGAAGCGCATGACGGGAGCTGGGAGGAATCGGCATCCACAAATCCTCGCAGATCTCCACGCCGATGCATAAATCGGAATCTTCTGCCTGAAACAGAATATTCTCACCAAACGGAATCTCCTGACCCAAAAGACGCACCGAATCATGAGTGCGGTCCGAAGAGGAAGCAAACCATCTTTTCTCATAAAATTCATTGTAATTGGGCAGAAATGTCTTTGGAATGACACCAAGGATCCTCCCGGAATGGAATACCACCGCACAGTTGAATAACCGGTTCTCCGTCGGAACCGGCATTCCGACTGCGGCAAGCACATCACAATGTCCTGTCCGGTTCAGCAGTTCCTGCATTGCCTGTTGGGCAGCGTCCAGCAGGGAACTCTGGTGAAACAGATCGCCGCAGGTGTATCCTGTCAGCGATAACTCCGGAAAC
>DAINCI010000062.1:0-10314 GCA_036732425.1 Bacillota bacterium
GTGCCGAACAGATACGGAATGTGAATAAAGCAATGATAGTCCGATGCATGTTCCCGGATATAGCGGGTAAGATCCGGACTGTGGACCATCTCCCGGAAAAAAATCTCCTCTTCCTGCCGGCGGACCGGCAGACCCCGCATCAATGCGGCATTCACCCGGTCAAATGCGGCCCGGTCCCTGGAAGCGGCCCGAAACCGTCTCACCGGAATACCGCCCGCCATTTCTGTTCCCGGTTTATATACATTCCGGCTCCAGTCACTGGCAAACTCCCGGACACAGGTCGTCAGGATCTCCATATCCACCCCGTCCTGCGCCAGATGTTTTGCCAGCTCCCGGCAGGCGTCCTCCGCCCCGCCCGGAATCTTTTCCCCGTACCATGGAACAACAAAAGCAACTTTCTTCATAACTGTTTTCATCCTGTTCTATTTCCGCGCAATTGCCGCATAGTCCTGCATTCCGAACAGAAGGTCGTTTACCCTTCCCATGGCGGCATTGAACTCCTCTTCGTTCTCGATTCCGCTTCCCCGAAGCGCAGGAATCTTATCCCGGATTTCCGAAAAGTAAATGTTCTCCACGGAAGAAAATCCGGTGGATTTCAGTATAAATTCAAGGGTCAGCGGATGCACGGGTTTTCTGTGCGTCACGTCCATATAAAAGGCATTGGAAAAAATGGCCAGGCACATGGGATTCAGCGTCTCGACGATAAAGACGCCGTCGTCCGCCAGCTTTTCATAAGCCAGCCGGATCAGCCGGATCATGTCCTCATAGGGAAGATGCTCCACCACCTGCCCCATATAAATCCCTTCCAGCTCTCCCTGCGGAACGGATTGCAGATAGGTTATGGCATCCCCGTATTCCACCGGGAGATGTTTGTCCCTGCAGAACGTGACCATGTCCTCATTGATGTCAATCCCCCGGACGCCGGTTTTCCCCTGTTTGGTCAGAAGCTCCACGAACTCGCCCCTGCCGCATCCGATATCCAGGATCCGGTTCTTGCCTTCCAGATATTTCAGATATTTTCGCTGGCTCTCCTTGATTTTTGCCCGACTGCCGCGGTACTTCATTTCAAACATGAAGTAATCAATGCCTTCCTCCGGCTGCTTTGTTTCCCCTGAGGCAGAAGTCTCTGCCCCGGATCCGGAGGCAGCTTTTGGATCCGGAGATATCTTTGTATTTTCCGCTGCCGGAGCTGCCTTTCCTGTCGTGCCGGCTTCCTGCGAATCCGGGCCGCCGGCCGGAGCCGCTCCTGTTGCAACTGCGGTGTCTGTCCCGTTTCCGGAAATCTCCCGCTGAAGCCGTCTCAGCTTTTCATTCTGCATGAGCTGGACATCCTGATACGAATCCGCAAACTGGTTCAATCCCCGGATGTTTTCCTCCACCCGGTATAAGGCGCCCTTATAATCGGTCTGCAGCAGCTTCTCCTGCTTCCTTTCCTTTTCCTCCAGGTCCTGTACCGTCTGCTCCAGTTCGGAGATCCGTTCCTTCTTTTCGTCAAGCTGAGTCTGTGTGCTGTTCATCAGACGAACCATGGCTGCGTTGAAGTTCCTCTGTTGGTCCACGAAGGGATTCACATACCAGCGAAGCAGCTTCCGTACCACCTTTTTCCCAAAGACCAGAATCGGGCCGAGAAATCTCCGATGCGAAGTGATGGGACGTTCCGCCATCACATCCCACGTGGTATTGACCAGCAGCCGGTCATCCTCCATGGTCGGATTTTCAGGCAGCTCTCCAATTTCATTCGCCAGGGAAAGCGTATCCGGAAAGTCCACTTCCTGTATTCCCCGTTCCTTAATCCGGCTTCGGATCTCTTCCATGATTTTCCGGACGTCAACCGTGTCATCCCTGATTTCCATAAAATCTTCCTTTGAATTGTCTTTTTCCATTTCTTCACCCGCTATCTTTCTTTACTGATGATACCTTTCCGCATCATTCTACGATCCACTGATGCTCCTGCCTGGCAATTCCCGTATCCTTCACCGAAGAGGTTACGGCAAATTCATAGACATTCTTCCGATAATCATAGGCCCGTCCGTCTTCCGCATGGGATGCCGCATCCAATTGGTACTTTCCTTCCACCAGGGTAATCCGGTCAATATGGAAAGAAACCTTGCCCCTGCTGTTCAATGTTTTTATTTTCTGTCCGTCAATATTGGTATTCGTCCCGTAGCATGGAACCCCGTCGCTGTTGGAAATCCCGATTCCAAATACGTACTCTTCCATTTCCCTGTGGCGGATATATTCGAACTCAATGCAGACCGGCTCCCCATATTCGAAACTGTATTTTTGTTCCCCATGGGCATTCCGCATCCGCACATTGGTGATTTCCACTTCTTTTCCTCCCCATCGGTTGGGGTCGCTTTCAGGTTTCTCCTGGTCTGCAGCCCCTTCCGTCTCTTCGGCAGGCTCTTCCCCGATCTGTTCCTGCTCCCGGGCCTGCTCCTCTTTCAGGGCAACCTCCTGCTTCCGGTTCATGAACTGCATGTATTGATCGATTACCTTTGTTGTGTCGCCTGTCGCCTGAATGGAACCGTCATCCAGCCATACGGCCCTGTCGCAGATCTTTTCAATGCTGGAAAGATCGTGGGATACGATGACGATGGTGGTCCCCCGTTTTTTCAGATCCCTCAGCCGATCAAAGCACTTCTTCTGGAAATTCACATCACCAACTGCCAGAATTTCATCAATCAGAAGAATATCGGCATTGACATTGATCGCCACGGAAAAGGCCAGACGCATATACATCCCGGAGGAGTAGGTCCGTACCGGTGTATCAATGAATGGAGCCAGCTCGGAAAAAGCGATGATTTCACTCAGCTTCCGGTCAATCTCCTGCTTTGACAACCCGAAAATGGAAGCATTCATATAGATATTTTCCCGCCCGGTCAAATCAGGATGGAATCCTGCCCCCAATTCCAACAGGCTGGACACCTTTCCCTGAACATCGATGGCGCCCCGGTTGGGATAGATAATCCGTGTCAGGAGCTTCAGCAACGTGCTTTTGCCGGACCCGTTCTCGCCCAGCAGGCCGACGGATTCCCCCTGCTCCACATGCAGATTCACACCTTTCAGCACCCATCGCTCTTCATAGCGATTCCTGCCACGGAACAGAACCCGTTCCTTCAGGGTACTTCCCTTATCATGATAAATCCGAAAACTTTTCCAGACATCGGATGCGTTGATCAATTCCAAAATTATATCTCCTCCGCAAAGTTTTTCTGCAGTCTCTGAAATACCAGGTGGCCGAATACCACCAGAAGCATCCCGGCAGCCAGATTGATCCCCAGAACCGTAAAATCCGGTACGATCCCATAATACAGGATATCCCGGAATGCCTGGATAATCGGAGTCATGGGATTCATGAAGAACAGCTTCAGGAATCGCGCAGGAATCATATCCAGCTTATAGACGATGGGAGTAAGGTAAAACCATGCCATGGTTCCGATCTCCAGGATGTGCTCCAGATCCCTGAAATATACATTCAGGGCGGAAAACAACAAAGTGAAGCCCAGGGTCATCACATAAGCCACCAGAAAAACAACCGGCAGGCATACAACGGCAGGTGTGATCCCGATCCCGCTGACAAAAAGAGCGATGAAAACAATGACAAAGCTCAGGATCAGGTTGACAAAGCCGGAGGTTACCACGGATATGGGAACAATTTCCCGTGGAAAATAGATTTTCTTAATCAGTTCCTTATTGTTTACGATGCTTCCCGTTCCGATCATCAGGGAAGTGGAAAAAAAGTTCCACGGAAGCAGGGCAACGAACAGGAACATGGAATAATTGTCAATATCAAGCCGCATAATAGTGGTGAAAATAACAGTATACACCAACAGTTGAAGCAGCGGATTGATGAAGGTCCACAGGAATCCCAGAAAGGACCCCTTGTATCTGGTCCTCAGATCCTTGCGAACCAGATTCTTCAGCATTTCCCGATACTGATACAGTTCCTTGATTGCCTTCAAAGTCTGATTCCTCTCATTTCTGTTTCGGCCGCTGCCGGAATCAGGTATGCCCCTACAGGCATTCCGGTACAACGGTTGTCATAATTCCATAGAATGTAGTTATTTTACCATAACCGTAACGGGATGGCAAACCTGTCCCATCCGCCCGTACAGCCGGTCTCTGCCACAAAGGCCACAGTATTGCGGCAGTCCGGACACCGGATCTTCCGATCCGTTCACATTCTGTTTACAATCTGTTTACATTTTACAGTCTGTTTCCAATCTGCCCATCCCTGCTACATTCCGGTGCTGCGAAACACAGCCAGTACCGTTTTGCAGAGGATCCGGATATCCAGCCACAGAGACCAGCTGTCAATATATTTCACATCCAGGGCGACGATTTCGTTAAAATCCTCAATCGCGTTCCTCCCGCTGACCTGCCAGAGGCCGGTAATCCCGGGTTTGATGCTGAGCCTTCTGCGATGGCGCTGTTCGTATCCTGCCACCTCATCTTCTGTCGGCGGGCGGGTGCCCACCAGGCTCATTTCTCCCTTCAGGACATTGTAGAACTGTGGAAATTCGTCCAGGCTGAACTTCCTCATGATTTTGCCCACCCGGGTGATTCGCGGATCATTTTCCACCTTGAAGATGGCACCTTTCATGATGTTCTGATCTTCCAGCTCCTTCTTGCGTTCATCGGCATCGGCATACATGGTCCGGAATTTATAGAGGCGAAACTTCCTGCCGTTCTGCCCGACCCGGATCTGGGAGTAGAAAACAGGTCCCGGGGATTCCAGTTTGATGACCGGCCCGAAAATAAGAAAGAGAACCGCTGTGACCGCAAGCCCTGCAATGGCACCCACGATATCCACAATGCGTTTGATAAACCGCTGATTTTCATCCAGGTTTACCGTACGGAAGGACAGCATGGGAAGATTGCCCAGATAACTGATCTGGGTTTTTGCCAGCTTCAGATGATAGAAATCCAGAAGCATCCGAACCGTAATGCCCATTTCCTCACAGTCCATGATGTAACCTTCAATCTCCGGAACATAGGACTTTGGCAATACGAAAATCACCTCATCCACTGCATTGGACAGCAGAACCCGCTTCATGTCCTCCATTCTCCCGAGGCATTCCACCCCGTCCACAGTATTCCGGCTGTCATCCACGGTCAGATAACCGATGACATTGACGCTGATGTCTTCCTCACGGGACATCAGATTGGTAAACTTGAAGACCCCTTCCGGCGCGGAAATCAGCATTACTTTCCGATCATTGTATTTGCTGTGCGGCCGGTGATACACCCATTTCAATATCATTTTTTCAATCAACAGCAGGACAAAATTGATGCTGATAAAAAAGCCAAAGAACAATCGGCTGAACAGACTGTCCTTCATCACATAAATCGCGGAAGCCAGAACCAGGGAGGCGGTCAGGACCGACTTGAGTATGGACAAAGTCATATCCCGCATCGATCCCGTCAATGCTCCGTCGTACAGCCCGAAATATTTCAGGACAATTGGCCAGACCGGAATAATGATCCATAAAACCCACAGATACTGCTGCAGGCTGAACAAATGGCCATGACGGTCAAAAATGATATTATCCCGAAGTTCATAAGCCAGTAAAAAGGACAACAGGGTCAGCAGAACATCCATGGCAATCGTAATTTTTTTAAGCGGTGTATAGCCTTTCTCTACCATAATCTCACCATTTCACCCCTTTCTGACCCTGGAACTCCTGCATCTTTTCCTGGAGAAAGGAACAAAGCCGGTCCCGGAAGACGGACCGATCAAATGTCCGGGCGTTTTCCCGGATTTCCTGCGGATCAAAATGGGTCTGTTCAGCCCTCTGCACTGCTTCTGCCAGGGAGTCCGGCGTCTGCTCATCAAAATGGATTCCCGTTTTCCCATCGATCACGGTTTCCAGGGCACCGCCCTTTCCAAAGGCAATGACCGGCTTTCCATACCCCTGCGCCTCCACTGGGGTAATCCCGAAATCTTCCTCCCCGGGGAAGATAAATCCCCTGCAATGCCGGAACAGATCATCCTTCTGAGCTTCCGGCACCCTTCCGACAAACCGGGTATCAGGCCCCGCTGCTTTTTTTAATGCCTTGCATTCCGAACCGTCCCCCGCAACAATCAGCGGAAGATGCAGCGAGCGAAAGGCTTCCACGGCCAGATCGATCCGCTTGTAGGGAACGAGCCGGGAGACCACCAGATAGTACATACCCGGTTCACAGTCCTTAAGGTCAACATCCGTCAGGGATACCGGCGGATAAATAACCGTTGATTCCCTGCGATAATGCTTTTCGATCCGGGCTGCCACATTATGGGAATTTGCTATGAAATAATCCACCCGGTTGGAGGACAGAACATCCCATATCCGGATCCGGTGCATCAGCCTGCGGACCACATGCTGTCTCACCGGATTGGAACTTTGATCCAGATAATCAAAATAGAAATCCCATGCATAGCGCATCGGGGTGTTGCAGTAGCAGACATGCAGCGTACCGGCGTCTGTCAGTACCCCTTTTGCACAGCTTGTGGAGGAGGAAAGGACCAGGTCATACCCCCTCAAATCAAACTGTTCAAATGCGCGGGGCATCCACCCGAGATACATGGGATATTTTGTATTGGAAAAGGGCATCCGGTCAAGAAAAGATGTATGAATCTCTGTATCCGGAAAATAACCCGACATTTTCTTTCGATTATAAACGGCTGTATAAACCGGGGCATCCGGAAAAAGCTCCAGCATACACTGAAGCACCGTTTCCGCACCGCCCGGATTGGTAATCCAGTCATGCACGATTGCCGTCTTCACATTTGTTACCCCCTTTACAAATGAATCGCCCATTCTTATCTGATTTATTGACGAAATTTGCCTGTTTTATGCACTGTGACCGGCTTTGGAGCACTTTAGGCCAGCTTTTCATAGACATTCAGCAACTTTTTTACCGAATCCTCCCATGAGAAGACCTTTGCCCTCTGCAGGCCCTTTTCCTTCATGGCTGCCCGGGCCTCCGGATCGGATGTCAGATACAGCAGGGCGGAACAGATGGCATCCATATCCCCGGGATCGGTTTGAATTCCCGCATCACCGACCACCTCCGGCAAAGAAGACGTATTCGATGTGATCACCGGAACACCGCATGCCATCGCCTCCAAAGGCGGCATGCCAAAACCCTCATACAGGGACGGGAACAGGAATACATCCGCACCGGCATACAGACAGGGCTTGTCCGCCTCTGCCACATAACCCGGAAAGATGATGCGGTCCTCCAGCCCCAGACGTTTTGCCAGATCAAAGACTTCCTCAAACATCCAACCCTTTTTCCCGGCAATCACCAGCTGGTATCCCTGCCGGTCCTTCCGGGAAAATTGATGGAAGGCATGAATCAGAACCGGAATGTTCTTTCGTGGCTCAATCGTACCGAGGTACAGCAGATATTTCTCCGGAAGACCATATTTTCTCCTGATTTTATCTTTGTCGCCGGAACTCACCGGCCGGTAAACCGATTGGTCCACTCCGGGAGAAATAATATGGATCTTCTCCTCCGGAATTCCCAGATAGCCCATCAGCTCCCGCTTGCTGTTTTCCGAAATGGTGACAATGGCATCCGATCTTTTGCAGGAGTCACTCAGATTGCGCTCCAGCTTTCGGTAATTGGACTTTTCCATGGTCTCCGGAAAGGTTTTATATACCATATCATATACCGTATTCACAATCCTGCCCCGGACTTTGCGGGGAACCTGATAATTCACAAAATGATAGAGATCTGCCTGAATATGATAAAAACTGCCATAATCCGGAAATGGCAAAAACCTAGCCAATCTCCGATAGATACCATAATGTATTCTCCCATTTATCCGCAGCTCTACATTGGAAGCAGTATAATCCTTCAGCCGGCTGGAATAGCCATGATAATCCATGCCCAGCAGATAATAAGTATCCTCCGGACGGACAAAATTCTTCAGGAGTCTTACCAGATTGTCCGTATACCAGCCGACTCCGGTCATGCCGTCGCTCAGCATGGGTTGTATTTCCACTGCAACTCTCATCTTTCACCTTCCAAACCCTTGTTTCCTGTTTTTTCTTCTGAAAGCAATTCCCGATAAACTTCGATGGTAGCCTGCGCTGTTTTCTCCCAGGTAAACAGGGAAGCACGGCGATAGCCTTTTCGGATCAATTCCTGCTGCAATTTCGGCTCGTTTAACAGCCGAATCAGAAGAGAAGACAGCATCTCTTCGTCCCGTGGGGAAAACGTCAGGGCGGCATCCCCCACCACCTCCGGCAGGGAAGAAGCATTGGAACAGAGAACAGGCACTCCGTGTGCCATGGCTTCCAGTGGAGGCAGACCAAATCCTTCATACAGGGATGGATAGACAAAGACGTCTGCATGCCGGAACAATGCCGGCAATGCTCCGTCCGGCACATACCCGGTTCGGATAATGCGATCCTTCAGGCCGGAAGCTTCGATCTCCCGGTCCATTTTCTCCGGCTTCCAGCCCGGTTTTCCGCACAAAACCAAGCTTTGCGGGATCTCCCCTTTTTCCGCGGCGATCCGGAACGCACGGACCAATGTTGTGATGTTCTTCCTGGGTTCCAAGGTTCCGGTATAAAGGATATAACCGCCTGTAATCCCATAACGGTCCAATGTCTCCGCATCGTTCCCCTCCGGGTTCCCGGGATCCGGCTCCACGCCCAGCGGGATCACCCTCACCTTGTCCGCTGCGTGGTATCGCCTTGTGACATCGCCTCCGGTATGACCGGAAACACATATCACCCTGGACGCACTGCGAATCCCCGGGCCGGTCAGGAATTGCTTCAACAGCCGACTGCCAGTTGTAAAAAACTCCGGATAGACAAAATAGGATAAATCATGAATGGTAACCACTTTTTGCGATCCTATGGGAAGGAGCGGCGTCAGATAATCCAGAAAATGTACAACAGAATATCCCTGCTTCCGATATTCATGAGGCATGTGACACTGCTCATACAAAATGCGATCCCCTGAGCTTTTGAAATCCGGGCAGGGCAGAAAGTGCATGGGTTCGTTGGATGGGAAAAAAGGCTTCATTTGCTGCTGAATATAAACATCGATGTTCAATCCATGGGAAAGCCGATTCAGCTCCTGTAAAAGATGGAAGGCATAATTGCCGATTCCGGCTTTTCTCCTGTCCATGATCAACGCATTGATTGCTATTCTGTTTGAATTCATCGTCCTCCCTCCTTTTTACCTCATGGCATCCCTTTCATTCTACCACAATTTGCAGTTCTTGAAAAATGGCATTTATTCTGCCGGATGGCCGGATTGCATTGTATCAGAAAACGACACAAAAATACAGCCGGGAAATAAACTCCCGGCTGCACTCCGGATACCGCATGGGTACCCTGTTTCCTTTGTGAATTTATTCTGTCACTTCTTCTACATCATCACGATGCACATAGCCCTCGAGATCTTCGGATCGAATCCGGTACCAGTCTTCCATGGTTTCCAGGATTTCCACTTCGCTGTTTTGGGGCAGATTGCCCGTCACATCAAAGCTCTCTCCTGCACCACTTCGTACATTCAGAATTCCGGCAGTTACAATGCCGGTACGGTTCAGCGGTTGTTCCAGAACAAGACCGTCCTGCCGGACAAAGCCGGTCAGGCTTTCCGTTCGAATCCGATACCACTCGCCGGACATCTCCAGCACTTCCACCCTGATATCACTTTCCAGGGAACCAATGATCGGATATTGTTCTCCTGCGCCGCTTTGCACATTCAGACTGTCCGTCGCAATGCCGGTGCAGTTTTCCAGAATCAGACCATCCTGCGGGATAAAGCCGGTCAGGCTTTCTGTCCGGATCCGGTACCACTCACCGTACCGTTCCAGCACTTCCACCTTTGAATCACTTTCCAGGGAATCCATGATTGGATATTGTATTCCTGCACCGTTCCGAACATTGAATTCCTTATCTCTCTCTGTCCGGCCGTATACAGGCGCCGGATCCGGGGCTGGTGTCGGTATCGGGATCGATTCCATAGTCGGCTCCGGAATGAATTTCGTTGTTGGCGTCGGTGTCGGCTCCGCAGTCGGTGTTGGCGTCGGAATGAATTTCGTTGTTGGCATCGATGTCGGTTCCGGGGTCGGTGCCGGCGTCACAATCGGCGTTGGCCTTGGGAACGGCTTCGGTGTCGGTTCCGGGGTCGGTGTCGGCGTCGGAATGAATTCCGTTGTTGGCGTCGATGTCGGTTCCGGGGTCGGTGTCGGCGTTACAATCGGCGTTGGCCTCGGGAACGGCTTCGGCGTTGGTTCCGGAGTTGGCGTCGGCGTTACAATCGGCGTTGGCCTCGGGAACGGCTTCGGCGTTGGTTCCGGAG
>DAINCI010000062.1:10414-10738 GCA_036732425.1 Bacillota bacterium
GCGTCGGCGTTACAATCGGCGTTGGCCTCGGGAACGGCTTCGGCGTTGGTTCCGGGGTCGGTGTCGGTGTTACAATCGGCGTTGGCCTTGGGAACGGCTTTGGCGTCGGTGTCGGCGTCGGTGTTGGCGTTGGCGTCGGTGTCGGTTTTGGAATCGGCGTCGGCCTCGGGAACGGCTTTGGCGTCGGTGTTGGCGTCGGCGTCGGCGTTGGCGTCGGTGTTGGTGTTGGTGTTGGTGTCGGGGTCGGTTTTGGAATCGGCGTTGGCCTTGGGAACGGCTTTGGCGTCTGGTCCGGTGCAATCTCAAGCTGTTTCAGATTGGTAC
>DAINCI010000063.1:0-10713 GCA_036732425.1 Bacillota bacterium
GCGTTTCCGTAGGCTCCGGTGTTTCTGTCGGTTCCGGTGTTTTCGTCGGCTCCGGCGTTTTCGTCGGCTTCGTCGGCTTCGGCGTTTCAGAAGATGTCGTTTCTGCAGCAACCGAAGTAATCCGGACGGTTATGCTGTCCGCGGACTTGCTGACAATCTGCGCATCCTTTGGAGTCTTTATGGCCAAAGGCAGATCATATTGGCCAGGTTGAAAGCCTCCGTCCCCCGGGTTGATCTTTGCGAAATCAGCGGAAGCTGTCAGGCTTTGCTCATTCAGGGAATTCACGGCGGTATACGATCCTTTCAGCTGGACCGTAACCGGTGCACTGATGATTTCCGCATGAAAACCTTCCGGAATATTCTTCAGATCAATCTGATTCAGAACAATATTCTTGTTTGCCGTGGTTTCCCGAATGTGAACCACAACACTGACCTGATAGGACTGATCGGAAGATAAATACAATCCTTTTACTTTATTGACCGTCACCGTTTTACGGACGTCCTTTGTTGCGCCCTGAATATTTACTTCCTGGGTGGTCAGGAATTCCAGCTGTTCCATTATGTCGGGAGAAGCGTCGACTTTTAACCTGTCCGGCCGGGCTTCCACCTTATCCACCACAAATCCGCTGGCGGGAGCACCGGTGATATTGACTCTCACCGGGATCTCCTGAATCGGATAAATCGGAATCCGCACCATGACGGTTTCCTGACGCAAATGCAGGTATTCCGAGGAAATAGCATGATTTTCAGCATCCATCAGCCGAACGGGCATGGACTGCTCAATCGTACTTGCATCGCCATTCAGCTTCACTTCAACGATACCTTCCGCCACCTGGTCCACCAGGGATTGGGCTCCATATATGGTAATATCCTCAGGCTCCACACTTGGCGAATGAACAGAATATCCATCTGCAGCTTTCCCAAGTTCTTTTTGATTCACTTTTACCGGAATTCTCCTGGACGTAATTCGATTCACGGTCAATGGCACTTCCGGGATCTTATCCAGCTTTACCTCCCGCGGGCGCAGCCCTTCGATCCTCAGCTCCACTTTCCGGGTCCCTGTCCAGTCTATGTGTTGCAGATCAAGGACAGCCTTCAGATTCGCCGTATTGACTTTCCGGATGTCATTCACAAGTCCCCGGATGCGGACCGTTACGGTGCCAACCGGCTTTTCCACCAAAGTCAATTGTTTGTCGTTCAATGCATCCTCATTGACAACAACAATCGGAACATCTGAAATGGGCCGGGTTGTTTCAGGATTCAGCTCACTGATGGCGTACAGCCATAGAATAACTGCTATGATAACAGAAATTATTTTCAGTACCAGATCGTTTTGCCATGGTTTTTTATTGTCCATCCTGTTCATTCCTTGACCTCCACTTTTTCACGATGAAGGAGCGTGGTTCCTTTTCCTTTACATACACCTTTTTCAATATTTCCTTTAAGCCTTTGGAATCCAGATATCTGGTAAGCTTTCCATTATTGGCTATGGATATGACACCGGTTTCCTCTGACACCACAATGGCAAGGGCATCGGAATTTTCCGAAATGCCCAGAGCCGCCCGATGTCTGGTACCCAGCTGCTTATTGATGTTCCCGTTGTCTGTAAGGGGGAGAAAGCATCCGGCAGCTGCAATCCGATATCCCCGTACAATAACGGCTCCGTCATGAAGAGGCGTATTGGGTACGAATATATTTTCCAAAAGGGATCCCGAAAGCTCTCCGTCAATTTTCACGCCGGTTTCGATGACATCGCCGATACCGGTCTTCCTTTCAATGACAATCAGGGCGCCTGTTTTAGCCCTGGCCATATCCTGCACAGCCCTTGCGATCTCATTGATAAAAAAAAGAGGATCCTTGTCGTCCTGAATAAACATAAATCGGTCAAAGATACGCCCCCGCCCGATCTGCTCCAATGCCTTACGCAGCTCAGGCTGAAATACGATCAGCAAGGCAATGACACCCACCGTGGCAGTATTTTTTAAAATCCAGTATATGGTGTTCAGCTGCAGCCACTCGCTGAGCTTTGTTACAAACAGCAGAATGGTCAGTCCCTTTAATACCTGCTCTGCACGGGTTTCGCGGATTAAAAGAAGCATTTTGTATACCACATAGGACACAATGGATATGTCTATGATATGCCGGATGACCCATGGAAACTGTACATACGGTTCAATATAGGAAAACATTCTGGAAAGTCCATCCAACATGTTGGTACGCCCCTTGCTTTAAAGTATCGTTTGGTGGAAACCCTTTTTATTATATAACAACTTCCACCGGATAGGAAAGGACCAATTTCATGCTTTGTCCCTTTAAATTCATTATACCATATTCCCGGATATTATATAATCGCTGGCCCGGATATCACCGGAAGAAATGTGACAAAAGAGAAGGATGGGGGTTTCTCCCATCCCCATCCCAATGAAATGCCTTTTGTTCTGAAAGATATTCCAGAATGCCGCTGTAAATCGACCATGCAATCTTTTCCTGATATTCTTCCGTTTTCAGAAGAGCCTCTTCCCCGGCATTGGACAGGAAACCGCACTCCACAAGAACCGATGGCGCAGGGCTGGCTTTCAGGATCCGGAGATTATCCACTGCTTTCGCCTCCCGGTGGTTGCCCCCGATCAGATCTTCCACCATCCTTCCCTGAATACATTTTGCCAGTCTCTCCCCTTCCTCACTGCCATTCATATAAAAAGTCTGAGCACCGAAATACTGACTTTCCGGGAAATGATTCATATGAATGCTCAGGACGATATCTGCGTTGCTCTGCCGGATGATTTCCTCCCTTTTTTTCATATCCCCGGATTTATTGGATGCAGTTCCATGTTGGTTTTCCCTTGTCAGAATCACCTTACTCTTTTTATCCGTCAGAAGTTTCTTCAGCTTCAGGGCAACTTTCAGATTCAGTTCGTCTTCCCTCAGTCCGGATGAACCCGTTGCGCCGGAATCAAACCCTCCATGTCCCGGATCAATAACGATCACCCGATCCGAAGCGGAAAAAAAGGAAAAAGCGGGCTGCAGGGAATCCTCCCTGCTTTTCATAAAAAAAAGAAAAAGCAGCAGGAGGACGAGCAGGATCCAGAATGCCGATATCCATCGCTTTGACAGATAGTAAACCTTCAACGTTCCACCCCCCAGTCGTATCACAATCAGTACAAAATATTCATGGCTCCGCTGATTTATAACCCGCGATGGAAAAAGACATCTGCAGGATTACAGGTTGTTTCCCATGAGAACCTTGACATGATGTTCCTTTCCGTCATCGGAGAGGGGTACTTCCGGACCGGCAAGGATCTGACCGTCCAGCGTCATCTCTGCAATTCCCTTCTGTACCTTATTGGGATTTTCCACATCAATGAGGTATTTTGTTTCGCCATAATGGTATACCATGGTAAACCCGCTCCAGTCCTCCGGTATACATGGATGGATCACAAAGGAGGAAGCCTTCCTCTGAAAGCCCAGTATTCCTCCGATCCCGGTCCGGTACATCCACCCGGCCGCTCCGGTATACCAGCTCCATCCGCCCCTTCCGGTATGAGGCGGTATGGCATAGACATCCGCAGCCAGGACATAAGGCTCCGCCTTGTATCCGGAGGCACCCAAATGGGTTCCGGTATGATTGATGGGATTGATCAGGTGGAAGAGACGCCAGGCCGTATTGCCATCTCCTGTCGCTGCGAACGCCAGAACCGACCATACGGCAGCATGGGTATACTGTCCGCCGTTTTCCCTGACGCCGGGGACATAGCCCTTGATATAACCGGGTTCCAGGTTTGACTGATCAAAAGGCGGAGTCAGAAGCCGGATTAAGCCGGCATCCTCGTCCACCAGATAATTCTGAACAGCCCGCAGGGCTTCCCGGACTCTTTCCTTTTTTCCTCCCCCGGACAGGGCTGCCCAGGACTGGGAGATCAGATCAATCCGGCACTCTTCATTCTTTTCGGAACCGAGAGGCGTCCCATCATCAAAGTAGGCACGGCGATACCATCCCCCGTCCCATGCATTTGTTTCAATGGATGTACGCAGGGTTTCCGCTGTTTTTGCATACCGTTCTGTCCGTTCCGCATCCCCTCTTTTTCTGCAGATGGGAAGAAAACGGTTCAGAACGTCATACAGGAACCAACCCAGCCATACACTTTCCCCTTTGCCCTCCATTCCAACCTGGTCCATCCCGTCGTTCCAGTCCCCGCCCCCCATCAGGGGAAGTCCATGGCTGCCAAACTGCATGGCATGCTCCAAAGCCCGGATGCAGTGATCATAGACACAGGACTGGTCTTCCGAAGCCTGATAAATGGCATACCGATCCTGTTCGCCGGGTCCGAGCGGCTCGGTTTCCGCAAGAAAAGCCACCGGCTCCTCCAGCACGCTTTCGTCTCCTGTTTCTGCAATATAATCTGCGGTTACAAACGGAAGAAACAGCAGATCATCTGTGATTCTGGTCCGGACCCCCCGGAAAGGCGGATGCCACCAATGCAGCACATCTCCCTCCGGAAATTGATGGGCGGCAGACAAAAGAATCTGCTCCCGGGCTCGCTCCGGTGCACTGTAGACAAGAGCCATTGCATCCTGAAGCTGATCCCGGAAGCCAAAGGCTCCGCCGGCCTGATAAAAGCCCGTTCTTGCCATGATGCGGCAGGCATAGGTCTGATAAAGCAGCCACCGGTTCAACAAAAGATCCATGGAGGGATCCGGCGTTTTGACGCGCAGAGTCCCCAATATGTTTTCCCAGAACGCTTTCACTTCCTCCAAAGCCTTTTCTGCATCTTTTTGGCCCGGATACCGGCTCCGGATTTCCCGGACCTGATCCGGATTCTTCCCCTGTCCCAGACAGAACAGGACATCTTTCTCTTCTCCGGGGGAAAGTTCAATGGACACCTGTATTGCCGAGCAGGGATCAAATCCTTCATCGGTCCGGTTGGAAAGGTGCGCTCTGACCATGCACGCCGGTTGGTCCGGAGATCCGTTTCGCCCGATAAACTCCCTGCAGTCCGATGTATAGGAACGGATTTCCCGGTTACAGGACAGAAATGCGGTCCGTCCTGCAAATTCTTCCTGATAGTAATTATATGCCAGCATACTGTTCGTTTCCTCATCAAATTCTGTCAGGATAAAGGGACTGCTTTCTTCCCGATTCACGCCAAGGACCCATTCCACATAAAAGAACAGGGAAAGTTTTCTCAGGCGATCCGTATTGTTCTTCAGGGAAACGCGAATTAGTTTTACCGGATCCTTCAGGGGAACCAGCATGGTTTGCTGCATCATCAACCCATGACTGGCATGTTCAAATACGGTATAGCCCTGCCCATGCCGTATCTGATAGCTTTCCGTTTCACGAACCGGCATGGGAGTAATGGTCCAGTATTCTCCTGTATTGTCGTCCCGGACGTACAGGATTTCTCCGGAAGGATCCCGGATCGGATCATTGGACCAGGGAGTCAGTTTGTTCTCCCGGCTGTTCTCACACCAGGTATAGCCGGAACCGGATTCGGTGACCAAAAATCCGAACTCAGGATTGGAGATGATATTGCTCCAGGGAAGCGGAGTTACCTTCCTGTCCTTTAAATAAACGACATATTCCTTCCCGTCTTCTGAAAACCCTCCCATATCGTTGAAATAGGAAAGTCCCTCAGGCCGGGGAATTTCATTTGCGGAAACCACATGATAATCGATGTCCTGCGTGTTCAGGGGAGGAATGGATTCATTGGATTTTTTATTCAACAGCAGCTGAGAGGAAATCGATCCGTCTTCCCCGCTTAAAATCAGTCTGGCTGAGGAAAACAGCAGGCAAAGATCCTCCTTCGGTATATTGCTGCATTGACGGAGGAATACTCCCCCCGGTTTATCCATAAGGTCGCGGGCATGACTGATGCCGGTCAGTTCCCTAAGGCGCTCATTCACCGGCTGTTCGTAACTGTTTCCATATTCGTTCAGCAGCACCAGATCCACCTGCAGGCCTTTCAATCTCATATATTCATGGGCTGTCAGCATTTGCTGCACCAATTCCATATGCTCCATCCTGCTGACACGCAGAAGAATAATGGGTAAATCCCCGGAGATGCCATATGACCACAAAGTACTCCGGCCTTTCCGGTTTTTCCGTATCATCTCCCGCTTCCAGCCGGACGGCGGCCTGTTGTAAAGAACCTGGGAGGCCATGGTCTGATACAGATTGGCCCTTCCTGCTGAAATGTTCAGGTAACGGAGCTCCACCTGGGAATGCGTCCAGGCCAGCTCCATGGCGCGATTTGCCACATTGCTGCTCTGACATTCCCTGGCCTGTGCAATGGCCGATTCACGGGAATCCGCAACTCCCGTTACATAGGAAATCCGAACCGTCTCCCCCGCGGAAAGATAAATCCTTCTGCGGATGCTCATAATGGGATCCAGTACGGCGCCTGCGGAATCGGACAATGGAAATTCCGGATCCATGACCTGCGGATCCTTCAGGGTTCTTCCCCTTCCGATAAATCGGGCACGGTCTGTTTCATACTGTATGCTGCCCACCGTTTCTCCTTCCGTTACAACGGTATGGAACATCCACAGCGATTTCTGCGTTTTCTCCCGCGGCCGCCTGGTAGCCAGCAGAATATTCCGCTCCGGATGGAATTCCGTCTGGACAAACAGATTACTGAAAGCAGGATGGGCAAGATCGGCTGAAAAGGGAGCCAATACAATCTCAGAATAACTGGTTACCTCCATCATTCTACCGCTTTCCCCATGATTTGTAAGGGAAATACGGCGGATTTCCCCATTATACTCCGGAGAAACCACAACCTCCATCCTGGTTTCAATATTCCCGTCTTTCCGATAAAAGGATGCACGGTCCGTTTCAAAGACGACCTTGTAATCCTCCGGCAGGATACCTGCAGGATGATAAGCGGCGGACCAGTAAGTATTGGAGTTCAGATTCGCAATATAGAACATCTCTCCCCAGTCATCCCGCGTGACGTCCTTCCGCCATCTGGTGACAGCCTGACCGGAATACTGGCTGAACCCTCCCCCGCTGTTGGTCAGCATTACGGTGTAATTGCCATTGGACAGAAGGACCGTTTCCGGAAGAACGGTATGCGGCGTATGAATGGTCCTTTTCGCCTGAGCCTCCTGATGCTTCCTTCCTTCCTCCAGATCCGGGCTCACCATTTCTTCGTAATCCTTTATATAGATTTCCCGGCGTGGCATTCTTTCCTGAAGCAGCAATTCGGTGGCCTTTATCATGGGAGCGGAATGAAAGCGGGTCTGCATGACATTGTTGTTCAGGTAATTGTTGATGGCAATCAGTGCCATGCCCTGATGATGAGCCATAAAGCTTTTCACGACCATGCTTTTTCTCTTTTTTGGCAGTCGCTCCGGCGTATAATCGATCGCCTCATAAAAACCGTAAGGGCCTTCCAGGCCTTCCGATGCCAGGGTCTCCATATTGCGGAATGCAACAGCAGGCTCCAGGGGCAAAGCAAGAATGCCGGCATAGGGGGCCACAACCATATCGTTGATCAATCCTCTCTTCAGACCCAGATGGGGAATGCCGAAAGCCTTGTATTGGTAATTAAGATGCAGATCAAAGGCATAAAAGCCGGATTCGGAAACTCCCCAGGGAAGATGACGCTGCTCCGAGAACTGTTTCTGTCCCCGGATTACAGCGGCATACGTTTCATCCAGCAGGGTATGGTTATAATTTCTCATGATGAGCAGGGGCATCAGATATTCAAACATGGTGCCGCTCCATGAAATGAGAACCCGAAGATCCCCGACCAGAGCCAGGGGCCTCCCCAGTTTAAACCAGTGCTTTTGGGGAATGTCCCCTTTGGCTATGGCAATAAAGCTGCTTTGCCTTGCTTCCGAAGCCAGCAGGTCATAGTAGGATTTTGTCAGGTGACCGTCTTCCACATTATATCCGATGGATAAAAGCTCCTGCTTCTCATCATAGAGAAGCCGGAAATCCATTTTGTCTATAATGTCCTTTATTTCACTGCGCAGTCTGTGGCATCGACTGGCAAAATCCCGAATGGCGGAATAGGATCCGGCCAGGGAAATCTCCATATCCTTCAGCCACTTCCTGGATTCCCGGAATCCGGAGGATTGACAGGCATCCCGGTTCAGGGATACCATTGTCTCAGAAAGACTTTTTAAAATTCCCAGATAGTTATCGTAAATATTTTGAAGGGATATCGGCCCGTTCAGCTGCTTCAGCAGTTCCGACATTTTCCGGGCTGTCTCCTGATAAACCCCTTTTTCACTCAGCAAAGTGGCAGGAATTTTCTGAAGCAGCCGGCTCCAGGGGAAAAACAGTTCCTCCTCCGTTTCGTATGCCGTAATCAGCTGATCCACAGCCTTGCTCTGTCCCTTCAGGTCGTCCAGAAGCATCCGCCATTCCGATACGCTGACGGTCTCGCTGTCCATCAGTGTATTCAGCAGGCTTTGATGCTCCATGTCCTCCTTCTCACTGTTCAGGGAAAGAACGTCCCGGAGTCCGGCGATGTTTTCCTTTCCTATCAGGGGACGTTTGAACAGTTCTTCCATTCCCTGGCTCAGCGTAATCAGATAGCCGATCAGGTTCCCGTTATCCACGGTGGAAACATACAATGGCCGAAGCGGTTCCAGGGTCTGGGTATGATACCAGTTATAATAGTGGCCTTTCCACTGTTCCATGCGAAGCATGGTTCCGATGGTGTTCCCGATCCTCTGCACGGCATCCAGGGTCCCGATATAGCCAAGATCCCGGGCAGTCAATATGGATAAAAGATAGAGGCCGATGTTGGTGGGCGAAGTCCGGTGCGCCACCCCGATGGGAGGTTCTTCCTGATAATTGTCCGGAGGAAGCCAATTTTCCTTGCTGGTTACCAACTCATTGAAGAAGTTCCATGTTTTATAGGCGATTCCCCTTATTTTAAAATCCTGTTCCGCAGAAAGCTTGGGAATGCGTTTGTTCTTTGGCTTGCTGACTCGATAAGCAATATAGGGGGAAGAGACCCAGCATACGGTGAACAACAGGCTGTACAGCCAGAATTCCGGTCTTGCAGTGAACGTGGCGATGAAAAAGACAACGGACAGCAAAGCCGGGGCCCGCATTTTATCCCAGTAATCGGATAATTCTCCGCGGAATCTCCGGTCAGAATCTGCAGCGGTAACCCATTCCAGCATGTTCTGATGGCTGACCGTTACCCGCCAGACGGAACGGAAAATGGCATCCATCATGACATGGGATTGATGCGCCAGGAAAACAAGGCCCAAAAGGATCTGAAAAAGCAGGCTTTTGGTGCCTTCAAACACGCCAGGCAGCCGTTGTCCGGAATAATTGCCATCTTTGTGGGACAGCAGTTTTCCTGCCAGATCCGTGATCAATGGAAAGAGAAGGGTCAGGAAAACAAGCCCGATCCACAGGACTGCCGATCCCGGCAATACAAGAAGACTCAGGATAAGAATGACATATAAAGCGGGAGAAAGCAGACTCCGCCTTAAATTATCCGTTATTTTCCATTTTGAGAGGATATTTAACGGGTTCTTAACCAGCTCGCCTTTCTGATTGCGGATCTGGGATCCCAGCCAGGGAAGCAGCTGCCAGTCCCCCCGTGTCCATCTGTGAAGTCGCATGGTATACCCGATATAATGGGCAGGGTACCCATCGATCAGCTCAATGTCCGTGACCAATCCGGCCCTCACGTAGCAGCCTTCCAACAGATCATGGCTCAATACACTGTTTTCCGGAATGGCATCCTTCATTACCCGGTTGAAAACATCCGGCTGATAGATCCCTTTTCCGGTATAGATTCCTTCCTGAAACAAATCCTGATATACATCGGATACGGCAGTGGTGTAGGGATCCACGCCGGTTTGCCCGGAGAAGGTCAGGGAAAAAAAGGAACGGCTGGCGCTGTCCACGGACACCCCGATTCTGGGCTGAAGCATTCCATACCCTTCCACCACCCGCGTTCCATCTTCACTCAGTACTGGTTTGTTCAATGGATGGGCAATTGCCCCGATTAATTTTTTGGCCGCATCCCTGGGCAGTTGGGTATCAGCATCCAGGGTGATGACATAAACAATTTTACTCAGGACGGACAAATCCCCCACCTGGACGAAATAACTGGTGTCCCTGCTACCGGACAACAGGGCATTGAATTCAACCAACGCCCCTCTTTTTCTTTCCCAGCCCATCCAGGATTTCTGCTTTGGGTTCCACTGGCGAAACCGATGAAAAAAGTAGAAAATATCCTCCCTTTCCCGTCCATAGCGCTGGTTCAGTTCATGAATCATCCGTTTTGCCGTATCCACAATGACATTGTCGCTGTCTGTCTTTTCCTCCGGTCCATCCTTATAATCCCCCAGCAGGGCAAAATGAAGGTTTTCCTCCTGATTGGCAAGATAAAACACTTCCATCTGATCAATGAGTTCCATGACCCGTTTTTCACTGGTCAATAAAGCAGGGATGACCACCATGGTGCGATATTCCTCCGGAATCCCTTCTTTCAGTTCCAGCTTGGGAATGTGAAACGGCCTGCATATTCTGGTGGCTGCCCAATGAACCAGACCAATGGCAATGCTGTGGATTGGCAATAAGGACAAAACGGCGGCAAGCAGCATATTCCAGAAACCCGGGCGAACGGAAGTATGGAATACAGCAGCCAGGAACAATACCAACCCCAGTGCCGTCAGCAAACCGATGGATCCGAAATAAAGGAATGCATTCCGTTTTCCTGTTTTCCGGCAGGA
>DAINCI010000064.1:0-10591 GCA_036732425.1 Bacillota bacterium
ACCAAAGTGTCCACATCCCGGAGCATGGCCTCCGTGGGCTTTCGGTTCTTTCCATACAGGCTGTATGCCTTTACGCCGCTGTTCTTATCAATGGCGTCCGACACTGCTGCGCCTGCCTGCAATTCCCCCCGTACTCCATGTTCCGGGGCAAACAGGCAAGCCAGGTTTCCCGATTCCTTCAGGATGTCGATGGTGCTTTCGAGTTCCCGGTTTACACCGGTGTGATTGGTGATCAGTCCGACCTTTTGGTTTTTCAGGGTTCCGGGATCTGCTTCGATCCGGTCGATTCCGCACATTATGGGTTTCATGATCCGCCTCCGTTTTTATTTGAAACATTTTTTGAAAAATAAGATATTTTATGCCTTGCCTGAATGGATGTTTTTCTTTATGTATGCCTTATCTTACGGAATCTTTGCCTTTCCATTCTTTTCTATGGAAAATAGCTGCGGTCCGTGCATTTTCGCATAAAAGGGAAATTGTCATTTTTCGCACCACAGGCAGGGGGTTGCCTGGATGCGGCAGGGAAAATACAGAAAGAACCGCAGCGATTGCTTTATTTCCAGGTTATTTACTGATCTTTTTCCAGGCTTCCTCTCCCTGATCCAGGATATCCTGCAGGCCGATGGGTTTCAATTTGTCATATTCCTTGTAAAAGTCATCCACGGAAAGTTCTCCGATGACACACTGCGCCACCATGGCTTCCAGTTTCGGCATAATATCCGCCTGTTTCTCCGAGTAGGCATCCGTGGTCAGTGTCGGAACCGGAGTGAAGAAGAAGTCCTCTCCGGCATACAAGGCGTCATAGAAGTACTGCATCGGCTCCGTCAGCTCTTCATAGGTTTTGCCGCCGGTTGTGATCTGCATATAGGCATCTTCCGTAAACAGATGCGGGAATGGGGTAAAGTTCAGTCCGGCTTCCCGGGCATCGTCAAAGGAGTTGATGTAGGGTTCCTTCAGCACGGGTTTGGAATCCTTGATCTCATGATGGGTCCCTTCCAGTCCATAGGACATGAGCTTGATGCCGTCCTCGCTGAATACGTAATTGTAGAAATCGATAATTCTTTCCGCCTTGTCTTCGCCTGCAATGGTAATGGATGCAGTGGGGGAGACCCGTACCCGGGAGGGAATACCCTGTTTCCCGTCGGGTCCCTTGATGGGCGGCACACCGATCATGGCAGCCTTCGGATCGACCTCTCTCATGACTTCCGTGGAGGTTCGGGTATTGGCTGCCCATGTCATTGCTGAACCAACGAGATTTGCGGACAGTACCTTCTCCAGCTCGGGATTGTCAACGTATGTTCCCCGGGTGGCGAATTCCTTGTCCAGCAGGCCTTCCTTGTACATGGACTGCATTTCTTCCAGGAATGTCCGGAATTCCGGCATCTCGTACATTAAAGTGTATTTTCCGCCGGAGTCCACGGTAAAGCCGATTTTGTTGGAAACATTGATTCCAAAGGCCGGCAGCAGGCCATACACATCTCCTGCATAGGGAATTTCGTTGGTGGCGTCTCCATCCTTGTTGGCGTCCTGATCCTTAAAGGCTTTCCATACGGTTTTCCATTCATCCCATGTTTCAGGTGCTTTTTCAATTCCCACGTTATCCAGCCAGTCCTTCCGGATCTGCATGGCGTAGGCAGGCGGGAAATCCAGGATAAATGGTACGGTATAAATGTGTCCGTCCATGGCAGAGCGCATATACGGGTAATCATCATCCGTCAGCTGGGCAAGAATATTTTTTCCGTGACTTTCCAGCAGATCGTCCAGCGGGAGGATCGCTCCTTCGTCCACCAGTTTGGCAGTGCCTCCTCCGGCAAGGACATCCGGCATATCGTCGGAGCCCAGTGTGACGGTTACTTTTTCTTCGTACTGATCCGTGGGATACCAGCGAAAATCAATTTCGGTGTTGGTCCGTTTCATGAGTTCGTCAAAGATGGGAGTCCCGTCCTGCGGATGGACACCCCAGATGCTGCTCATGTAACTGAATTTCAGGGGCTCTTTTTCCTTTTCGTTATCCTTTGCGTCCGTGCCTTTTTTTGCGGATTCCTTCGGCTTCGGATTGCTTGTTTCCGGACTGCTCTTTGAACAGCCTGTGAACGCGGAGAGCATTACCAGTGCCAATACCAGCCCGACAATTTGCCTTATGGTCTTTTTTTTCATTCTTCCCGACTCCTTTCCATAATGAATGGGTTTCTTTATTTTATGGATTCCCTGTAAACCAGGCAGGAGGAATCCTTGCGCACCTGTCTCAGGCCTTGACGGATCCGATGAGGATGCCTTTTACAAAATAACGTTGAAGAAATGGGTAGATGATCAGCATGGGAATCAGGGATACGAAAATCACGGCATTCTGCACCTGCTGCGGGATCACCATGCTGCCTTCCCCGGCATGCACTGCCGCTTCCACCTCATATAATTTTCCGGAGGCCTGCAGAACGATATCATGCAGGACCACCTGCAGGGTGTATTTGTCTGTGTTGTTCAAATACATGAGAGGCGGCAGAAAGCTGTTCCAGTGTCCGACGATGAACCAGAGTGCCACCGTGGCAAGGACCGGCTTGGAGACCGGAAGCACAATCCGGATCATGCAGACCACATCATTTGCCCCGTCCAGCTTGGCTGACTCAATCAGGGATATGGGGATGCTTTGAAAAAAGCTTCTCAGAATAATGATATAGTAGGCAGGGGCCAGGGAGCTGAATATCAATGCCCAATGGGTATCCAGCAGTTTCAGATTCCGCATGACCAGATAGGACGGGATCATGCCGCCACCAAACCACATGGTAAACAGGATCATGAACGCATAGAGCTTTTTCCCGTAAAAGTTACCGAATGCCAGCGGGTATGCTGCGGCTGTACTGAAAATCATTCCCAACACACAGCCGACCGCTGCCACGTAGATGGTATTGGCGTAGGATCTCCAGATATGCTGATTGTTGAAAATATTGTGATAGGCCTTGCCGGTTATGCCGATGGGGTAAAAGGTCACCTCCCCCCGCTGTACCGGGGAACTGGAGCTCAGTGATATGGCCAGTACATTCAATACCGGGTAGAGAAACAAAATAATCAGGAGACACATGAGAATCACATTGAAAACGTCAAATACCTTTTCTCCTTTGGTTTTCATGGTTGAAGCCGACATGAGAACTTCCCCCTTTTTCACTCTCTATATTAAACTGATTTCCGAATATTTTTTGCTCAATTTGTTTGCCACTGCCACAAGGACCAGGCTGATGGCTCCGTTAAACAGGCCGACAGCGGTTGCCAGACTGTAGTTGTTGTTGACCATACCCCGTTTATAGACATAGGTGGATAACACTTCGGATACGCCGAGATTATGGGGATTCTGCATCAGATATACCTTTTCAAATCCCACCGACAACAGGGATCCAATCCGCAGGATCAGCATGATCATGATGGTCTGTGAAATGCCCGGGAGCGTAATGTGCAGAACCTGTTTCCATCTGCTGGCGCCGTCGATGACAGCGGATTCATACAGCTCCGTATTAATGCCGGCAATGGCCGACAAGAAGATAATGGAGCTCCAGCCCATTTCCTGCCATATCCCGGAAAGGATCATAATGGGACGAAAATATCCGGGCTCCCCGATGAAGTAAATTTCCTTCCCTCCCAGTTGTTTCAGGATGGAATTGACGATGCCCATGGAAGGGGAGAGGATATTCCGGATCATGCTTACGACGACTACGATGGAAAGGAAATGTGGCAGATAGCTGATGGTCTGGACACTCTTTTTGAACTTTCCCCCTGCCAGTTCGTTCAGCAGAATTGCAAAGATGATCGGGGCGGGGAAGGAAAAGACCAGGCTCAGGATGTTCAGATACAGCGTATTCCACATAATGGTCAGAAAATCCGGATTGCTCATAAAGGATTGAAAGTGTTTCCATCCCACGAATTTGCTTCCTTCGAACCCCTTCAGGATCCTGAAATCGTAAAAGGCAATTCTCAGCCAAAGCATGGGCCAGTAATGAAACAAAATGTAGTAAACCATAACCGGAAGAATCATCAGATAAATCCATCGGTTGGCCCATATCTTCCTGCCGATTTTCTGCCGGCTCGTTTTCGGCCCGGCGGTTCGGTACTGCATGGATGCATTGGACATGCTGTTTCTTCCTCCTTTTTATAGAACCTGGATTCAGGTGTGCGGCCATGTTGAAGCATTCTCTTTGTTGATTCCCTTTGTTGTTCAGTTGTTTTTGTGCCCGTGTTCCACGGCCTTTACGATGAATCCGTCTTCTTCTTTCAGCCATTTGCAGGCGGTTTCATAATCGGATCCTGTTTCGATCATGACGATGGCTGTCTTCGGACTCCGGTGGCTCCGTTCCAGGTAATTCTCGGCTTCCCGGTAGGATACGCCGGCAGCCAGCATGATAATTCTCTTGGCCCGTTCGATCAGCTTTTTATTTTTGGGATTCAGGTCCACCATCAGATTCTTGTATACTTTCCCGAGCTTGACCATAACGGCTGTGGAGATCATGTTCAGGATCATTTTCTGTGCTGTCCCGGCTTTGAGCCGGGTGGAACCCATCAATATCTCCGGGCCCACCACGGTGTTGATGGGGATATCCGCTGCCTGATCCAGGACAGAATGTTCATTGCAGGTAATGGAAATGGTAAGGGCTCCGCGCCTTCCGGCTTCTTCCAATACCCCGATGATGTAGGCTGCCTGGCCGCTGGCGGACAGACCGATGATGGTGTCCCGGCCGGTGATCTCCTGCCTTTGGACCTCCCGGACGCCTTCTTCCTTTCTGTCCTCGATATCCTCCTGCGCAATATGGAAGGCATCCTGTCCTCCTGCCATAAATCCCTGAACCAGCCGGGGATCCGTTCCAAAGGTAGGCGGACACTCCGCGGCATCCAGGATGGCCAGCCTTCCGCTGGTCCCCGCGCCGAAATACAGAAGACGGCCGCCCTTTTTCATCCGGGGAACGATCCGATCCACCGCCCGGGCAACGTCCTCCAGACTTTCCTCCACCGAATAAGCCACCTTTTTGTCTTCCGCATTCATCACTTTCAGGATATCCAGAGTATCGATCCGGTCAATATTCCAGCTGCTGCTGTTTTGCTGTTCCGTTGTCAGGGAGCCCAGCAGATCCTCGGTGTTCTGCATTTTTCCATCTTTTGATTTGCTTTTTGATTTACTGCCTTGATCCGGTTTGTTGCCTTGATCCGAATCTATTCCGGAACCCTTTTGATCTTCCATGTGTCCGCATCATCTCCTCATGATTTCGTTCTGCAGTGCGATTCATGTATCCCTGTCGGTTTTTTATTCTGCTGCAGAGGCGTTTGCGTGTTGTCATCCCAGGTACAGACTGCTCAGACCTTCCGGATGGAAGTGGCTCCGCTGGTATTCTCCAGAGACTCCATGTTTTTATCGTATTTTTTCATTGCCACGTTTACAAACAGGATATCGATCAGATTCAGCTGCGCGATACGGGATGCCATGGCTCCCATCCGGAAAATGGCTTCCTGGGACGATACAAAAAGGGCAACATCCGCAAATTCGGTCAGGGGAGAGTTCCCGACCTTTGTGATGCTGATCGTGGAAGCGCCTCTTTCCTTTGCCACCTTCAGAATGTCGATGACCTCCCTGGTGGCTCCGGAATAGGAAATGCCCACGGCAGCGTCATTTTTTGTCAGATTGGCTGCGGATGTCAGCTGCAGGTGGCTGTCCGGATAGTAATGGCATAAGGTATTGATCCGGATAAACTTTGTCATGGCATCATAGGCCACGATGCCGGACGCCCCCATCCCCGTGAAATCAATCCGCTGGGCTCCGGATAAGATGTCAATGGCCTTGTCCAGCTCACTGATGTCCAGCACGGAGGCTGTCTGGTCAATCGCCTGCCTGTTGAACTCCACGATTTTTTTCATGATGGTGGCCGTGGAATCGTTCCTGTTAATGCCGCCAATGCTGTCATTCTGTGAAGGATTCTGCCGGGTCAGGGATGCGGCGATCTTGATCTTCAACTCCTGAAATCCCTTTAGGCTCAGGGTCCTGGAAAACCGGACGATGCTTGCTTCACTGGTGGAACAGGCATCCGCCAGCTCCGTGATGGCCATATTGATGACCTTCTCCGGATACTTCAGAACGTACTCCGCTATTTTCTTTTCGGAAGGCTTGAACGAATCCTTCCATTCCTTGATATTGAACAAGATATCTCTCATATCATTATCCTTTGATCCATTATTCTTTGATCTTTGTAAAACTGAAAGGAATCTTCCATGGATTCCTTCGGCACCCTTACTATAGCATAGCCGTAGATAATTTTCAATATATATTTTATTAACTGCAATATATTTTCATATTTATGAAATACAATATATTTTTATATGGATAGGTTGCCATAACCATTCCTCTGAAAATTCACGCTGCCCGGTTATTTTTTCAGAACCAATGTGGCGACTTCCTTTTCGTTGTACTGGGATGAAATGATGCCTCCGTCGGACAGTCTGGAATACACTCCCTGAAACGTTCCGTCATATACATAAAGCCCGGACATATTGCTGTAAGGTTTAAACTTTGCCTCCTGATCCGTAAAGCAGATGTTCTCCGTCCGGTACGGAGGACAATATTCCTGATAAATATATCCTTTATTGAGATTTTTCATTACAACTGCATTCCACTCTTCCTTGCTGTAATCCATGCCTGCAAATACGCCTTTTGAAGCATAGGAGTCCAGTGGCTTGATAATCCAGCGGTCCTTATCCTCTGTCACCTGATTTACATCACAGAGATGCTCATCCAGCAGATTGGTATAGGGAATGTGTTCCTTTACAAACAGCTGCTCCTCTTTTGTCAGAAGGTTTAATGTGGGCTGCTCACGCAGTGCCTTGAAAAGCCATTTATTGTGGATGATCTGGGTGCAGAACGATCCCATCACGCAGACATCCTGATTTTTGACAGCACCAATAAAATCCTGTACTTCATCATAACGGGCCATGATATCCGTGGTGACCGCTCTTCTGTATATGAGGTTCACCGGCTGTCCGGAAGGGGAATACAAAACATGATTCCGATATTTCATCTTTGTGATCTCACACACTTCACAGGAACAGCCATATTTCTGAAAACGCTTTTTAAATTCCTCAAACTCTGTGACGGAGCCATTTTCGAGAAAATCCACGATGGCGATATGAGGATTTTCGACTTTCTTTTCATAAGTGTCATATAAAGACAAACAGGTTTTCACCCAGGTGTCAAAGAGTTCAAAGGACTGGAACCGATGGCTTTTTTTCACATGCGTATGCGCAGGGTTATATTTCAAAGTCTGATTCAGCAGCCTGTCCTCATTCATTGCACTGGTTCCGTCCGTATTGATTTCGCAGAATTTGAACGTATGATCCTCTTCATTGAAAAAGATATCAAATCTTGCCATCGGAAGAAGACTGTCATAGAGATTCGGAACAAGGATCAGTTCCGCGAGTTCCTTTGAAAATGGAAAGCTCTTTCTGTATTCCGGATGATCCAGATATTCACGGATCACCTTGGTGAAGATACGGTAGGCGGTCTGTACGATATTCTGAAAAGTGCGGATCGTATCCTGCGAAAAAACCTTGGGGATCTGAAGGGGGTGCACATGAACGCGGCCGTGGTAGTAAGCAGGAGAATGGTAAAGAAAGTCTTCCACGGTTGATGCGGATGCGGCATTTTCCTCCATATGTTCGGTTATATAGGATTTATACTCTTCCTGTATGGACTTCAATATTGATTTCAAAATGAATCCGAGCTCCTTTTTGCGGAAATTTATTTTAAATTCTCCGCAGGTTTTTCTTTTGATATTCTGCAGCCAAAGTTGTCTTCTGATTCACCAGAAGGAGAAAAGGATCCAGGAGTTTCTCTTCTCCGTTTGTGAGATGATTTTTTGCCATCTCCAGCAGTTCTCCTGTAAACCGGTCAGCCGGTACTCCATGGATTTTTCCCTGATACCCATCCCTGGCAAGGGACTGGTCTGCTTTGTGGATGTCCTCAATCGTTACATGATATCGGCTGAGCAGGCCCTTTGCAACTTCCTTTTCAAAGAAAACGCCCTTGACAAGGGCCAGATACGCCATCATATATTCGGCAGGCATGCTGTCTGCGCCGCGGATTTCCACATAATTTTTCAGCCGGACATCCAGAAAGGTCATGGAGATAATATGCTCCACATCTTCGGGAGTGATCCGTTTTTCGCCCCAGATATCTCTGACACGGTCCTCCCCGGAATAGGCGAAATCCCCGTCTTCGGGCTTCATGACAGGCGGCATGTTCCACAGATATTCAGCGTATGTGTGGAAACCGAAATCGTCATCAAAAAGGCCGTCCGGAATGCCGCACCGCTTCGGGTCCACATTGTCCCAGATTTTTGTACGGGCGAGATGACCTGGCCAGGGTTTCCCTTCGAAGATCGGCGTATTGTCCGTCAAAAGCTTGACAGCCGGCATAATCAGATATGCCGTGCGGTATTTGCGGACAAAGTCTTCCTCGCTGCAGTAATCGATGGATATCTGCGTCGCTGCGGTTCCTCTCATCATATTTCTTCCCCGGGTGCCGGAAGTCCTGAAGTACCGATCCATATACCGATATCTCTTTTTGGGAATCAGGGGCAGGTCATCCACCTGACTTTCCGGCTGGTATCCGATGTTCCATAATTCGTACCCCTCCTGATCCAGAATCGGCTGGATGATATTCAGGAAGCTGCGATAGATCCTCATGATGGTCCGGATGTCTTCCCTCGGGGCGATACTGACCTCAAACTGGGCAGCCGGCTCCAGACTGATGGAATAGTCGGCATTGAATAATCCCAAAAGATTGTCCTGTTCGTGGATAAAATGGGGATAATACGATTTGAGCTGCGCAAGCAGCCAGCCAATTCCATGGTCTTCGTAGTAAGTCACTGCTTTTCTGGTACCTTTGTGCACGATGATATGCTCAATCTCCATACCAAGTTTCTGAATACAATTTAATTTACACCCATTGCGAAAATAATCTTCCAAAGTCTTTAAATTCTCTTGTTTAAAATAACTGTTCATTATTGCTCCTTTGTCCATGGCTGCAGTTCTGTTCCTTGCCCGTTCCATGTTCCATTTCACATAAAGTATACCATGAGCATGGGAAAAGAACAAACGGCGTGGGGATACGGACAGCGTCCATTCACTGCCATTTGTTTTTATCCGGTTTCTTATCCTTTACTCCAGGGAGGAAAAAAACATATTATGCAGCAGCCTGCGGAACCGGATGATTTTCTGGTTTTCTCTGCCGTAATGTACCCGGTTGGTCAGGCAAATGAGATAGACCCCGAGGGAGTTGTCCAGCCAGATGGAGGTGCCGGTAAAGCCGGTGTGTCCGTAAGAACCCGGAAGGGCCAGCTCGCCTCCCGCGTTGGCATAGGAGTCCGTCCCGGGAACCCGGTCCGTTTTCAACGACCAGCCCAGGCCGCGGTCCTCTCCCAATGCGTAGGTATAATCCCGGGTCATGGCTGCAATGGAAGCCTTGGACAGAATCTGTCGGTTCCCGGTCTTGCCGCCGCTCAGCAGCAGGACAGCGTATCTGCTGATATCCGGCGCATAGGAGAACAGTCCGGCATGTCCGGCAACCCCGCCCAGAAACCGGGCATTTTCATCATGGACAAGTCCGTTTACGATGATACAGGTATGGTGATTTTCCGCCGTTGCAGCAACATTGTCCGATGTGGGACGAAAGCCGGTATGCTGCATTCCCATGGGCTGGTAAAGGTATTTTGCGCACAGGTGATCCAGGGTGTCTTTTCCCGCCGCTTCCAGGACACGCCCCATGACAATGAACCCCAGATCGCTGTATTTTACCTGTGTTCCTGCGGGGAAGCGGATGCCATGTTCTGCGATCTGCCGGATGTCGTCTTCCGGTTTTTCACACAGATCATACAGCGCAAGGTCGGGGGCAAGTCCGGCCGTATGGGTCAGCAGCTGTCCCAGCGTAATGTCCTTTCCCGGACCGGCAGAGAAGGGAGGAAGATAATCGCCAGCTTTATCTGCCAGGCTGATTTTTCCCTGTTCCACAAAAGCCATGGCCAGGGGAGCTGTCGCCAATACCTTTGTCAGGGAGGCCATATCAAACAGGGTATTTTGGTCCAGAGGCAGCCTTTCCGGATAAACGGACCGGCTGCCTGCAGCATACTCAAACAGAACCTCATCCGGAGTGCCTGCCAGGACGGAAGCACAGGGGAAGGCATCTTCGGCCACAGCCGTCCGGATCAGATCCTGAATGGCCGCCTTTTTTTCTTCTCTCATTTTCATATTTATTGACATCTCCTTTTGATTATCCGGGAATACCTGGGATGGACATATTATACCATCCTGGCATGGCCCTGTAACACGGGGACATGAATAATGGAAGGAAATTTGCAAAATTTGAAAAAGCTATTGAAAGATTCAGCGGAAGGAGGTATAATAAAAAAGAAGGGCAGCGTTTCTTTTGTATGGCCTTTGATTCGGGCAATTAACTCAGCTGGCAGAGTGCTACCGTCACATGGTAGAAGTCGAGGGTTCGAGTCCCCCATTGCCCACCAGCATCGCAGCTTGTCAGGAGTGTTATGGCAGGCTGCTTTTATTTATGTAA
>DAINCI010000065.1:0-10478 GCA_036732425.1 Bacillota bacterium
AAGAAAGGTGGAGATTGTTCCGGTGGATTCCATGGATGATGTGCTTGTCCATGCGCTGACCAGAATGCCGGGACCTTCCGACGGAGCAAAAAAAGATGAAAATAAAAAAAGCTGAATTCGTAACAAGCGCAGTGAGCGCCGCACAGTATCCACAGGACAGGGATTCTCATATTGCCATGGTTGGGAAGTCCAATGTCGGGAAATCCTCTTTGATCAATGCCATGACGAACCGGAACAAATTAGCCAGAACCAGTGGCCGGCCAGGCAAAACCAGATTGATTAATTTTTTTCGGATCAATGATTCTTTTTTTTTGGTGGACCTGCCGGGTTATGGTTTTGCAAGAGCAGCCAGATCGGAAAGGGAGAGATGGGGAGCCATGATGGAGGAATATCTGGCAAAGGACTCCCGGCTGAAAGGGATGATCCTGATTGTGGATATCCGCCATGATCCCACTGCAGAAGATATTCAGATGGCGGAATGGATCCGGTATTACCAGGTCCCGGTTCTGGTGGCCGTATCCAAGTCCGATAAACTGGGTAAAACCCGGAGAAAACCGGAGGCGGACCGGGTTTTGGGCCAATTGGGATTTTCCCCGGATGTCCCGTCGGTTTTTTGTTCCGCAGTTTCCAGAGAGGGGATAAAGGATTTGCTGCATCAGCTGGATGCCTTTCTGATTTCCTAAGGCTGCAGGCCGGATGTTTCAGGGATGTTTCAGGGAATTTCATCCGGCCCCTCTTCCGGATTGATCCGGATACTGATATTTCCCAAACGGATCTCTTCGTCTTCCTTCCCTGCATTTTCATTTTCAGGAGCATCGGAAGCGGGCCGGCTGTTTTTCGGATTCCTGCCGGTATCGTCTTCGGCTTCCTGTTTTCCCGTGTCTTGCTTTCTCATGTCCTGTTTTTCCGCTTTTTCTTCTTTCTCTTTGTCTGCATCCGGACCGCTGCTCTCATTTTCAGGATCGGTCTGTGATCCGGAGGATTCTTCCAATGAAAGGGTATCCTTTGTGGAAGTTTTTGGCCGGACAGGCAAGTCAGCTGAAGGAAATCTTCTGCTTTCCCTTCGAATCTGCTCCAATTCAAAGGACAGTTTTCGGACCTGCGCATCCATCTGAAAAAAGCTTTTGTCTTTCTGTCGGATATGATCCTGCATCTCATATAAGCTGTGCTGGAAGACATCCATTCTGGCATTGGTCTGATCCAGTTTTTTCGATAAGTTCCGGATGTCCGTCTGTACGGTGGCATCCGGCAGGGAGGAAAAGGCCTCCGTATCCGGTTCCTGTTTCTTCCGGTGGATGGTTTGCCGGGCCTTCTTTTCTCCGTCCGGCCTGTTTTCCTGCATCCTGCGGTTCGGGTTTCCGACAGACCATGCAAAGTCCGGATAGCCATCCCCCAGGTCCATCACCGCATGGGATGTGCCATCCAATGTTTTGGTAATATGCAGATAAGGGATAAGTTTTTGATCCGGGATTTCATGGGCGCTTTCCCAGTGCTGGTCCGTCGGTTTCTTCCGACTGCGCATGCCTTTTCCCCCCTGGATCCAGAAGCAATGGGATTCTCTTCCGGGAAAAATGCACGGAACCTGTACGGGATCGGAGCCTTTCCATATACAGACATCCGGATCGGCAGAGCCCGGTGTCCTGGCTTTGGTATCAATTTTTTTGTAATTCAGATGGTGTTCCCGATCGTTGTCTTCGCTCCATATCATATGCAGAAACCCGCCGGAATCCACTGTGCCGCTGAAATTGCTGCATTTATCCGGCTTCTGAAACAGAGTGGAAGGCCTCGACCAGGTCTGCTGCAGGTTGTCATAACGGATGAGACAGCATTGCGTGTGGTCCCGAAGGGTTTTGGTATAGATACACACAAGGTTTCCATTCTTATCACTCGTGACCAGCTGGGGCATGGCATTTTGATCGGTGAGAAAATGCAGGAGAACCCTGCTTTTCCATCTGCCATTTTCGGAATAGGAATGCACAAAGGATTCCTGTGCCCGTTTCAGCGAGTTTTCAATATAATAAAACAGATGGACATGAGAAGCGTTGGACAGAACCGAAAGCCAGGAGATATCCTCGAATCTGGAGGAAACACGATATACCGTACGCTGGTACCACTGTCTCCCGTCCCATTCATAATAAATCAGCTGCTTTCCCAGGGTATAGGCGAGCAGACAGATTCGATCCTGATTGTCCATGGTAACACTGAAAAAGCGGACGGTTTTTCCGTCAATCGGGATCTTTTCCGACCATTGGCCGTTTTCCCTGCAGGCATACTGTATTTTTTGTTGATCGGAAAGGGTGAAGAACCATTGCTTTCCCAGGGAATCTTCCACGAAATAGGGGAAACTGGTTTTTCTCATGGTGATTTCCTCCTTATCCTCCATACTCCAAACGGTTTCAAAACAATACGTCTGATATAACTTATGAGAGGCCAGTATAAAATATCACTTCAAAGCAGGCACAATCAAATCGATATTCACATATCATGGCTAATGAGAGAAGGGAGTTCTCTCATATTCCATTAGGAAAAGGGGGTTTATTGATGTCTTTTTATTCCTACAAGAATGAAGGGAATCCTCGTTGCCCGGGAAGGATCGGATTTGACGGATTGAAGAACATACTTGAGAAGGTCTGCGTTCAGGTGAACAAAGTCTATGACTCCTGCTTGCAGCAGGAGACAATCAACGATGTGAGGATTGTCCTGAAGGAAGTCTGCAAGAGCCATAAGAATTTCATGCCTCCGTTGACGTTTGTCAGTTGCCGGAGCACGTCGGTAAAGGGAAAACTGGTTGGAACCCGTATTGACAGGCTGCAGGACCGTCCCAACTTCGCCCGTGTCCGTACCAAAGTGGAGATACCGATTGAAGTGGTATTTGAAGACTGTGAAGGACGGCAGGGCACAGGTACGGCCGTTATCACCGTACCCAAGGACGTTGTTCTCTATGTGCCGGATGAGTCTGTGATTCCGTTCCAACTGGAGAGCATTGTAAATGCAATCTGTGTATCCGGACGGTTTATACCGGGTGATACCTTCCGATTTGATGTCGATGTCTGTCTGACCATTATACTCAAGATCATTGCCAAGGTGGAGCTGCTGATTCCCGCATTTGGCTTCTGTGAAATTCCTCCCTGCGAAGAATTCTCGGAATCCGTATGCGACGATATCTTCAATCTGCCTCTGTTCCCTCCTCAGCTGGAAGATGTCTGCGACAGGAACGAACCCAGAAATGAACCTGGGTGCGATCCCGGATGTGCGCCCAAGCGGGGCCTCAGCATTCAGAAAGAGGATACCGAAGAATGAAGGCAGGCTGAAATGGGAAATATGGCAGGAGTTTCAGCAAAAGAAAATTGAGGAATTCCGAAAAAGGGCATGCTATTTCAATAGCTGCTCTTTTTTTGTGGGCAGGGGGGAAAGCCGGTTGCACAATCGAAAATGGCGCAGTCGGACGAAAGAGGAAAAGGAAGAGCTTGTCAGGATGCCGGTATCCGGATATAATGGATGAGAACCTTTGTTACGGCTGGGCGGGATTGGCCTGCCTCAGGCGGCAGAGGGGAAAGAGCAAAAATGGTAAGGCAGTAAGGAGCAGGGAATCGTGAAAGCAAATATACTGGTCGTGGATGATGAACAATCGATTGCGGATTTGATTGAAGTATATCTGAGAAACGAAGACTACAGGGTGTTCAAGTTCTATAACGGACAGGACGCCCTGAAATGTGTGGAAAAGGAATCCGTGGACCTGGCAATCCTGGATGTGATGCTTCCGGACGCAGACGGGTTTTCGATCTGCCGGAAGATCCGGGAGAAACATAATTTCCCGGTCATTATGCTGACGGCAAAAGATGAAGACATTGATAAAATCAACGGTCTGATGCTGGGCGCGGATGATTATATCACCAAGCCTTTTCAGCCTCTGGAACTGGTTGCAAGGGTCAAGGCACAATTACGGCGCTTCCGGCAATACAATACGTCCAAACCGGCCCGGGAGGACCATACCATCGTGTTTTCCGGGCTGGTGCTGGATCGGGACAAGCACACCTGTATGCTGAACGAAAGGCCGCTTTCCCTGACTCCCATTGAATTTTCTATTTTATGGGTTCTGGCATCCAACCGGGGGCGGGTGGTCAGTGCCGAGGAATTGTTCTGCAAGGTATGGGGAGACAAGTATTTCTCCAACAGCAACAATACCGTTATGGTGCATATCCGGCATCTGCGCGAGAAAATGCACGACAGTGCGGAGCATCCGAAATACATCAAAACGGTATGGGGGGTGGGATATAAAATTGAAGGATAAGCCCTTCCAGTCAACCTTTACCCGAAAAATGATCCTTCGGTGTGTCCGCATGGGATTGCTTGCCTCGCTGGGCTATGTGCTCCTTGTGGCTGCTGCATATTTTGTCATTCACAGGGTGATCGTCTGGCAGCCTTCTCCCCTTTATACCCTTCTTGAGGGTTTGGAACCATTTGTTATAATCCTGCTTCCGGTAGGCTGGCTGATTCTGATTCTTGCTGTCATTTATCTGCAGTGGAAACGGACCGTGGGATACATTGAGCAGGTCGTGACGGCAAGTGCGGATCTGGTCCGGCCGGACAGGGAATTTGTCCGGCTGCCGGAAGAGCTCCGGGAAGTGGAGGACAGGATGAACCAGATCAAACGGACTGCACTGAAGAACGAACAGAAAGCGAGAGAGGCGGAGCGGCGCAAAAACGATCTGGTGGTCAACATTGCCCATGATATCCGAACGCCGCTATCTTCCGTCATCGGATATCTGAGCCTTCTGGATGAAGCGCCGGATATGCCGGAGAAGCAGCGGAAGAAGTATACCGGCATTACACTGGAAAAGGCATATCGACTGGAGCAGCTGATGAACGAGTTTTTTGAAATCACACGGTTTAATGTCAGCTCCATCGTACTGAACATGGGGGAAATTCATCTGGCCTTTATGCTGCAGCAAATGGCAGACGAATTCTATCCCATGCTGTCCCCGCAGAACAAGAAGGCAGTGGTGCAGGCACCGGAGGATCTGATTCTGTGGGGGGATGCAGACAAGCTGTCCCGGGTGTTCAACAATATTCTGAAAAATGCCATCGCTTACAGTTATAAGGGGAGCGCCATTGCCATCACTGCCGTGGAACGGGAAGGAAAGGTGATCATTCAGTTTACCAATCAGGGGGATCCAATTCCGAAGCAGAAACTTTCCACCATTTTTGAACGATTCTTCCGGCTGGATGCGTCCCGCTCCTCCAGGACAGGAGGGACAGGACTGGGCCTGGCCATCGCAAAGGAAATTGTGACAGCCCACAAAGGCACCATTACTGCGGAAAGCGACGAAACCAAAACCAGATTTACCGTTGTCCTGCCAAACCGAAGGAGAAAGCAAAGAGCTGTGGAATCGTAAACAAGTCCGGCCTGCAGGATAGCCCAATGCCTGAACCGTCCGAAGCGTGGTGCTGTCGTTTGTCGGGGCGTCTTTCTTCCTTTCAGGCCTGACATTCGATCCACGGATCTTTGCACAATCCTAATTATTCCGTAAGCTTTTCTTAAGACTTTGACAAGTTAAAATTCCCATCCGGCCTGTCTGGTTTCGATAAAATGGAGGTGAAACCGGGCAGGCCATTTATTTTGCCCGCTTCGAAATGGAATAAGAGAACGATTGTTGCAAAAGGAGTCCTTTTTATGAAAAAGACAGTAGCTGTTTTATTTGGCGGAAATTCCACGGAATACGAAGTATCGCTGCAGTCCGCCGGTTCCGTCATTGAGAATCTGGATCCGGAGAAGTATCATATCCTGCTGCTTGGCATTACCCGTCAGGGAAAGTGGATGAAATATGATGGTGGAGTGGAGTCCATCCGGCAGGATACCTGGTGGCAGCACCCATCCTGTGTCCCGGTTATCTTTTTGCCAGGCTGGGAAAATCATGGAATACTGGTGCAGGAGGAAGGAAAATGCAAAAGGATCCCCGTCGATGTGGCGTTTCCTGTCCTGCACGGAAAAAATGGTGAGGATGGCACGGTGCAGGGTCTGCTGAAGCTGATGGGAATTCCCTGCGCTGGCTGCGGCATTCTCAGCTCGGCTCTTTGTATGGACAAGGACATGGCTCACCGACTGGTTCGGCTGGCAGGGGTAAGAACGCCGGATTCCATTGTCCTGCATTCCCAGGTGCCGGATGCGGAGCTGCGGGAACAGACCGCAGGGCTTTCTTATCCTGTTTTTGTTAAGCCGGTCCATTCCGGTTCCTCTTTCGGCATTACCCGGGTTTCCGGTGCGGATGGGCTGTCGGATGCAGTGAAAGAGGCCTTCCATCACGACGGCAAAGTGGTCATCGAAGAAGCCATTCCCGGCTTTGAAGTTGGCTGTGCCGTTCTGGGCACGGATCCCCTTACCATCGGGGAAGTCGATGAAATCGAGCTGTCCCGGGGATTTTTTGATTATACCGAAAAATACACATTAAAAACTTCAAAAATCCATATGCCTGCAAGAATTGATGCGGGTACGGCGGAGCGGGTAAAGCAGGCAGCAGCGGTTGTTTACCGGACTCTGGGCTGCTCCGGGTTTGCAAGGGTTGATTTTTTCCTGACTCCCCAAAAGGAAATCGTATTCAATGAAGTAAACACAATTCCCGGCTTTACCACCCACAGCCGATACCCCAATATGCTGAAAGGGATTGGAATTCCATTCGGACAGATGCTGGATGAAATGATCCGATTGACGGTAAAACCAACCCGATTGGCGGTGAAGTCATGAAAACCCTTCAACTTGCAGGGAATGACATTTCAAAGGGAAATCTGATTCTGGTCAATCCGTCCCATCCCCTTCCGGAGGAAAGGCAGGGAAAACGTCTGACATTCCTGAATTCTTCCTTTTCCCATGATGAGATATCCGCATCCGGACCTGTTCCCGAAGAGGGAGGTAAAACAGCAGAGCCCCGTAAGGCCGCCATCGTTGCCATGGAAAGCCAGGCGGCAGAAATGCTTCTGGAAGTGATGGTGCAGTTGAACGCCGGGGATAAGATCCTTCCGGTCAGCGGCTACCGGACTTTACAGGAACAACGGGCGATTTATGCAGATTCCCTGCGGGAAAACGGCGCAGAGTATACCGGCAAATATGTCGCCGTTCCGGGATGCAGCGAGCACCAGACAGGATTGGCCATCGATCTTGCCGAGAACCGGGAGGAAATCGACTTTATTTGTCCGGATTTTCCGGATACCGGAATTTGCAGGAGGTTCCGGCAGCTGTCCGTGCCATATGGCTTTATAGAGCGGTATCCTGCCGGCAGGGAACAAATTACGCAGATCGCCTGCGAGCCATGGCATTTTCGTTATGTGGGATATCCCCATTCGGAGATCCTGGAGGAGATGGATGACACATTGGAAGAGTATATCCAGTATCTGAAATGCTTTTGCCCGGATCATCCCCTTGGATACCAGTGCAGCGGATATGAATATGAGATTTTCTATGTCCCGGTTCCACTGGACCCGGGGCAGAAAGCAGTTGTGGAGATTCCGGACCGGGTCTCCTGTCAGGTCTCCGGCAATAACGAGGACGGCGTTGTAATAACTTTACGGAGGGATGTGGTATGACGGATGCAGGAAACAGATCCGGCATGGGTTCCGGATGCCGTGCAGGAAGAGGAACCAACCCGGACAGGGTGGAGTATGCCGGCATTGACTGGTTCCGGCTGATTGCTGCTTTTTTCGTTGTTTCCATTCATACATCGCCTCTGACGGACTGGAACCAAACCGCTGATTTTGTTCTGACGAGGATCCTGGCCCGTGTGGCAGTTCCTTTTTTCCTTATGACTTCTGGATTCTTTCTGTATCTGAAAGAGGAAGACGGGACACTGCCCTTTGGCAGGCTGGCCGCATTCCTGAAAAAAACCGCTGTTTTATATGCGATAGCAATTTTGCTTTATCTGCCCCTCACCATCTATAACGGAACCGTACAGGAATGGAAATATATTCCGAATCTTCTGAAGGACATTGTTTTTAACGGTACTTTATATCATTTGTGGTACCTCCCTGCGGCAATCCTTGGCTCCTGCATTGTCTGGCTGCTGCTGAAAAAGGGGAACGCCGGTCAGGCCAGCTTCGTTTGCTTGTTCCTGTATCTCATTGGATTGTTCGGAGACAGTTATTATGGCATATCCGAAAAGATCCCGTTTTTGAAAGCGGCTTATCAGAATGTGTTCCGGTTCTCCGATTATACGCGCAACGGCTTATTCTATACCCCCATTTTCTTTTTGATGGGTGCGCTGTTTGCAAGGCAGTCCAACAGGAAGGAGGAAACACAGCGATTCCGGCAGATTTCAGGGAAGAAGTGCATGGTCGGGCTTGCACTGTCTCTTTCCCTGATGCTCGTGGAAGGATTGCTGCTGCATCATTTCCATCTTCAGCGGCACGACAGTATGTATTTTCTGCTGCTGCCCGTTATGTTTTTCCTGTTCCCATGTCTGCTTCTTTTCAACAAGGGAAGGGATTACCGGTCCCTGCGGGAACTTTCCATGATTGTTTATCTGATTCATCCTGCGGTTCTTGTTGCAGTCCGCGTCTTTGCAAAGGCGGCAGGTCTGGAACGTCTGCTGATTGAAAACAGTTTTCTTTCGTTTCTGGCCGTCGCTCCTGGTTCTCTTGTCATTGCTGTCCTGCTTGTCCGTATCGGTAATCGCAGACACATATCGAAGGATGCGAATCCTATACACAAAAGTTCCAATCCACTTCCGCAGACAGACGGGCAACTGATTTATAACGGCAAGGGTCATCGGGACCGGGCATGGGTGGAGATCTGTCTGCCCAACCTTAGCCGGAATGTGGAAGCACTGCAGAAAGTCCTTCCTGACGGCTGCCGGATTATGGCCGTCGTAAAGGCAAACGCTTATGGGCATGGTGCTGTGGAGGTATCGGCTTATCTGAACCGCATCGGCGTGAATACCTTTGCGGTTGCCACCATTGACGAAGGAATCTGTCTTCGCAGGCAGGGAGTGAACGGAGAAATTCTCATTCTTGGCTACACCCCTGCGGAAAGAGCCCCTGAGTTATTTCGTTACCGGCTGTCCCAGACTGTGGCAGATACGGAACATGCGATGGAGCTGGACCGCTTTGGCAAGAAGCTGTCGGTGCATATCAAAGTGAATACCGGTATGAACCGTCTGGGAGAGAGCTTCCGGCATGCAGAAGAGATCGTCTCTGTATTTCACTGTAAAAACCTCATTATCGAAGGTATTTTTACGCACCTTTGTGTAGCGGACAGCCGCAGGGAATCCGATATCGATTTTACAAATCTGCAGATCCGCTGCTTTTATCAGCTTCTGTACCGATTGAAATCCGAAGGGATCTCCATCCCCAGGACACATGTACAGAGCAGCTATGGAGTATTGAATTACCCGTCACTTTCCTGTGACTATGCCCGGATCGGGATCGCGCTTTACGGTGTTTTGAGCACATCGGATTCCCGGATAAAATGTTCTTTGGATTTAAAGCCGGTTCTGTCCCTGAAGTCCAGGGTGACTCTGGTAAGGAGCATTGGTCCCGGAGAAGGGGTCAGTTACGGCAGGAAATTTATTGCGCAGAAGAAAACAACGGTTGCCGTGATCTCTGTCGGTTATGCGGATGGTTATCCGCGGGCTCTTTCCGTCGGAAAAGGACAGGTACTGATTCATGGGCGGCGTGCATCGATCATCGGCCGCATTTGTATGGATCAGCTTATGGCGGATGTGACGGGAATCCCGGATGTGAAAAGGGGAGATGTGGTCACGCTGATCGGGAGGGATGGCATGGAGGAGATTACAGCGGAAGAAGTGGCAGAAAACGCCGGAACGATCACCAACGAATTGCTCAGTCGGTTGGGAGATCGCCCGGAACGGATTTTTCTGGATTCCCGGGAACTGTCATAATCATGGGACACAACCGGATGATTCAGAGGAACCGGCCTTTTATCATACCTTATCAGACCATTATGAAGAAGATGCCGATTCCCCGGACAACCAATGCACAAAGCCATGCGATGACACATTGGCTGATCACGATTCCGGCTGCCCACTTTCCGCCCAGTTCCCTCTTGATGGAGGCAACGGCTGCGACACAAGGCGTGTACAACAGGCAAAACACAAGCAGTGCAGCCGCAGATACCGGGGAAAGCACGGACAGGAGGACTTCCTTGCTTCCAAACAATACCGTAAGGGTGGATACCACACTTTCCTTTGCCATAAAACCGGAAATCAGCGATGTCACAATCTTCCAGTCCCCGAATCCCAGCGGGCGGAAAATGGGGGACAGGAGACCTGCCAGCGCAGCCAGAATGCTGTCCTTTGAGTTGGTAACGACATTCAGCCGAAAGTCGAATGTCTGCAGAAGCCATACCACGATGGTCGCAACAAAAATAACGGTGAATGCCCTCTCCAGAAAATCCTTCGCCTTGTCCCAGAGAAGCCGTACCACATTTTTGGCACCCGGCATGCGATAATTTGGCAATTCCATTACAAAAG
>DAINCI010000066.1:0-10226 GCA_036732425.1 Bacillota bacterium
CACCCATTCTTTTTCTTATCTTTTTCTTATGTTTCCCGGCGTAAATTTCATCGCGCTTGCTTCTTTGTGCGGGGTGTCTCAGAATAATATCTTTTCTCCTTATTCTGACTCGGTTTCTTCCTCGTCATCTTGCTCGTTCTCAATCTGTTCCGGCAGAATGATCTTTTCAACATAGATGTCGACACGTTCCACGGAATAACCTGTCAGGGTCTGTATCTCACTGATGATTTTCTCCTTGAGCTGTTTCGCCACTTCGGGAATCACAACACCATAGACAACAGTGATCCTCAGCTCGAGAGCAATGGTGCCGTACTCATTCTCCGTATCCTCTGTTTCTGCTTTCTTCACGGTAATACGCGGATCAAACTTTTCCGTAAAGGCCCGTGTAATCCCGTTCAACGTTCCTTTTTTCTCCTGGCGGTAAACGCTCCCGACCTTTTTCATTGCTTCCTTTGCTATCTCTACAAATACAGCATCATTAATTGTGGTTTTTCCTGCTTCCATATTCGTCACCCCTGTAAAATTATTGCAGATATATTCTCTCCAGCCGATATATCCACTTATATAATGAATGATATTCTACATATTTTACAAAATTCCTTCCGAAATCTTAAAACAGGGGTTTCTGGCTGTTATGGACTGTTCTGCTGCGCGGTATCGCTTTTTTCCCAGTGACTTTCAAAACTTGCCTGGTTGCTTTCAAAATCAAAAAGAACCTTTTGCCGGTCTGAGGCATGAAAGTGAACATGGCAGGCGGCGCTTTCATGGATGGTTCGGCTCATGTTTCCAAACTGCGGGGCTTTCAGCGGCTGGCCCCGGTTTTCCAGTGCTTCAATACAAAGCAGGACCCGGCCCTGCCGAAGCACGATTTTCTTTCCATCCATATGGAGGGGCCGGGCTCCGGCATAGGTACCGATGCGGTGTTCCTTACCGTTTTGATACCAGAATCCAAGACATCCGACAAAGTTGTTTCCATAAAAAGGGATGTCCGCCACGGACACCATGAAGCTTTCTTTCCCCCGGCAGCACTGGGCCCAGAGATAGCGGCCGGGGAAGGAAGTTCCCCGGTCTCCTTCTGCATATCCTGTTCCTCCGCGGAACGAAATGGTCTTTCCGTTGATCACAAGGTCTCCGTTTACGGAATGAATCAGGCTGAATACGCTGTGGCGGCATTCCATAAAAGGGACATAGCGAAACGGTCCCATCATGTCATATTTTGGTCTGCGAAACGGTCCATAGTCCAGTTGGCCGTGGATTTCAAAGCCATCTTTTTTGGCATCCAGCCGGCATCCCTGCTCCGAAAAAAGGCAGTCTCCGATCCGGATCTTAAGCCTGTTCCGGTCGGCAGAAAAAGCTTCCGCAGGAAAGGACAGGCTTCCGGATTCCGTATCGGTAAGTATCTGCAGGGATGCAGAAGGCTTTCCTGTTTCATCCCTGTGAAATGCAGGAATCAGGGCTACTGTATCCCTGCCGTTTTGCTGTTTGAAGTACCAGCCTTCAAAATAGGAACGGCATTTTCCCGCCCCGTGAAAACTGCGCATGAAAGAAATCCCTTCTCAACTTTCTGTAATCACTCCGCCGTTTATGTGAAGGACCTGTCCGGATACATAGGATGAATCCTTACCGGCAAGATAGACATAAGCCGGCGCCAGTTCTGCCGGTTGGGCAGCTCTCCCCAGCGGTACATCCTTGCCGAATTTGCCGACTTCCTGTCTGGAAAAGCTGGATACGATCAGGGGAGTCCATACCGGACCGGGAGCAACTGCGTTGACCCGTATCCCCTCACTGGCCAGGGAAAGTGCCATGGATCGGGTAAAGGAAACGATGGCGCCTTTGGTGGCGGAATAGTCAATCAGTGTGGGATCTCCCTTGTAGGCAGTGATGGAAGTGGTGTTGATGATGGAGGCACCGCACTTCAAATGCGGGAGAACGGCCTTTGTCATATAAAAGCAGCTGAATACGTTTGTGGCGAAGGTATTGGTGAGCTGTTGGGCGGTAATGTCCTTGATGCTGTTTTGCGGATACTGTACGGCAATATTGTTTACCAGGATGTCGATATGGCCAAATTCCTTCCTTGCAGTATTCACAACCTGCTCTGCGGAATCCTCCATCTTCAGGTCACATTTGACCAGGATACACCGGCGTCCTGTTGTTTTTACCATGCTCACCGTATCGTCGGCATCTGGCTTTTCACTGTAAAAAGGAACAACAATGTCTGCACCCTCCTTTGCGAATGCGATTGCCACAGCTTGTCCGATGCCGCTGTCTCCGCCGCTGACAATGGCAGTCAGACCGTCCAGTTTTCCGGAGCCCTTGTAGCATGGATCCTCCGTTATGGGTTTGGGGTTCATATTTTTCTGGGAACCGGGCTGCATGCCCTGATGCTGTTCCGGGAAACTGGTGGGAGGTTTGATGGTTGTCTGTTGTTTGTTCATGATGTCGTTTCATCCTTTCTGTTGTTATTCGTCTTTGAGAATGGGAGGTGGTCTTGGTTTTGGTTATTGTTTCCGAAGGAAATGAAAATATTCGAACCCCGGGTCTTGAACAACTGATTCTCTTTTGCCGGAAAGGCAGGAAAATATACGTGGGTATTTTATTGATTATAAAATTATAACTTTTGTACTTTGGGATTTAACACATTTTCTTCAAAAGCAGTCTGAAATCTGATAGAATAAAGGTATTCCCATGGCCGTACTCAAGTTTTAAATGTATTGACTATAGGATGGAATGAGGCCAGACTCGGAATGTAATCTGCAATCGTATGAAACCATTCAATTTTACTATCCTGGGGGGAAACAATATGGACGTAACTCTGAATTACTATCCTTATGGAAAGACCAAAGCAATTACTTTAAGCTATGATGACGGAAGAATTTATGACAGGCAACTGGTGGATCTGTGCAGTCGCTATGGAATGAAAGCCACGTTTCATCTGAACTCCGGTTTCTTCGGAAGAGAAGGATATGTCACCGAAGAAGAAGTCGGGCGGTTGTACCAGGGGCATGAAGTTTCCGTACATACCCTGACGCATCCCTTTCTCAATCATATTTCCCGGGAGCGGATCTGTGAGGAGGTCCGGCAGGATCGGATCAACCTGGAAAGTGCAGTGAATTACCCTGTTCATGGAATGTCTTATCCTTTCGGAGCGTATAATGCGGAAGTGATAAGCCTCCTGAAAGCACAGGGGATCGTATACAGCAGAACGACGCTGGCCACCGATTCCTTTGAACTTCCCAAAGACTTTATGCAATGGCATCCTACCTGTCATCATAATCACAATCTTCTGGAAAACACCCGGCGTTTCCTGGAACCTCAACGATATCAAAGGATGCAGCTGCTGTATGTATGGGGACACAGTTATGAATTTCCCAGGGACGATAACTGGGATGTCATGGAGGACTTCTTCCGGATGGTTTCCGGAAAGGAAGAAATCTGGTTTGCGACCAATATGGAGATATACCGTTATGTAAAGTCCCTGAAGAGCCTGGAGTTCTCCGCAGATGGTTCTGCCGTATTCAATCCTTCGGCGAACAGCGTGTGGATCGGTGTGGACGGAAGGGCAGTAGAGGTTAAGCCGGGCCGGGTATGCCGGCTTTCAGGAAGGGAGAAGGAAGAATGAGGGAGAGAACACATCAGGCAGATTTATGCGTGGTGGGAGGCGGCCTGGCAGGAATGTGCACAGCCATTTCTGCGGCACGGCACGGTGTCCGGGTGCTGTTGATGCAGGACCGGCCGGTTCTGGGCGGCAATGCGTCGTCGGAGATGCGTATGTGGATCTGCGGAGCTCACGGGGAAAACAACCGGGAAACGGGGATCCTGGAGGAAATTGAGCTGGAAAACAGATACCGGAATCCCAACACCTCTTTTTCCATATGGGACAGCATCCTGTATGAAAAGGTAAAATATCAGGAGAACATCACCTTGCTGCTGAATTGTACCTGCAATGACGTGACGATGGACGAAAACCGGATCCGGTCTGTCCGCGGCTGGCAGATGACGACGCAGACCTGGCATACGGTGGAGGCCGGTCTGTTTGCGGACTGCTCGGGGGACAGCATCCTGGCGCCTCTTACCGGTGCGGAATACCGGATGGGACGGGAAGCGGCCGGTGAGTTTCAGGAAGATATCGAGCCGGAGCAGGCCGACCGGAAAACCATGGGCATGAGCTGCCTGATTCAGGCCCGGGAGACCAATCGGCATCAGGAGTATATTCCGCCTGCGTGGGCATACTCGTATCCCACGGATGAGGCTCTGCCCTGCCGGAGTCATGATGTGAAAACATCCAACTTCTGGTGGATTGAGCTGGGCGGAGACAGGGATTGCATTGATGATACGGAGGAGATGCGGGATGAACTGCTGAAAATAGCCTTTGGCGTGTGGGATCATGTGAAGAATCATGGAGATCATGGCGCAGAAAACTGGGCGCTGGACTGGGTCGGATTTCTCCCGGGAAAGCGGGAAAGCCGCAGATACGTAGGAGATCATATTCTGACGCAGAATGATGTCCGCGCAGAAGGAAGATTTCCGGATCTGGTTGCCTATGGCGGATGGACCATGGATGACCACAATCCGGCAGGATTCCGATATCCCGGATATCCGACCATTTATCACCCGGCGCCGTCTCCCTTTGGGATCCCTTATCGGTGTCTGTTTTCCCGGAACACTGCAAACCTGTTCTTTGCAGGAAGAAATATCAGTGTAACCCATGCAGCCCTCAGCGCCACAAGGGTCATGGCGACCTGCGCCACTTTGGGCCAGGCTGTAGGAACTGCATGCGCCATAGCGGTACGGGATAGTCTGAGCCCACGGGAGGTTTATGAAAAAAGCGTGGAGGAACTGCAGCAGACATTGATGGAGGATGACTGCTACCTCCCCTGGCAGAAGAGGGAAATCTCCGGTTTGACACGGAGGGCCGCCCTGCGTTCTTCCGAAGGAAACCCGGAGCCGCTGCGAAACGGCGTGGATCGTCCCGTCGGTGGGAAGGACAACGGCTGGACCGGATTGCTGCGGAAATCCTGGATCGAATACCGGTTTGACAAGCCGGAGCAAATTCGTGAAATGCGGTTTGTCTTTGACAGCGATCTGAATCGGAAAGCGCACAATATGCCCTGTAATTTTCCTCTTTCTGGCAATGACTGGAAAGCTCCGGAGACTCTCGTCCGAACATTCCGCATTGAGATGCAGAAGGAAAACGGGCAATGGGAAACGGTACGACACGTCGACAACAATTATCAGCGGCTGCTGAAAATGGAGATGGATATCCGGACGTCTGCCGTTCGTTTTATTCCGGAAGAGACCTGGGGTTCGCAGAAAGCCCATTTGTTCGCATGGGATGTAAGGTAGGGAATGGGGCTGAGTAAATGGAATGCGGGAGAATCATCGGAACGGGAAATACTGCTGTTATTTATGAGTGGGGAAAAAGGAAAGTACTCAAGCTTTTTCATAGGGGTTATCCCAAAGAAGCAGTGGAAAAAGAATTTTCCAATGCAAAGGCAATCAGCCATATGGATTTTTCAAAGCCTCAGGCGTATGAGCTTATTTCCCTGAAAGGCCGGGCGGGAATTGTCTATGATAAAGTGGAAGGTCAGCTGCTGCTGGATTGGGTAATAAAAACACGTGATGCGCAGGGCTGCGGGTTATATATGGCAAAGCTTCATAAGGAAATATTGAAAAATACCATTCAGAATGTTCCAAATTACAAGGAATTCCTGGAATGGGGTATTGGAAAAGCTACGTCTGTTGCTTTGAGCAAAAAGAAAGAAATGCTGGAATTGCTGGATAAGTTGCCGAATGGGAATACGTTTTGCCATGGTGATTTTCATCCCGGAAACATATTTTTATTGGATGGGAAGACAACCATTATTGATTTTATGAATGTATGTCAGGGATGTTTTCTGTACGATGTTGCAAGAACGGTGTTCCTGATAGAATATACGCCGGTATCGGCTGAAGCAGAGAGCAAAGCAGAGTTTCTGCAATTCAGAAAGTCACTGGCAGCCGCATATCTTGCACAAATGGAAGTGGCCAGAGAGAACATAGGGGATTATTTGTCTGTTATTGCCGTGGCCCGGGCGGGCGAATGCCCGGGGCTGAACTTACCGGCCATAACCCGGAATGGAAGTCCATAGTTCAGACAGGAAGATCGCGAAAGAAGCGGGCGCATCGCTCTGCTGAACGAGGCATTTTACTCAATTCTTTTATACTTTGTAAAATTCTTCTTGATTGTTTTGCCGCCGTATCCGGAACACAAGGCTCATTTGCAATGTATCTATAAATGTTCCATAAGCCACTTGCAAAATGCCGGCTAATAGCTAAGATTATCATTGAAGAAGTATCGGCAGACTGGTTTTTCAGGGCGTATCGTAATGATACGCCCTGTAAGATTTTTATGGGCTGTTCGGATCGCTTTCTGTTCCACATACCGTTTCCGCGAGATTTTTTGCTTCTTCGTATGCTCCATAAGGGACATAAAAACTGTATTCCTCCAGAAGGGTGCCCCCTTTTATCGCAAACGCCGCACCCATTTGTCCCTTTTTGGAATAAGGAATTCCTCCATCCTCCAGAAGAGGCTGCAGCAGGGACGCGTGCAGTGTGTCTGTCTGCACCAGAAGGACAGGATCGCTCTCCTCCGGTTTACGTAATCGGCCGCCACAGTTCGGACAGTTTTCTTCCTTTGAAAGCAGATTGCATTTTTCACAGTACATGGTGTTCGCCTCCCTTTTTCTTATTATATCATGGGAAAATTATTGATTTCAATTTTAATGTAAGCTACAGCCAAGAGCACTTCTGTCCAATCAAAGCTTATGGTCCGGAAACGTATCATATGATAAAAATATGCAGTTCTGCAACGATCGTTTCTGTGTAAAACGTTTTATATAAATTGCAGGAAGTATGACATATAAAATGGAATATGCTTCCTATACGCAGGCAGAATAGAAGGCCCGAAGGGCAGTTCTGGAAACGAACCGACGCTTTCGCAGTCCGGGATTTCCGGCTGGACGATATCCTTTATCTCAAAGAATTGCAAGGATCCGGCCAAAGCCATGCAGTTGTTTACTTATCTGATCGGTGACGAAGGCCAGATTCTGTATTATTACGGAGTGGAAGGGGAGACATTTGAGATGGACGGGGACGGCAGGTATTCCATCCTTCCGGAGGTCCTGAAGGAACGGGATACCAATCCTGACAACTTCAAAAAGGTCTATCGTCTGGGAGAGTTTTGCCTGTTCGGGCATGACAGTTTTGCTGCCCTTCATGGTAAGGACACCACCGTCGAATCCACCCGACAGATGGTGGAATGGGGAAAAGGCAAGGTAACCCCCCATTTTATAAGAGAGAACATCAATCCGGAGGAAGGAACTGCCGAGGCACGAAATCTGACCAATATCCAGGCTCAGTGGGCTACAACCCTGGCGACTCTGCTGCGTGCGCCGGATGATGCCACATTTGATCAAACGATTGAGGATTATAAAGCCTTCCTGAAAAGTACCGGATGGGAGGACATCGTAAAAGGATTCAATGAAAAGATGGGGGAAAATGCGGAGAAGCTTGAGCTGGACTAACAGGGATTTGTCGGGCCAAAGGTCAGCCGGCCGGCGGCAGCTGGCTGAACGACAGTTCTTCCATAACGGTTTTAAGAGCGGAACAGGGAACAGCAGGAAGCAACAGGAAAGAGGAGGCAGCATGATTACAATCCGGGATGTAGCCAAAAGGGCAGGGGTATCCATTTCCACCGTATCCAATGCACTGAACGGGATGCCCAATGTAGGGGAGAAAACCCGGCAGCGGGTTATTGACTCGGCGAAGGAATTAAATTATGTACCCAATTTGAATGCAAAACTGATGAAAAAGAGGAAAACAAACAATATCGGTCTTTTCCTGCCCAATTTTCACACAACGTTTTATACCCGTCTGGTTCAGGAAATGTATTCCGCCTGCAGCAATGCAGGGTTTGCCATGCTGGTGCATATCAGCGATTCCTATACCAGCCGGCGCCTGGCTGCCACGATACTTTCCTCCAATATTGACGGTGCTGTCATCCTCAACGAGAATCTGCTGGATAAGGATGTAAGCGTATTGGAAAGCAAACAGATTCCCTATGTGTTTCTGGATAAACCGGTGGCTGGAAACAAACTGTCCAGCGTGCTGGTCAACAATGAGACGGGCATCACCCAGGGGGTGGAATATCTGGTCCATACCGGGCACAGGCGGATTGCATTTCTGAAGGGTACGAACAATTTCGACAGCGTTGAGCGCTATCAGGCGTTTCAGCATGCAATGCGGCATTTTAAACAGCCCCTCGATCCGGAATGGATGATTCAGGGATATTTTGAGGAAAATGCTGCCTACAGCGCCGTTCGGGGCGCAATGTCCCATCTTGCCTCCCGGCCGGATGCCATTTTCTGTGCCAATGATGAAATGGCGGTAGGCTGCCTGCGTGCCCTGCAGGATTTGAAGATCGCCGTGCCGGAACAGATGAGTGTCATGGGCTTTGACGACGGAGACGCCGTGCTGCGCTGTGATCCGCCTTTAACCACCATTCGGAATCCTACGTCCAGGATCGCCCGTCAGTCCGTGGAAGAGCTGCTGCGTCTGATGCAGCCGGAGGCAAAAGGACAGATGTTCCGGGTAAAGACGCAGCTGGTGGTCCGGGCTTCCTGTGCGATCCGTTTTTCCGGGGACCTGCGAAGGCCTGCGGACCGTATCACGGATCCGAAGGAGGATGTCCTGGATGATGATTGAACATAAGGAGGTACCACTTTGTTTGGGTGGAGGGGGATGGCAGCTTTCGCCATGGGTATCATGATGTGTCTGGCAGTAACCGGTTGCCAGGACCAGGCGGGAGATACCCGCGGTTCCTCGCCTGTGTCTTCACCGGATGCATCACGGCCTGCACGTGCGGCACTGACGGAGGAGGACTTTCTGGAGGGAAAGGATGGAAAGCTCTTCAGCCGCAGGGGGGAACCGGTTGTACTGCGCGGAACCAACCTGGGAGGATGGCTGATTCAGGAGGCGTGGATGTGTCCGCTGGCGAAGCCCGATAAGGCCTGGGGCAACTGGGATACCCTGCATGCCCTGGAGCATCGGGGCTTCACGGAGGAGCAGATTCTCAGGTTATTTGAAGCCTATCAGGACAACTGGATTACGGAAAAGGATTTGGACAGGATTGCGTCCATGGGAATGAATTGTGTCCGGGTGCCGTTCTGGTATCGTAATTTTCAGAAGGATGACAACGGGACCTGGTATGGCGGGGAAAACATGGACGAAAATCCTGGCTTTCAACGTCTGGACTGGCTGGTGGAGCAGTGTGCGAAGCGTGGAATGTATGTCATTCCGGATATGCACGGTGCGCCGGGCTTCCAAAGCGACGACCACAGCAGCGGACGTGTTGGGGTAAGCGGGCTGTTTGAGGACACCGAATCCGGAGAGAAATACCGTCTTCTTACGATTGAGCTGTGGACGCGCATTGCAGAGCGGTATAAAAGCGAAGCAGCTGTGGCGGCTTATGATTTGCTGAATGAGCCGATGAACGGTTTTGATGCCCTGCGCAAAAGTGATGCCAAGTTATGGAATATGTATGATCGGATCATCCGTGCCATACGTGAAGTGGATCCGGAGCATGTCATTTCGGTGGAAGGGGTATGGGAAATAAACAATCTGCCGGACCCCCGTTCCTTCGTCTGGACGAATATGCTGTACCAGACACACAACTATAATTGGAAAGCGGAAGAGGTTGATCAGAAAATCCGCGACATCGGGGACCGGGCCGATTGGGAAGTGCCGGTGCTGGTGGGGGAATTTCAGGGCGGAGGAATATGGGATTACGTCTTGTCTGCCTATAACCGGGAAGGTATCAGCTGGACCACATGGACTTACAAGGGGGCAAAAAGTACATTAAGTGACTGGTTTCTTTATCGGAACCCATCTGCTGAAACCGTTGATCCGGAAACCGACAGCTATGACCGGATGATGGAGGTATGGAGCTCGGTGCAGACAGGGAATGGTTTTACTCCGGACACCGATCTGATTGAAAAATTAACGGAGTACACGGACGGGCATGTGAAGAATTTCCGCCTGCAACAAAATTGACAAACCGCAGAATGATGCTATAATAAAAAAGAAACAAAATTGTTTCATGCTTTAATGTAAGCGCTTACATATCATGCGAGTCTGAGAGGAGGAAAGTTATGGATAAGGTTCGGATCGGCATTATCGGAATCGGCGGA
>DAINCI010000067.1:0-10223 GCA_036732425.1 Bacillota bacterium
CTCCTCCTGGACAAACGGCCCTGCATATTCTGCAGAGCAAGGATGTTATTTAAAATAAGTATATCATCGAATAATGCGTTATGCAACCGGAATTTGATTTTTATTATTTCTGTAAATCGCGTTCCTTTGCATAACCCATGCTGATTTCATTGAATTTATCGAGAATATCATCGGTTTTTAATTGCTCCTTTCCCTTTTTCGACCGATCCATTACCATTTTGCCCTGATGCATCATGACCAGCCGGGTTCCATATTCCACCGCATACCGCAGGTTGTGCGTCACCATAATGGTGGTGATTCCCTTCTCCTTTACGATCTTGTCCGTCAGCTCCATAATCCGTTCCGCCGTGCCGGGGTCCAGTGCTGCGGTATGCTCATCCAGAATCAGGAATTCGATGGGGGTCATGGTGGACATCAGCAAAGCCAGAGCCTGCCGCTGGCCTCCGGACAGGGCACCCACCGGAATGTCCGGATTCTCCTCCAATCCCAGGTTCAGCTCCCGGAGAGCCTCCCGGTACCGGGGAAACCGTTTTGCATCGACCCCCTTCTTCAGGCCAAAGGGTTTTCCCTTGTTATCCGCCAGGGACAGATTCTCAAGAAGAGTCATACCGGGACAGGTGCCCATGGTCGGGTTCTGGAACACCCTTCCGATAAATTTCAGCCTTCTGTATTCCGGCATGGCGGTGATGTCCTTTCCCCGGAGGAGAATTTTGCCGCCGTCCACCGGAATGCTGCCGCATATCATGTTCAGAAGGGACGTCTTCCCCGAACCATTGCTCCCGATCACCGTTACAAACTCCCGATCCCCCACGGTGAAATCAAAATGATCAAACAGGCAGAGTTCATGAACCGTACCCGGATTATAATGCTTCTGAATCCCCCGCAGCTCAAGCATTTGCTGTCACCTTCCCTTTTCGGCCGTTGCTTGCGACCAGAATCAGCAGGAACAGCACCGCCGTAATCAGCTTCAGATCGGAGGCGGCCATGCCAAGGGAAATGGCGGCAGATACGCAGGCCTTATAAACAATGGAACCCAGAATCACCGCGGTTGTCGCTTTGACAAAAGTTGACTTCTGAAACAGTTTCAACCCGATAATGACACTTGCAAGGCCAATCACCATGGTACCGGTTCCGGTGGAAATCTCAAAGAATCCGCTTTTCTGACAATAGAGACAGCCGGACAGGGCGACAAACGCATTGGAAATGGACAATCCGATGATTTTAACCGTGCCTTTGTCCTTCGCCAGGGAAGTGACCAGAGCTTCGTTGTTCCCTGCAGCCCGAAGCAGGAACCCGGATTTTGTCCCAAGATACCAATCCATCAGCCGCTTCATGGCCATTCCAATCAGAAACAGGAGGAAAACCGCCAGAAAGGGTCGGACACCGGCCGGAACCCATTTGTCCAGAAAGGCGTTGTCAAAGATGGTTTCCCTGGAGAACAAAGGTACATTGGCTCTGCCCGCAATCCGCAGATTCAGGGAATACAGGGCGGTCATCATGACAATGCCGGACAGCAGATCCCTTACCCGGAGCTTTACGTGAATCCATCCGGTCAGCATTCCGGCAGCCGCCCCTGCAAAAAAGGAAACAGGCAGGGTAATCAGGGGATTCACACCGGCCTGGAGCAAGGCTGCGGTAACCGCTCCTCCCAGCGGAAAGGTCCCATCCACGGACAGGTCCGGAAAGTTCAATATCCGGTAAGAGAGATACACCCCCAGCGCCATAATCGAGTAGGCCAGACCTTCTTCCAATATTCCCGTTATAATATCTGCCATTCTTCTTCGCCTCCCTGGGTTTACGACTTTTCTTTGGATTCCGATATCCTGTCAAACATTTCCCCTGCAGCACCGGTCAGTTCCTCCGGAATGGAAATTCCGAGATTTTTGGCAACGGTGTTGTTTCCGTAAAAGGAAGCTTCCTTACATACCGTAAAAGACATATCTTCTGCCTTTGCTTCGCCTTTCAGCACCCTGGCTGCCATTTTCCCTGTCTGAATGCCCAGCTCATAATAATCCAGTCCGACGGCAGCCAGACATCCGATTTTGACCTGCTCAATCTCGCTTCCAAATACCGGGATTCCTTTCCGGTCCGCTTTCTCCAGAATCAACGGGAGGGAACTGACCACAGTATTGTCCGTCAGGTTACAGAGACAATCAACCCTGGCAAGCAGCTGATCCGCTGCCAGCGGGATATCGGCCGCCACGGAGATTCCGCTTTCCACAATTTCAAAATCACAGGCAGGCGCTGCATCCCGGTATGCCTGAACGACGGAAATGGAATTTACTTCACTGGTACTGTACAGAATACCGATTTTTTTTGCATCCGGAAGAATGGTGCGGATCATCTTCAGCTGCTTTTTCACGGGAAGCCGGTCACTGGTTCCGGTGACATTCCCGGCCGGGGTGCCGTCCTTATTGGCCAGTTCCGCTGCAACCGGATCGTTGACGGCGGTATAAATCACCGGAATGTTCCTCTTTCCCGCCGCGCGGAAAGCGCTCTGCGCCATCGGTGTACCAATGGCAGCGATCAGATCTGTCCCTCCGGCAGCAAAACTGTCTGCAATCTGATTGGCAGTGCCTCCGTCTGCCTGAGCGTTTTCATAACGGATCTTCAGGTTTTTGCCTTCCGTAAAACCTTCCTCCGCCAGCCCGACGAGAAATCCTTTCCTGCAGTTGTCCAGCGAACCGTGCTCCGCAAACTGCGCAATCCCGACCGTATTCTTCCCTGCCGCCGCTCCTTTGTCCGTACATCCGGAAGCCGCAGTGAGAAGCAGCCCAAGCACTGTCAGCATCGCCGATATCTGTTTCATCCGTTTCATATGATATCCTCCTCAAAAAGATTTTTTTGCCTGAAAATCCGCTGCTCCCTTTCCATTATCCGGATGGCAGGATTCCATGACCCCAAAAAACAAAAACGCCTCAAGCTGTTTGCCTGAGACGAATTAAATCCGTGGTGCCACTCAAATTGACATATGTCCACTCCACTCCTATACCATCATATAGGCCATATCAAATAACGGGTATGGTTCCGTCAACGCCTACTTCGATGCCAATCCCCCTCTGTCTCCCTGGGATATCCGGAAAATGGATTCCCTCGTCCGTTTTCCCTTCGGAACTGCCGGACCCAAGTATCCTGTCATCGTTCGGGTTGCCCTCGAAAGCCCATTCAGCTTCCAACTCCATATCGCATTCCCACCAACAGCGACTCTCTGCAATGTCGTAAAAAAGCCTACTCCTCTTTCTCAACGGTTTTTCAATTAATAATTTTATGATAATCCATTTGTGCAGTTTTGTCAATCGCCAATTTTTGTTTTTTTGAAATCACAGTACGAAATACAGGACGGAGCATGGCTGCATGCCCCGTCCTGCCGGTTGCAGGATTCACAGGAAAACCTGGGAGTCCTTCCTGTCAGAGAATTTTGATCAGCATGGTCTTTGCTTCGTTGAATTCGATTTTTATGATCTTCTCCTTCTCAAGACGCTTCATCATGTCACTGAACTTCTTGAATCCGATCTGGCGTTCGTCAAAATCAGGATATTCCTTCTGAAGCTCGGACTTGATGATGCTGGGATTGACCCTGTTGAATCCGCTGCTTTTCAGCTTATTCAACAGGGTCTGCAGGATATTGACCCAGTTGGACTTGCTGATCTCCCCTGACAGATTTTTTTGATCGCCTAGTAATTTCACCTTCAGGGAATTGTTGTCACCGAAGACCCTTAGGGTATGGTACCGCGTCTCCATAACATTCAACAGCTTCCCGAAGGAACTGCAGCCATAGCTCTTCTCGCTGAACTCCGGCCGCAGACGCAGCAGCGTCTTCTTCAGCTCACTGACAAACATGGTACCGTCTGTATCTGCCTGATCGCTGATGATTTTTTCCAGAACTTCTGAAAGATCGTCCGGATCACTGTAAGTATCGTCTTCATCTGATACCTTGCTGGAAGAATCCGTCGTAACCGATTCCAGAAAAATAAACTCATTGCAGGCCTTGATAAATATGTTGGAGGCCACTTCGGAACGGGAAATGCCCAACACATACTTGCCCATGGATTTTAATTTCCCAACCAGGGGAGTATAATCGCTGTCGCCGGACACGATACAGAAACAGTCTATCAGATCATTGGTGTAGGCGACGTCCAGAGCGTCGATGACCAGCTGAATATCCAGATTGTTTTTCTGGTTTACGCCATACTTGATGGACGGCAGGACATTGAAGGTATTGGAAAGCAATGCCTCCTTCAGCCCGGAGAAAGCTTCCTGATAGCCATATACCTTACCGATCAGAATGTCACCCTTTATTTTGACCTTCTCAATGACACGATTCAGAGTGACGGCCTTGCCGCCGGTGTTTTCCAGATCAATGAATATCGCAAAATTGTTTTTATCCATACACACTCCAGATTTCTTATATTTTTCATTCCTGCTCCGGCATTTTTCTATCCCTCCATTACCATTTTTCATAATGAATCCTGGAAGGATCAAGCCGGTCCTGCGCTTTGCGTTCCTCCGCCGGATAGCCGATGGCTGCCAATGCAATGGGGACGACACTTTTTGGAAACGAAAGCGTTTCCTTTAAATAACGCGAAACATCCGCTCCTGTGCGGACTCCGCACCACACTGCCCCCAGTCCCAGCCCATGAGCCGCGAGAAGCAGATTCTGGGTTGCCGCAGAACAATCGCTCAGAAGAAAGTCATGCGTCTCCTGCACACTTTCATCTCCGCAGACCACGATACAGCAAGCAGCCTGTCCAATGGGCCTGTGATACCTTTGAATCCTTGAAATCACGGCAAGCTGCTCCCTGTCCCGGATCACAACAAAATGCCAGGGCCTTTTCCTGTTGGCGGATGGGGCGCACATGGCAGCCTCCAGTAACTTCTTCAGAGTCTCCTCATCAATGGGCCGATCGGTATAGGACCGGATGCTTCGCCTCGTTTGAATTGCCTGAAGTACATCCATAGATTGCACACCTCCTTTCCTTTTTCATCCTTCCCGTTCCTTTCGTCATCAGTCTGCCTGGGCAGTCTGATGCGGGATGGCCCTGCATCCCTCTTTCCTGATTATACCACATTTGATTGTCCTGTGGTGAGAAATTTCAGTGCCCTTTTTTCAGTGCCCGTCTTCACAGCAGAGAGCAGCAATGGCATGGGCATAGATTTTCGTATGGAGAATGAGGTCATCCACGAAAATATGCTCATCCGTTTCATGGGCCAGTTCCGGCCGGCCGGGAAACAGTGCTCCGAATGCCACTGCATTCTTCATGGCCCTTGCATAAGTCCCTCCGCCGATGGACAGTACCTTTGCGGGCTGTCCGGTCTGCTCCGTGTACACCCTCTTGAGCGTCTCAATCAGAAAACCTTCCTCGGGTACGTGCAGAGGCGCCTGGGCATTGCAGCACTCCAACTCTATGCCGGTACCTTTCACAGCACTCTGGAGGATGTCCAAAATCTGATCCTGGCTGTAGCTGACCGGATAGCGGATATCAATCTCCGCCTCGCCATGGGCCTGATCCATCAGAATGGTCCCAAGGTTCAGTGTCAGGGCACCGGACACTTCATCCTTCAAATCCAGGTTCATGCCTGCTCCGGTGGTATCCACACCAATTTTGTTGTTCAGGAACAAAAGAAACTGCTCCATTTCACTGTTGCCCAGCCCCATGGTGCTCAGGAAAGCCAGCATTCTGCCAATGGCGTTGCTCCCCTTTTCCGGTGTGCTCGCATGTGCGGATACTCCTTTTGATTGTATCCGGATTCCGGAGTCCTCACAGAAATCAGCAGTCAGTTCATAGCCGGAATACTGCTCCATACTGTGAAGATGCGTCAGGATTTTGTCCTGATCTCCCGTGGGCAGGAAGCAGCAGATACATTCGTCCGGTACCATATTGGAACGGTGTCCTCCTGTCAGCGACTTGATTTTCACGGCAGAGTCCGCTCCCGCGGAAAAGTCCTTCCTCAGCTTGAGGGCCAGTATTCCCTTTTCCACATTGATGATCGGATAATCCGCATCCGGTGTGACACCAAAATCCGGCATGGGCTCCCTCTGAAAATAGGCCTCCATGTCCTTCCATCCGCTTTCTTCATCCGTGCCAAAAATGATCCGGACCTTCCGCTTCATTTTTTTGCCGGACTCCATAACGGCTTTCATGCCATACAGGGCGCCTATGGTGGGTCCTTTGTCGTCCGCCGTACCCCGTCCGTACATTCTGCCGTCCACAATTCTGGCCTCATAGGGCGGACAGGTCCATCCGCTCCCCTCCGGCACCACATCCAGATGACCGAGTATCGCCATGGTCTCATCTCCCTGGCCGAACTCCGCATATCCGGCATATCCGTCGATGTTTTTCGTGCGAAATCCCAGCTTTTCCGCTAAGGCCAGCGCATTGTGCAGTGCACGATCCACATTCTCCCCGAACGGCTTCCCCGACAGCGGGGATGCCTCCACACTGGGGATCCGTACGATGTCCTGCACTGACCGGATCACATCCTCCCGGTGTTCCTCAACGTATTTGTTACAATCCATTTGTCTTCTCCTCTCCACATTTTTTCAATCATTCTCTCAAAAATCCTTTTCCTTCCACCTCGCGGGTATCAATAATGGACAGGAAGGCGTTGGGATCAATCCTTTTGACAATATCCCGCACCCTGGCAAGCTCCATCACACGGACAACCATATAGATCAACTTCCGTTGCTTTTTTGTATAAGCGCCTTCTGCTTCAATAAAGGTAATGCCCCTTTTCACTTTTCGAAACAGCTCATCCGCTATTTCCTGACAGGAATCAGAAACAATGACAATGGTCTTGCTGTGATTGAATCCTTCCTGAATGGAATCAATCACTTTGTTCCCCACAAAGATGGAAACCAGGGTCAGCATAGCCATTTCCACATCAAACAGGAACGCAGCAACCGTCAGAATAATGCCGTTGATCGCCAGGCCAATGCCGCCGATACTGAAGGAAAGATATTTGTTGATGATAATGGCTATAATATCCGTACCGCCCAGGGATCCGCGATTCTTGATCACAATGCCCGTACCGATGCCGGAAATCAATCCGCCGAAGATGGCCGCCACCATGGAATCCTTTACCGGAATCATCCATCCCCTTGTCAGGGACAGAAACAGGGAAGAACTGAGGATGCCAAGGACGCTCAGCCAGGTAAAGCGTTTGCCGATCATCCGATAGCTTCCAAAAAACAGGGGAATGTTCAGAACAGCCACAGACAAACCGGTTGGCAGTTGAAATAAATACTCCAGCATCATAGCCACGCCGGTCAATCCACCGCTCAGCAGATGATGAGGAAGAAACAGGGCATTGATCGCCACAGAATAGATAAAGCTGCCCAACAGTATGGTAAAAATCCGGAATATCATATTCCTTTGTCCCTTGTTCAGAATAAAGACCACTCCTCCCCTGGAAACCTCTCTCGTTTCCTTATCAGTATACCATAAAGAACCTTCTCTGATAGTATGCCATTCAACATATTTTAAATTTATTGTGATGTTGTGTTATAATGGAGACAACCCTATCAGGAAATAGTTATCAGGAGGTCAGGAATATGCAGTTATTTATCGATACAGAGGAGGCCTGTGATGAGAAGGCCGCTTTGGAAATCGCAAATCAAATCAAAAGCAAACCCGATGCCATACTGGGACTTGCCACAGGTTCCACCCCCATCGGCATGTATCAAAGGCTCGTAAAAAAATACCAGGACGGGGAAATCCATTTTAAGTCTGTCCGGACCTTTAATCTGGATGAATATGTCGGCCTGCCAAAGGATCATCCCTGCAGCTACTATTATTTTATGCAGGAGCATCTTTTCAGGGCAGTGGATCTGGATCCCGAAGCTTCCTCCCTTCCGGACGGGACCGCAGCCGATCCGGAAAAGGAATGCATGGATTATGAAAAAAAACTGGAAGCAGCAGGAGGCATCGATCTGCAGGTGCTGGGGATCGGCCGTAATGGACATATCGGATTCAATGAACCCGGAACGCCATTCAATGCCGTTACCCATGTGGTGCCGTTGACACAAAGCACCATTGATGCAAATTCCAGATTTTTTGACAATGCGGATCAGGTTCCCCGCCGGGCGCTTTCCATGGGGATTAAAACCATTATGCATGCAAGGAAAATTCTTTTGATTGCCAAGGGGGAGGACAAGGCGGATGCCGTACAAAAGGCCCTGCATGGTCCGATTACCCCCAATGTTCCGGCGTCCGTCCTTCAGCTTCATCCCAATGTAATTGTAATTGCGGATCATGCTGCGGCAGAAAAGCTGAAGAAGCAATAAGATGCAGGAAGATCGTACGTCTTCTCCGGCAGGAAAGTATTCCCGCAGCGTCTGACATTCCTTTGGGAATGATAAAAAAGCAAAAAAGTCCAAAAGAAAAGGTCCGTCGGATTGACGGACCTTTTTCCACGCGTAATTTATTTCTATGCGCAATTCCACTCTCTCGATTTATAAAACTCCATTTATAAAACTCCTACAGACTTCGGACCTGCACGCTTTCTTTAATCTTCAACATCTGCATACTGGAAGTACCAGTAGCCATAGGGAGAGTGCCAGGCACCCTTGATTTTGCTGCTCTGCAGATAAAAGTCGTTGTAGTAGGCAATGGGTATCGCACCGGCATCCTCCATCAGCATGTCTTCCGCCTGATGCAGATAACCGGAACGTGTTTTTGCATCCGCTTCCATGGCGGCTTTATCCATCAAGGCATCATACTCAGGGTTGTTGTATTTGCTGTCATTGTTTCCATTGTCGCTGTAAAAGAGCTCAAGCATATTGGAGGGATCGTTGTAGTCCATGACCCAGCCGTTCCGACTGGCTTCATAGTCCCCTGCACGACGCATGGGAGTAAAGGATGCCCATTCGACAACATCCACGTTCACCGTAATACCCAGCTTCTTCCATGCTTCCTGCATATACTGCGCGAATACCTTATGCCAGCTGGCGTCATTGGTGGAATATGTGATGGTGGGGAACCCTTTCCCGTCCGGATAACCAGCTTCCGCCAGCAATTTTCTTGCTTCCTTCAGATTGCCTTCGTAATCGTCCGTATCAATGTACGGTTTCCCGCCGTTGGCATTGTCCATAAAGGAACTGTCATCCCAATCGGTTAAACCGGTTCCCAGGAAATTGCCTGCAGGAGTATACACCCCTTCTGCCAGGGTCTCCGACATATATTTGCGATCCAGTGCCAGACTCAATGCCCTGCGGACACGGGCATCCTGGAACTGAGGCAGGGAATCATTCAGACTGACATAATAAGTGCCCAGACTGGGTTCGATATGAAATTCCTTGTTGTCCCGCAGGGCTTTGATCTCTGCAGTCGGAACATCCTTGATCATCATGGCTTCACCGGTCTGATAGGCAGCATAGGCGGAGTTTGCATCTTCGATCAGCAGTAATTTGATCGTATCCAGCTTGACTTTATCCGCATCCCGGAAATGGGGATTTTTTTTGAACATGATATAGGAGTTGGGCACCCATTCGCTGATATAGAACGGACCGTTGCAGATATAGGTTTCCGGCTTGGTCGCCCAGGCATCTCCGTTTTCTTCAATGGTTTTCTTGTTGACCGGACTCAATGGTGCAAAGGCAGCCATCTTGTCAAAATACACACAGGGATGAGACAGTTCCACCACAAATGTGCTCTTATCGGGAGCAGAAACTGCCAGCTTATCCGGATCCCCATTTTCCGCTTCGTCAAATCCCTTTACCATGCCCAGGGCAGTTTTGGCATAAGGCGCAGCTGTATCCGGGTCCACCATGCGCTTCCAGCTGTATACAAAGTCCTCTGCCGTAAGATCCGAACCATCCGACCATTTCAGATCATCGTGCAGATGAAATGTCCAGGTCAGACCGTCCGGGCTTATGTCATACTTCTCCGCAGCACCGCTGATCACTTTATTGTCCTTGTCAATGTTCAGCAGGCAGTCAAAGGCAAACAGAAGCATATTGCCTCCATCCACGGTACTGTTCAGGGCAGGATCAATAGTCTCGGGATTGGGGCCGATCTCTGCCACCAGCTGTTTTCCGCCTTTATCCCCTTTGTCGGGTGCTTCGCTGGTTTTGTTGGAACCGCCTTTTGATTTGTTATCGGAACTGCCGCAGCCGTAAACGCTGAAAGACAGGAGCACGGCAAGTGCCAGCACCAATGCAATCTTTCTTTTCATACATTTGTCCTCCTTTTATTCTTGCTTTGATCCTTCCATATGTCCAACAC
>DAINCI010000068.1:0-10149 GCA_036732425.1 Bacillota bacterium
GAAGAGCATAAGAACCCAGGAAATGAGAATGGATATACCGTTTTGTTCCGTGAGCAGATACTGGTATAAGGGTACGAAAGAGCGCGAAAGCGAAAGAAACGGAAATGGGTTCCACATTTGCTCATATGCAGCATAAATATAAGAGGTGGAAAGCGATATGATCATAGACGCCCATAATCATCCCGACTGGCACGGACACGATCTGTCCCGGTTTCTGGATAATATGAAACGATATCACATTGATAAGACCTGGCTGCTCAGCTGGGAGACTCCTGCAGATGAGTATGATCCCAGCTACTACAGCTGCACTCCGGAAGTGGGGCCTCACGGACCGGTGCCTTTCAGCCGGTGCCTTTCCTACTACGAGCGTGCACCGGAAAAATTCATTCTGGGATATGCTCCCGACCCCAGGCGGCCGGAGGCCATCGATCAGCTTCAGGCGGCTGTCAGCATTTATGGAGTGCGGGTTTGCGGCGAGATCAAGCTGCGCATGATGTACGACAATCCGGATGCGATCCGTATGTATCAGTTTTGCGGAGAGAGAGGTCTGCCGGTAGTGGTTCATATCGACTATGAGTTTCCCGCCAAAGGCCGGTATCCCCGTCCGAACTGGTGGTACGGCGGAGGGATCGATGCCTTCGAACGAGCCATACGGGCCTGTCCGGGAACGATTTTTCTGGGGCATGCGCCGGGTTTCTGGGCACATATTTCCGGAGACAATCAGTACAATAAGACCGCATATCCCACCGGAAAGGTTGTACCGGGCGGGAAGCTGATCGATATGCTGCACACTTATCCCAATCTGTACTGTGATATTTCCGCAGGTTCCGGATGCAATGCCCTGAAACGGGATTCTGAGTTTGCCAAAAAATTTCTTGTGGAGTTTCAGGACCGAATTCTCTACGGGAGGGATTATTTCGACAATATCCATCAGGAGTTTCTGAACGGGCTTGGATTGCCGGACGCAGTCCTTCAGAAGATTTATTCAGGGAATGCGCAGAAGTTGGTGCTTTAGACTGCTTTAGACGAATTGGAAACCAACGGGAGCGGAAAAAAGAGCGGAGGCTTATGGAACCAGGGCTCTACAACAGGGGTTATTTTTAAGAGGAAAAGAATGACTGATTATGCCGATTTTTGCAGACTATCAAAATCGGCATTTCTGTTTTTCTGATGGAACCGGATTCTGTATACCAGTCCCCTGGATACGACAACCCAGGTTGTCCTACATCCCCCAAAAACACGACAGAGGTGAGGATTTCATGATCAGAAGAAAAGCGTTTCTCAGGTATTTGTTTTCCTATTTGATTGTTTTGATCCTGCCCATTATGGTAATCAGTTATTTTATATATTTTCAGTTTATCCGGGAATTTGAAGCAGAAGTCATGAGTTCCACAACAAAGGTATTGCAGCAGACGAAGGATACCACCGATGATTATCTGGACAGCCTGGAGCGGTTAACCGTTCATTTAACGGAAAATCGTCATATTTCCTATTTGCTGTCCCGGGATCGTGTAGGATCCCTTCCCCCTTATCCCTGCTTTACCAATGCGGTGGAGGAGCTCAGTAAATACAAAAATGCGAATCCGATTATTCAGAATATCTTTCTCGTCTTTCCGGATCAGGATGTTGTGATCGGAGACTCCGGCAAGTATGATCTTTTCACATTTTATAATTCTGTTTTCCAGGTGCAGGATGCGGACGATCCGGAATTCGAAAGGCTGCTGCGAAAAGAAAACGGGAAAAACGTTGTTTCCTTTCATCAGGTCATTTACAACAAAAGAAAGACGGATGTCATTTGCTATATCCAGGCCCTTCCAATTCAGAGCGTTTCCCCGAAAGCTGCCCTGGTGTTGGTTGCCGATCAGCGGAACTTCAAGCAGCCCATGAAAACGCTGCTGGAGAAATATCACGGCTACACCTGCGTTCTGGATGAGACCGGAATCATCATGAGTCATGCGTTCAGTCAGGATCCATTATCCGGAAAGGAGAAGACGGCTCTTTTGTCCGCTGTGGAAGAACCGGAAAAAGACAGGGATTCCATATCAAAGGATGGATACATCGTTTCCTTTGTCCGGTCCGAAGGCAACGGATGGAACTACGTATCCATTATCCCTTCTGAAAAGGTACTCTCCAGAGTAAACGCCATTCAGCAGCAAATGGTCCGGATTATTCAGCTTACGATGCTTTCCGGCATTCTGATTATCCTTTATTTGTCCGGGAAGGATTATCGGAACATTGACCGGATTCTGCACAGCATTCAATATTATGAGAAGGACGCCGCCCCGGGCCCGCAGCAAGAGGAATACTCCAGTGAGTGGGAATGGATCCATCGGACCATTGTGAATTATGTGGAGAAAAACCGGAATTTGCAGGAAAAGATCGTGCAGCAGATGCCGGTAATCCAGAATTCCTTCTTTCAGAAACTGATTCATGGTGGGGTTCCGGATGAGAAAAACATTGGAGAGATGCTTCAGTTTATGGGGCTTGAGCCGGACAAAAAATATTACGGGATCCTGATCCTTGCAGTGGATCATCCGGAGATTCCCCGTGTTCAAGATGCGCAGTCCACGCATACGCCGGAGAAATCCGGGAAAAGCGAACCTATCCGGGAAGTTCTGCAGACGGCCATGGCGGATTTGATTCAAAACGCAGTGGAGAAGGAACATTTCGTGTATGTGCTGGAGGATCCGAAACATACGGCGGATGTTATCATAGGATGGGACCCGCCGGAACAGGGGAGACCCTCCGCTTTGCTGCGGGAAGCGGCTGTTCGCATCGGTCAGGCAGTGAAAAAGGATCTGGGCTTTACGGTTACAATTGGGATAGGAGGTCTTTGTTCTGATTTGATCCATTTGAGCAATTCCTACCGGGAAGCGGCTGCTGCTTTGGAGTACAGAATCCTGATGGGCGAAAACAGTATTATCCGTTATGATGAAATCTCCGACAGACGGGAGAAGAGAATCAGCTATTCCTTTCAGCAGGAAAGGGATCTTGTGAATTATATCAAAACCGGAGAGTACGAAGAGATCCAACGGGTACTGAATGAAGTGGTATCGATTCTGAAAAGCAAGCCATATGATCTGACTTCCATCAAGTATGTTTATTATGATATCGTTCATACCGCAGTGAAGGCAGCGGATGAAATCAATATCGGGAATGCGGACGTGGAAGCATTTCTGGAGGAATTGAGCCGCATGGAAACGCTGGATCAGATATATCGCTCCGTATCCGGATTTTATAAGAGACTGTGCACTCAGATCCGGGAGGCCAGGCTGTCCAAAAATACGGAACTGGCATCCGAAGTGGTGGAATATGTCAAGAAAAGCTACAGCGACAGCATGCTTTCCGTGGCAGGCATTGCCGACCGGTTTTCCATTTCTCCGTCTTACCTGAGCCGGTATATGAAGGACTACCTTGGCTGTTCGGTCACAGACTATATTCATCAGACCAGGATCAGGCAGGCAAAATATCTTCTGAACCATACCGATCAGACGGTGGCTGTGATTGCTGAAGGGGTCGGGTACAACAGTCTGCAGAATTTTTCCAGGGTCTTCAAGCGATATGAGGGAATTACCCCCACAAATTACCGCATTCCCCATCGGGAGGCGGGTTCCAGTCATTAGTAAATTTTTCCATGCATAATTTGTTAAGGCAGAGCACCGATTGTCACTTTACAAAATGTGTTTTCTTTTGGTTAAATGTTCTAAGAGGAGAAAGGGGGAAAGAATATGAGGGAAGCGGCAACCGAAAAAAAACGTATGGGAGAGGGCAGAGTTCAGAAAACAGGACGGGTCTCCTATTCCATGAAACGTCTGTATGATTCCAGGTATTTATATCTGATGATTCTGCCCGTGATCGTATATTTCTTTATCTTTCATTATCTGCCCATGTATGGTCTGACCATTGCTTTCAAGGACTTCAACGCCTATAAGGGAATCATGGGCAGCCCATGGGCTGGCCTGAAGCATTTCAAGGCTTTTTTCGAATCTCATTATGCCTACCGTCTGGTACGGAATACGATACTGATTAATCTTTATGATCTGGCGGTGGGGTTTCCCATACCTGTCATTCTGGCACTGCTGATCAATGAAATTCAGGGAAATCGCCTGAAACGCAGCATTCAGACAATTGTATATATGCCTCACTTCATTTCCGTAGTGGTAATTTGCGGCATGCTGATCTCCTTCCTGTCTCCCAGCACAGGCATGATCAACCATCTGATTGAAATGTTCGGGGGAAAGCCGATTCATTTCCTTGCGGATCCAAAGTGGTTCCGTACCATATATGTCCTGTCCGGGGTATGGCAGTCGGCGGGCTGGGGATCTATTGTTTATCTGGCTGCCTTGTCAGGAATAGATATTGCTTTATACGAAGCCGCAACAGTTGATGGCGCTACAAAATGGCAAAAAATAATACATGTCACCCTTCCGGGGATTCTGCCGACGATGATCATCATGTTGATCTTATGGATGGGCAGCATGTTTACCGTGGGATTTGAAAAAATCATGTTGTTGTACAGCCCGCTTACTTATGAAACGGCGGATGTGATTTCCACCTATGTGTATCGGAAAGGAATCCTGGATGCCAATTACAGTTACACCACGGCCATAGGATTGTTTAATTCCGTCATTAATTTTATTGCCCTGCTGCTGTTCAATACTTTCAGCCGGAAAGTCAGTGAGACCAGTTTATGGTGATTTCAGGGACAGAAACGGTGGAATGGCAGAGAGGATTATGGCAGGATTATGACAGGAAAGGTGAGAATGGAAAATGAGTTCAGCAAAAGCCGAAAGGATAAAGGAGTCGACAGGGGAGAAAGTTTTTTACTTTGTCGTCATCCTGATTCTTGTTCTTGTATGCATTATTGTATTGTATCCGCTGATTCATGTGGTCAGCGTCTCCTTCAGCAGTTCCTATGCTGTGATGGCCAATGAAGTGGGAATCCTGCCCAAAGGGTTGAATACAGAGGGTTATCGCAGGGTATTTGCCAACCAGGACATCTGGCGAAGCTATAAAAACACAATTCTTTATACGGTGATGGGAACCTGTCTCAATGTGGCGCTTACGGCAGCAGGAGCCTATCCCTTGTCCAGGCAGGATTTTTACGGACGAAAGCTCTGGACCGTTTATTTTACCATAACCATGTTCTTCGGAGGAGGCATGGTTCCAACTTATTTGCTGATACAAAAGCTGAATCTGGTGAATACGTTCTGGGTGATGATCCTCATGGGGGCGGTCAGCACCTGGAACATGGTGATCATGCGAACCTTCTTTCAGAACAATATCCCCATGTCTCTTCAGGAAGCAGCAATCATTGATGGGGCGAATGACTTAAAGATATTTTTCCGGATTGTGATCCCGTTATCCGCTCCCATCCTGGCCGTCATGACCTTATTCTATGGCGTGGGACACTGGAACGAATTCTTCAATGCCCTGATTTATCTGAATGACAGGGCCCGGTATCCGCTTCAGCTGATCCTGCGTGAAATCCTGCTGCAGAATACCCTGAACGCGGAAATGGCAGAAGGACTGGGTTCTGCCGGAGAGCAGGAGTTCATCGGCGAGAGTATCCGTTATGCGACGATTGTTGTGGCAACTGTGCCCATATTGATGGTTTATCCGTTTTTACAGAAATACTTTGTGAAGGGAATGATGGTGGGGGCGATAAAAGGTTGATCGCCTGTTATTCTGCAGGCATAACATTCATACAATGAAAAAAGGAGGCAAATATTCATGAAAAAGAAGTCGATGCGGGGGATCATTTTCCTGATGATCCTTGTCCTGTGCGCAGGACCTTTCTCTGCATGTGGATCCGGCGATTCGGAAACGGATACGACGAAGAATGAGCCGAAGGCGACGCAGGAAGCGACAGAAAAGCCGACAAAAACGGAAACAGACAATACCCCCAAAACGCCGGAGGAGATCCTGGCATCCGAGGATCTGATCAAGCCGGATGACGTAACGCCGTTCCCGATCTCGAAGAAACCGATCAAGCTGAAGTTCATGAAGCCATACGTTATGTACGACACGGAATATGAAGATCTGGCGATTATGAAAGACTATGAGAAAAAGACAAATATGGATATTGAATGGGATATTCCTCCGCAGGATAATTTTGAGGAAAAATATACTCTGGCCATGAATACAGGGAACGTTCCGGATGCCATCATCGCTCCGATCAATCCGAATAAATACGGACAGCAGGGAGCGTTTATTGATTTAACGGACCTGATTGAGGCAAAGATGCCAAACCTGCAGGCAGCGATGAAGGATCATCCGCTTGCGGAAAAAGTCATTAAAACGGATGACGGGAAGATTTACAGTCTCCCGGAGATCTATCAGTTTACCGCCGGAAACAACGTGATGTTCGTCCGGAAGGATATGCTGGACAAGAACGGGATCGCAATGCCGGAGACAACCGAGGACTGGCATCAGGCCATGAAAACCCTGAAGGAGAAGGAAGGAATCACACCGCTGACGGGATATGGAAACAACGGAAAGGGAATGGATTCCATCATCACCTTTACCACGGCATGGGGAGTCTATCCGGGTCTCTATGTGGCAGATAAACTGCAGCCCTGTGACAACAAGGTGCATTATGGAAACATCGAGCCGAGATTCAGGGAAGGGATCGAGTGGCTGGCAAAGCTCTATGCAGAAGATCTCATCGATCCGGAAGTCGTTACAAATGATCAAAAGGCTTTCCAGGCCAAGGTCCTGCAGGATAAAGTCGCAATTTGGCGCGGCTATATCAACTCCGATATGTCTGTCCTGAATACGACTGCAGAAAAAGATGGCAAAAGCGAAGAAGAATTTTGCGTTCGGGAAGCCCCCATTATAAAGGGACCTTATGGAGATCAATTCCATATGTGGCCGGATAATGAGGTCGTTCCCAACGCCATGGCCATATCCGCTTCCAACAAACACCCGGAGGAAACTGCCATGTGGGCAGATTATTGGTATGGTAAAGTCGGTCAGACCTATGTCTACGGTGTGGAAAACGTAACTTATACCATTGACGACAAGGGAGAACCGCAGTGGACGGACTTTGTGCTGAAGAATCCGGACGGACTGACGATGAATGAAGCCCGGGGAGCAGTGACTTTTGGAAGAAGCACATGGCCTGCGATATTTCAGCCCTGGAGCCTGACTTCGTCAACCGTGGAAGACTATGTGGAGGAAGGCAGAAAGCAATATCGTGACCAGGATCAGTTTGTTCAGCCCATGGTTCCCGGATTGTCCTTTACCGAGAAGGAAAACGATGTCATCAGTCAGAAGCTGAACGACATTGAAACTTATGTGGATGAATCCCTGGTGAATTTCATCATCGGCAACAAGCCAATGACGGAGTGGGACAGTTACGTACAGGAAGTGAACCACATGGGAATGGATGAGGTGATTGGGATCTACCAGGATGCCTATGACAGATGGCAAAAGAGATAGGCGTGGAAGTGGGTTGTTTCCGGCAGGAAGCAACCCGTCTTTTTAGTGTATCCTGTATTTTTCTGGCTGTGCAGGGGAAAGGAGGGCGAAACGGAAAGGTTTGTTTCAACATAGCTGGTATGATGAAAAAACGAAAGGAAGAAAGAGGTGCGAAATGAAGAAAACAGAAACATTCGGGAAACTTCTGGCCTTCGCTTTGATCCTTTGTATGATTTCATGCGGCACCGGAGCCCTGGCGGCGGTTCCCGGGACGTCGGGCCTGGATCGGGCAGCTCCCGAATCGCTGCGGGAGGAAAGCCCGGATCAGCTGACTTCCATTTCCCTGGAGGTTTTTCGGGAAGATATCTTTGTCGGAGATCGGCCGCTGATCAGGATAACCGGTCATTTCAGCAACGGTCAGGAGCAGGATATCACAGAGGATGAAGAATACCCGGTTTCCGGTACGTCCACAGATCCGGATGTAATATCCGTGGAAGAAGAGGACATTCTGGCCCGGGCACCGGGGAAAGCCCGGATTGATGTGGCAGTGAGTGCTGAAATCCGTGCATCGGTTGATTTTACCGTTCATGAGGTCTCTTCTGCGAAAGCCAGGAGAAGTTACTGCACAGAAGAAAAGATCGCGGCAGCCCGTGAAAATGTGGCAAACTATGATTGGGCAGCTGCCACTGCCAACGGAGAGATCGAAAAGGCGGATCAGTATCTTGCACAATACAGTCTGGACGATCTGTGGATCGAAACGGCTTTGGCAATGAAGCTTCGCCCGGCTACAATGACCTTTGGCTGGACAACTATGAGATCGTGGCGGATACCCTGGAAGGATACGACCGGTATGAAGAAGCGGATTTATATGAGAATGTCAAGTTCCGCAAAATGTTTACCGGCAAAACCGGGCTGACGCTGAGCGAGAAATTTATACCTCTGATCGGCGATACCGGCAAGACCGGTGCGCCCTCCAGCCTGTTGGATCTGGGGAAAGCCGTGAAGGCATTTTCCAAATATGGGGATCCGGTTCATGCGCAGGTTGCATACATGCTCAACGGGGACAGTACGCAAGGCCTTCACAATGATATTTTTACCGAGAATCCAAATCAGGTGGCGGAGGATATCCAGGCAGCTGTTGACCGGTACGGAACATTTCATCCGGACAGCGACAACCTGACCGGTTATGGTCTTGCTGCACTGCGGGAAGGCGAAAATAAAAAGGAAGCTGCTGCGGAGAAGAAAGAAGCACCGGAAAACACGCTGCGCGACTTATGGATGTATTACGGCAGAACTGCCGGGCACGGACATTCCGATACCCTGAACATCGGTATTCATGGGTATGGCGCAGACCTTACGCCGGAACTGGGATATCCGGAAACGGCAGACAATGCGCCGCACCGAAGGCAGTGGCTCAACAATACCATTGCCCACAATACGGTGGTGGTGGATCGTTCCAGACAGAATAATATTATTGTGGCAGATCCTCGGCAGATCCTCTGCACTTTGAAGACGGGAAGCTTGTCAAGCTGGTGGACGTCCGCTCTCCCGAATCGTATTCTTCTGCATCGGAATACAGAAGGACCACGGCAATGGTTCGGGTGGATGAGGAGAATTCCTATTATGTGGATTTTTTCCGGGTAACCGGCGGGAACGAACACCTTTTCAGCTTTCATGGAGCAGAAGGCACTGTTGCAACAGAAGGTGCGGAGCTTCAGGAACAAAACGGAGGAAGTTATGCGGGAGAAGATACGGAATACGGTTCCAATGATCCCAGCGGCTTTGCATGGCTGAAAAATGTATCCCGTGCGGCAAACCCGGAGAAGGGCTTCCGTGTGGACTGGGACATTGCCGACACATGGAAAACCTTTACCAATCCGGACGATGATGTGCATCTGAGTCTGACCATGCTGACGGACGTCGATGAATTGGCTCTGGCAGATGGGATTCCGCCGCAGAACAAGCCAGGAAACCCAAAATCCCTGCGCTATATGCTGGCAAAGCGGTCGGGAAAGGATCTGGACTCGAATTTTGTTTCCGTAATTGAGCCCTATGTTTCCGAGCATACGGTAAAGTCGGTTGAGGAAGTTGGTATGAAGGCGGACGGTCAGCCCGTCCGGAGCAATGATGCCAAAGCGGTTAAAGTGGTGCTGAAAAATGGACGTACCGACTATATTGTCTACTCAACCAATGGGGATATCGTATACACGGTGGATGACAAGTTCGAATTCCAGGGCTTCTTTGGCGTATATACCGAGGAAAACGGTGTGCAGACCGGCGGATATCTCTGTGATGCCGATGGGATCGGCTCCTATTCAAACGAATCTCCCAAAGAGCTGGCTGCTACCGTAACGGATTTTACCAAAGAGCTTTCCACGCAAAATGAAATCACCGTAAAAATGGATTTGCAGGGACTTTCTCCGTCCAAGCTTGCAGGAAAGTTCATTTATGTGGCCAATCAAGGTGCGTTCAATGGAAGCTACCGCATTGATGATGTCAAGTCGGTCCACGACGATCTGGTGACATTGGATATTGGGGATATTACACTGATTAATCAGTATGCGGACGCTTCCCACATGGAGAAAGGCTTTGCTTATAACATTGCGGCAGGCCAGAAGGCAGTGATTCTGCTGAGTTCGGAAGGGGCACTGCCTCCTGTGACGAATATGGTGTTTGCCCGGGACAGCATATCCCTGAAAGGAAGTTCCCAAATCATCGGCAATGTCG
>DAINCI010000069.1:0-10126 GCA_036732425.1 Bacillota bacterium
AAGGCACAGAGACAACGTTAAGAAATTACAGGTGCGTATTGTGAAGGCACAGCAGGAAGGCCGTTTCCATACTTCAGCTGTACCGGTTGATTCCAAACGGAGAATCAACTTTGAGTTGCTTGAGCGGAATGCGGTGAAAGTCGCACGTTCCGTTCTTAGGGGAGTTGGCTCCGGTGACGAAGCCCGTTTACCCGACGGCGCAGTATGGTATTTTGTGGATGATAAGTAAAAATATTCATTTGACTCCTGCTGAAAAATCAGTATAATGAAATCATAAGGCAAAGGAACTTCTGGGATATTCGCATGGTTTCTATTTTGAACCTACGCATTGTGAACGGGAGTTCAATATGGATATTTGGATATCAGGCCCACAATCTGATTGATCCGGTTCGATTGGGCCGGTATGGGAAGATAGAAGGTATCCTGCGAGCACCCACCTATCGGGAGATAGGTGTCAAAATTGAAACGACGGTATCTCGGATATCTTATGCCAATTTGTTCCTTACAATATCAAACAGGGAATGCCCGGGAGGCATTCCCCATTTTTGAACCATAGGTTCTCCGTTCATCTTACGGTTTTCTATCCTCAGTCATTCTGCCTGTCATCGAATGGAATCTGATAATTGGAAGCATTTTCTCCCAGCTGGTCATTGTCGAAGGCCGGACGCGGGTATGTGTTCTCCGCCCTGTCCTTATTCTCTCTGTTCTTTTCCCTCTTATCCTTAGGCATAAGGAATCTCCTTTCTTTCTTGTAGTAGGTTTATATTATCCATAATTTTCACAATTATCCATTCACAGAAATCTTTCTTTCCCGATTTGTTCGACGGATTCCCTTATACTGTTATCGGATGATACCGGATACTTTCATAAGAGAAATGCCATGACTTCATTGACTACCTGATATATGTTATTTATATTCCAACGATTACGACACATATGACGTAAAGTGGATTGACAGTCTGAACCGTGCATGATAGTATTTTCATCAAATAGTATCCATTTTTCATTGTTATACCAGGAGCATATACCATTATATCAAAAGACATATTGCTCTATTGAAGGAGAGTGAAAGCATTGAAAAAGTCTTCGTCTGTCTGTGAACCGAATCCGGTGGGAATCGTCCGGGTCAAGCCGACCCCGGTGATATGGAAAACGGGAATGCAGGCAACCAAACTGACGGTCCGGAACAGCGAGTCGCCATTTTCCGCATGGGTCCGTGTCACCCTGAAGGATCAGCCGTCCTATGTTGTGCCGGCTGGAAGGATTTCCTCGGGCAGCAGCGTGATAACGATACCGGTAACCGATACCCATGAAATGTTGAATCCGGGAGAAACGATTTCCCTGAGGCTGGAATTGTTCGATGAGGAATCCTGCAGCGGCAGTGCACGGGCGGTCTATGGGACAGACAAGTGGGAGCGCAGCCGCCACTGGGAGTTTTATCTGTCACAGGAAATGCATACAGATCTTGGGTATACCATGTATCCGGAGGATCTGAAGGATACCTATGCCGGATACCTGGATACGGTAAAGAAATACATGAAAAACTCCGATGAGCGCACAGGGGACCTGCAGAAATACAAATATGCCATAGAATCCGGCTATATGATGGGCGAAGCCTATATGAAGAAACGAAATGCAGATGAGATACGGGAAATTACGGATTGGATCCGGGACGGGTGTATGGTCCTGGGCGCCGGGCAGTTCAATTTTACTCTGGAGAATATGTCCACAGAAGGTACAGCGCGGGCAGCCTACTACACCAATCGATTTTTGGCGGACAAACTTGGAATTCGGCCGGGGACCACCCAGAGAATGTTTGACAATCCATCTTTCAGCAAAAGCTATGTGGATGCTGCAGTGCAGGCAGGTATTCTCTATGGGATTCATTCCATGAACCCCGACCGTTCCCCGTATCATAAGAAAAAGCTGTACGATCTCTTTTATATGGAAGGAATGGATCCGGCGCACAAACTTTTGATTTTCAATGGCAAATCCTACAGCGATAATTATGGCTTCGGCGGATCCCACTGGGATATCCGGGGCAGTGTCCGGGATGCTGAAAAAAATCTGCAGCACATAATGGATACCCTGGAAAGCCGAGCCACCGGACGAATGCGGTATCCTTATGACAAGTTTCCACTGCCGCTGGTACCCTATGCTGACAACAGAGAGCCCATGGAGGAGCAGATCATTCTTGCCAATCAGCTCAATAAAAAGTGGGATGACGCCGGATATGCCTATCCGAAAATAACCGCAGCCTTCCCGGAGCAGTTTTTTGAGGATATTGTGGCCGAGTACGGGGATCTGATTCCCACGGAATCGGGAACCGAGGAAAACTGGTGGAATGACGGCTGGGCAACGACAGCTTACGAGTCCGGCATCAGCAAGACAGCGGGGAATCTGATTCCGGTTGCGGAGACTGCGGCATCCTTTGCATCCATGTACACAGGCAGGAAGTATCCCTACACGAAGATATATGAAGCCGTGGAACGGAACCTGATCTATAACGAGCATACCTGGGGCTGTCAGGAATACAACAGGAGCAATCCGCAGTATGACAAACAATTCGAATGGAAGCGCGGCCATGCGTTCAGCGCAAAGGCTCTGGCCGAAGACATACTGAAAGGTTCCCTCAGGGCCCTGGCTTCGGATGTGGCTACAGAGGGCAAGGCGATTTACGTCTATAACCCGCTCAACTGGACAAGAAATGATGTGGTTGCCCTTTCCGATCTGTCGGAGCTGCCTCCCCGATTTGAGATCAAAGATGGGGACGTCTCCGTTCCCTGCCGGATACAGGATGGTACTCTTACCTTTGTTGCCGCCGGCATTCCGGCCATGGGATACAAAATTTTTCGGGCTGCAGAGACGGCGGAAGTACCGGATTTCAGGCAAAAAACAGTAACGGGAAGCAATTTTCTGGAGAATGAGTATTTCAGGGTGACCTTTGCAGAGGACGGGACCATTTCAAGTATCCTTGACAAAAGGAATGGAAATCGGGAAATGGTGGAGAATACTCCTTCCGCCCGGTTTAACCAGTATCAATATTACGATGATTTTGGAATTCCTTTCTCCAATATGGGAGCGGATTTCCGCCCGGATAAATGGAAACGCCATTCGCCCGGGGAGGAATCCGGTCATCTTGAGGTGACCGCATCCGCAATCGGTGCCACGGCCCGGCTGAAAGCTTCCACTTTCCGTGCAGGTTCCATTGTTCAGACAGTTACTCTGTACAATGATATTCCAAGAATCGACATTGTGAACGAGGTGGAAAAGGAATCCCTGCCCGATCTCAGATCGAAAGAGGAAGCTTTTTACACCTTCCCCTTCCAAGCGGGGAAGGACTATGAGATCCGCTATGACCTTCCTGTCGGAAATGCGGCGGAGGGAGAGCAGATTTACGGCACCTGCACCGACTGGTATACTGCCAACAAATGGGTCAGCGTAAAGGACAAAGAGGATCATTATACTATGGTCCTGGCAATTCCGAATACCTCCCTTCTGCAGTTTGGGGAAAGGAGAACCGGGAAATGGTCCTTTGACTACAAATCGTCCGGACCGACTCTCTACAGCTATGTCATGAACAATATGTGGCAGACAAACTTTCAGGGCGATCAGCCCGGCTATACCGGATTCTGCTACTCCATCTCTGCCAATGAGGACCCCGGAACGGGGGAGAGCGCGCGGTTCGGCTGGGAGATCAGCACTCCTCTGCAGGCAACCGTGATTGCAGATGCACAGACAGGAAAAAGTGCCGGTTCGGGCAGTCTGATTTCGATTGACAAGAGAAATATCCAGGTCAGTACGATAAAAGCCTCGGAAGCCAATTCCGACGGCATGATTCTCCGCTTTGCCGAGACAGAGGGAAAACCTGCTGAGAAGGTCTCCGTTTCGTTTCCGTTCCGCGTATCCTCCGTGACGGAAACGGATATTATTGAAAACGACAAACGGCTGGTTTCAAAAGACCGCACCTTTTCCTTCGGGCTTCCGGCATATGGCATGAAAACCTTCCGGATTCGCTATGGAGAGGCTCCCGGTATGGTGGAGGGAGTCCAGGCTGTTTCCACTGCAGCAGACCTGCCGGGAAGGATCGGGGACCGCAGCCCTTCCAGTCCGGAGGAATCCGATATTCCGGATTCTCCGGATCGAGGGAAGATTCACGGAACGGAGATCACATGGAAGGCGGCAGACGGTGCGCTGTATTACGAGGTATTCCGCAGTACGGATCCCAACTTTGTCCCGGGAAGCGGCAACTATCTTTCCACCACCGGTGATACCGCTTATTTTGATGCCCAGGTGACCGGCGATATGAAGCAGCCTTATTATTATCGCGTCCGGGCCGCTGCTGCCGGTGCCAAAGGGGCACCTTCGCCGGCCGCACGGCAGATTGTCGGGGAGATTACCGATACGGTTCCTCCGTCGGCTCCGATATTGGGAGCTCAGCCGAGAGAAAGCACGCGGATTGATTTGTACTGGACCCCTTCAATCGACAATATTCTGCTCCATCACTATGAAATTTATCGGAACGGTGAAAAAATCGGGCAGACAGAGAATTCCTACCTTACCAGCTGCCGGGACAGGAACGTGAATCCGGATGCAGCCTATCGCTATATGGTGAAGGCGGTGGATACCAGCGGGAATGCAGCGGAGAGCAATACGGTATGCGTTTCAACAGGAATTTTTATCCATTCTTGACAGTCTTCCTGAAAAAGAGTAGTATAAACATGATTTTATGCGGAAAGTGGGGGTGGTTCAGAATGCAGAGGAAAAGAGCCTCCAGCAAGGATGTTGCAAGGGAAGCAGGCGTTTCCCAGGCGACGGTGTCCTATGTCCTGAACGATGTGAAAAATGTAAAAATCCGGCCGGAAACCAGACAGGCCGTACTGGATGCCGTAAAAAAGCTGAATTATCACCCAAGTCATATTGCCAGGGGAATGAAGTGGAACCGATCCATGTCGGTAGGGGTCATCACGGACCGCAGAATTACCAATTATAATTTTATGGAGACGCTGGAGGGGATCCGGGATGGCCTTTCCCAGTCCAATTATTCCATTACCCTGCTTTTTAACAAGTCGGACGACAGCTTCAATATGGAAATACTGGATTATTACAATACCAACCGATTGGATGGGGTAATTTTTGCCTTTGCCACGGTGGATGACCTGTCAAGGGAAGAATTGAATCAAAACGGTGTTCCTTATGTAATTGTGGATTCCCATGTTTCCCGTGACCGGTTCCATGAGATCGGTACGGACCATCTTTGCCATCTCTCCGATCTGACGGCCCTGTTCCGGGAAAGAGGGGCAGGCCGATTGGCTTATGCCGGTCCCCGGTGGAGATGCGGGACCGATTTTCGGCTGAAAGCGTTTGAGCAGGCCGTGCGGGAAAGCGGGCTTCACAACTGCGGCTGTTTCCTCTGCCCCTTTCAGGATGATCCGATCCGGGAGACAGTTGGGGAAATGCTGCGTTCTCCGGAGCGTCCGGACGGGATTATTACCGGCAGCCCGCGCTTTGGCTTTTCCGTGCTGAAGGCAGCAGCGGAAATGGGCAAAAAGGTACCGGAGGACTTGACGGTTGCTTCTCTGGGCACATCTGCCTTTTATAATCTATGCCATCCGGCCATGACGGCAGTGGAGCTCCCTTTGTATGAGATGGGGCGGCACAGTGCGGCTTATTTGATGGATCTTTTGAATGACAGACCGGTGGAGGATACCATTATCCTTCCTTCGGAGATCGTCATGCGGGCTTCCTTATAATTTCTTTTCCTTTTTCTAAAAATGACTTTTAAAATTTGTATATCGGATATTTTGCATCCCTTTGGGGATCCGGACTATCCATTGAAAGGAGTTCCAGGATACATGAAAGCTATCATCATAGGGGCCGGCATTGCAGCCGTGTCGGCGATGAAGGCCATCCGGCAGCAGGATCCGGATATGGAAATCACAGTCTATGGAGACGAGGGATGTTTTCCATACCGACGGCTTCGGCTGACCAAAGATATAAATCGGGGGCTTTTGCCCGATGCTCTTTTGATTCAGAAAGAATCCTGGTATTTGGAAAATCACATTCGATTTTGCAAAGGAACCGGGGCAACGGGACTGGATCCCGCCAGGCACCGTGTCATTCTGTCCGACGGAACCACAGACGAATATTCCGTCCTGTTGTTGGCAAACGGCGCAAGAAGCAATGTTCTTCCCATAAGGGGAATCGACAGGCAGGGGGTATATTCCCTGAGGACGCTGCAGGATTCCTCAGCCATTCTGGAGCAGGCAAAACGATCCCGCCGGATTCTGATTGTCGGCGGCGGTGTGCTGGGCCTGGAACTGACATGGAGCCTGAATCAAATGGGAAAGGAAGTTGTCGTGGCGGAAGCGCAGCCCAGGCTTATGCCGAAGCAGCTGGACGAAAAGGCATCCCAAATCCTTCTGGATGTGGTGCAGTCCTGCGGGGTTTCCGTATATACCGACACCCGGATAAAGGAGATCACGGGAGAGTCCTTCGCAACAGGGTTCCGGACGGACAACGATCTGCAGGAGTCCTGTGATATGGTGATTCATTCCACGGGCATCCGTCCGAATATTGAGCTGGTGAAGGGGACCGGGATCCGGACCAATCAGGGGATTCCGGTAAACGGTAAAATGGAAACCAATCTTGCGGATATCTATGCAGCCGGGGATGTTGCAGAATTTGAGAACCGCGTTGCCGGCTTATGGAATTGCGCTTCCCTGCAGGGAGAAGTGGCAGGCATCAATATGGCGGGAGGAGAGAGGACTTATCAGACTCCGGCAGCCGCCACAATTATGAATGCCTTCCGCACCTCCCTGTTTTCCATCGGGCAGGTGGAAGAGGGCAGCTATGATGCAGCCATTACGGATTTTGACTGCGAAAGCAATCGATACCGGAAGATCTGTTTTCGGAGGAATCAAATTTCCGGAGTGGTCATTATCGGGAGTCGAAAGGAACTTCCCGCTCTGAAAAAAGCCATGGAGGAGAAGATCTCATTCGGCTCCTATGAGCAGTACGGGACCGTATCCGAATTTATGAAGCTTGTTCAGGAACAGCAGCGGGCAAATAAGCCGATACCGCAATGAAACAGGTCATGATTCCGATCCGGGAAGCAATTATTGTGGAAGGCATTTACGATAAAATGAAACTGGAGCAGTTGGTGGATACGGTCATTTTTCCGACCAACGGGTTTGCCATATTTAAGGATAAGGAAAGGATGGATGCTATCCGGCAGCTGGCAGAAAAGAGAGGAATTATTCTCCTGACGGATTCTGACCGTGCCGGCTTCCGGATACGCAGTTACATTCAATCCTGCATTCCGAAAGAACAGGTCCGGCATGCCTATATTCCGGAAATTCCGGGAAGGGAAAAGCGAAAAATCACTCCCGGCAGGGAAGGATTGCTGGGAGTGGAGGGGGTTCCGGATGAGATCCTCCTGCAGGCCCTGCAGAATGCCGGATATCGGGCAGCGGGAAAGAAGAGCGAAAGGCTCATCACAAAACAGGATCTTTATCGGGATGGATTCACCGGAAAGCAGGACAGCCGTTTGCTGCGCTCCCGCCTTCTGAAGGAGCTGGGCCTGCCTTCCCGGTTGTCCGCCAATGCCATGCTGGATATGCTGAACGCCTTGTTCGCTTATGAAGAATACCGGACCTTTCTGGATGGCTTTCTTTCCCGGCAGAATTCCTCCCGGAATTTCTCTGTCTGACCGGGTTCAGCCAATATAAAGATTTTCCGAAGGGAAATTGGCGTCGCATGTGATATGGATTCCAAGCTTATGCAGAACAGAATCGTCCGTGGAATACAGAATATGAGTGGAATGCATTTCGCAGCCGTGAAGCTCTTTCAGGCTGGTCAATGCCAGCTGGGCCGTCGGATTGGTGGTAGCACTGATGGTCAGGGCTATCAGGGTTTCCTCCAGGTTCAGCCTGGTATTTTTCTCATTGAGAACGTCCTTCTTCAGATTTTGAATGGATTCAATAATGTTGGGGGACAGCAGATGAATGTTATCCGGTATCCCGGAGATCACTTTGATGGCATTTAAAATGACACTGGATGTCGCATTCATAAGAACGGATTGCTTTCCGGTGATCTGTTCGCCGGTTGCCAGTTCAACGGCAGCACCGCTAAATACCTTTTCGCCTGTTTTGGAGCGCCGGTTCAGGACTTCCCTGGCGGGGACCACAACCTTGCGGTCTTCCGGGACCAGTTTGAAATCCTCCATCAGGACTTCCACTCTGGAAAAGGTTTCCTGATCGGTAAGCCCTTTGGCGTATTCCGCCTTGTACCAGAAATAACGGCGGACAATCTCCTGCTTGGCGGCTTCTCTTACAATATTGTCATCGGTAATGCTGAACCCTGCACGGTTTACCCCCATATCGGTAGGGGATTGATAGATGGCTTCCGGGGAGGAAACCCTTTCCAGAATTCGTTTCAGTACCGGAAAAATTTCCACATCCCGGTTGTAGTTGACGGTAGTCTTTCCGTAGGCTTCCAGGTGGAAGGGATCAATGATGTTGAAATCCCTCAGATCTGCTGTGGCCGCTTCGTAAGCCACGTTGACCGGATGCTTGAGAGGAAGGTTCCAGATCGGAAAGGTTTCGAATTTGGCATAGCCGCTTTGGATACCCCTCAGGCTGTCATGGTATAACTGGGACAGACAGGTGGCCAGTTTGCCGCTTCCCGGTCCGGGGGCCGTAACGATGACCAGAGGTTTTTTGGTTTCGATGTACTCATTGGCACCAAAGCCTTCTTCACTCAATATCGCATTGATATCGGAAGGATATCCATGGGTTGGCCGATGCACATATACTTTGATATTCCGGAGTTCCAGCGTGTTTTTGAAAAGTCTGGCTGCCGGCTGATCCTTGTAGCGCGTTATGACGACACCTGCAATATCCAGATCCCATGCCCGCAGGTTGTCAATCAGCTTCAGGACATCCATCTCGTATGTGATTCCAAAATCCGCACGGATCTTGCGCCGCTCAATATCGCCGGCATAAATGCACAATATGATTTCCGCCTTATCCCTGAGATTATGAAGCAATCGGACCTTGTCATTGGGATCATAACCCGGAAGGACTCTGGCAGCGTGATAATCAAAAAAAAGCTTTCCCCCGAATTCAAGATATAGCTTGTGATTGAAATGATCCACCCGTTTCAGTATTTCTGTTGTTTGTTCCTCAAGGTATTTCGTGTTGTCAAAACCTGGTTGAAGCAAAGCATTTAACCTCCTGTAATAAAAGTGAAAAGTAAGAATAATAAAACAAATAAAGCAGCAAACCGATAAAACGCTCAAAAAAATCCGGACATCCTCATCCGACATCCGTTCGTTCCGGACTGCATAACAGCATGCACCATACGGACACAGCAAAATACAAATCCGGACAATGGGAATCCATTGAGAATATCCTGATATACAATATCACATTATACAATGTTTTTCAGACTTTTCAAAAGGAATTATTTTGAATCCTGCATGGAAGGGAACGGCAGAATTATGTAAGGCAAGGCAAAAACAGCCCTGCCTTTTTCTATTCTTCTGTTTTGCAGACGCCGCCGAAACCCGGGAACAAAATAATCAGCAGCAGAAAGAAAAACAGTAGTTCATTCTGTTCTCCGAATCCGCCGCATCCGCAGCCATTTCCCCATCCACCGCTGAAAAGCAGGATGAGAAGCAGAAAAAAGAACAGCCAGGAATAGCCGAAACCTCCCCCTCCATATCCGTATCCGTATCCCATGGAATCACCTCATTTCACGAATTGGAATATGCTGCTGTCTGTTATATAGATATGAAAAACTCCTGCGAAAAGTGAATCCCTGATTTTTCAACAAAAGGGAAGCCGGCGCATATGCTGATAACCGGGAACCAAAAAGCATAAAACAGAGGCATTTGCAGTAAGGAGTGTGGAGAATGACAGAGGAGGACCGGGAATGGAAAATCCAGGAGCTGCTGAAACGTTATCAGGGGGTTCCTTTTGTTCATAACGGACGCAACCTGGAAGGACTGGACTGCCTGGGGTTTGTAATTCATTTTTACAGGAGCCTGGGGATCTGCCTGCCCAACGACGATGGAAAGGAGATTGGAGAAGACTGGTATGTAACAGACCCTCAAAGATACATC
>DAINCI010000070.1:0-10085 GCA_036732425.1 Bacillota bacterium
TGCCCCCGTGAAACATTGATATCGCTCACTTTCAGTTTTCACTCTTCAGCCGTGACAAAATGATAGGACAGGCTGTTTTTCGGATTAATGCGGAAAAAATCAAGGATTTAATGCTGCCTGCCATCAGTAAAAATTCCGGAAATATGTTTATATCGGATCAAAACAGATCTTTGCTGCTGTCCTATGCAGAGGATCGAAAACTAAGCCAGGCACTGGCCTATAAGCCAGATAAAGATGCTGGAAGCTTTGAACGTAATATAAATGGTACGATGATGTTTATCTCCTATCAGGTCTCTGAAAAAACCGGCTGGACGTATATGATAACCGTACCAAGCAAGGTATTGTATAGTCAGGCAAAAAATGTAATACGTACCATTATAATATTTCTGATCATCATGTATGGGGTGGCAATTGCCATTGCTTTTTTCTCTTTAAAGAGGAACAGAAAACCGCTTCTGAGTATGGCGAACAATCTTCCGTCTTCCAAATTGCCATCCGAAAAACTTATGAAGAACGGTGTCAGCTATATCAGCTCTGTTGTAACGGACATGGTATATGACAATGAGCAATTGGAGGAACGTGTGAAAGAACAGAAAATACTTATTCGAAGTATGGTCTTATCGAAACTGGAGTCTGGTGAGATGGCAGAAGAAGATTGGAATCGGCTTTCTCATCAATTGAATATTTTGGCAGATGGGAAGTCCTATCGGGGAGTATATCTTCTTATAAGGCACAACGACAATATAAAGAAACCTACGATTTCTCCTGGCAGTTATCAGAAAATTCTTGATTTTTTAACAGCCAGAGGGGAACATTTACCTGTGGTATCAATGAAAAGCCAATACTATATCATGTTGTATCAGCAGGAGAATGAAGAAGATCATCAAATCTGCTATGATTTTTTTCGCGATATTTACCGCATGTTATATAATGAATATGGGTTTGAAGCAGTGATATGTCTGGGGTTTCCCTGTGAGAGCCTGCTGACTGTCTATCAATCCTTTGAAGCAGCCAGACACTTGCTGGACATAGATGCAGGCGCTCCTTCAAATTATAAGTTTCTACTGGAAGCACAGCTGGAAAGTGAGGCAAGCGGATATTTTATCTATCCCGAAGTCATGGAGCAAAAGCTGATCAATTTAATCTCCACCTATAATGAGCAGGGGATTCATAGTATCCTTGCAGATATCTTTAAAAAGAACTTTATCGAGCGGCTTCTGTCCAGGTTCATGAAAAAGGTCTTGTTTTATAGGATCCTGGCAACGATTGTTCCGTTTACGGATATGGATGATATTGCATCTGAGCTAAAAGGATCCCTTGCAAATATTGATCCGACCCGATTCTTTGAGCTGATAGAGAATCAATGCATTCAAATATGTGAGATACAACGGCAGAAGAACGAGAGAAGCAGTCAGACCAAGATGGAAAAAGTTTTTGAATATATTCACGAAAATATTTGTGACTACAATCTCACGCTCAATTCCCTTGAGTTACAGTTCAATATGCCTGAAAGTTATTTGTCCGTCTGTATAAAGGAATCAGCCGGTATGAACTTTACAAATTATGTAGAAGAGATGCGAATGAAGATCGCAAACAGACTATTGACAGAGAATAAACTGTCAGTGGCACAAATTGCTGAAGAGGTTGGGTACTCAAATCCTCATTCCTTCCGGCGTGCCTATAAGAGGTTATATGGATGCAGCCCATCTCAATTTCGCACGACAGTCATTTCTTGACATCTTTTCCGCCAATGGATACAATAAAACAAAAGAAGAGAAAATCAGGAGGCGATATTTTGGGGAAAAATCTCACTCAAAAAATAATTGAAAGCCATCTTGTCTCCGGGGAAATGAATGCCGGGAAGGAAATCTCCATTCGAATCGATCAGACATTAACCCAGGACTCAACGGGCACGATGGCCTATCTTCAGCTGGAAGCCATGAATGTCGGCAAAGTAAGGACAAAGAAATCCGTGGCTTATATTGATCACAATACCCTGCAGGAAGGTTTTGAAAATGCAGACGATCATAAATATATTCAAACGGTGGCATCCAAACATGGCATTTATTTTTCCCGTCCGGGCAACGGGATTTGCCATCAGGTGCATCTGGAGCGGTTCGGCCGTCCGGGGTGGACTTTACTGGGTTCGGACAGCCATACACCAACCGGCGGGGGCGTCGGCATGCTGGCCATCGGTGCCGGCGGCCTGGATGTGGCTGTTGCCATGGCCGGCGGTCCCTATTATCTGACAATGCCCGGAGTCTGCCGGATCCTGCTGAAGGGGAAGCTTCCGCCCTGGGTATCTGCCAAGGACATTATTCTGAAAGTGCTGCAGATGCTCAGCGTCAAGGGCGGCGTCAATAAGGTCATTGAATATGCCGGCCCCGGTGTCGCTTCCCTGACCGTGCCGGAGCGGGCCACCATTACCAATATGGGAGCGGAGCTGGGAGCCACCACATCCATTTTCCCAAGTGATGAAAATACCAGGGAGTTTCTGCGCGCCCAGGGCAGGGAAGAAATGTGGATTCCCCTGGAGGCGGATGACGATGCGGTATATGACGAGGAGCTGGAGCTTGACCTTGGCACGCTCGAGCCCCTGACGGCAAAGCCTCACAGTCCGGATAATGTAGAGACGGTGCAATCGGTGGGGAAGATCCGGGTAAATCAGGTGGCCATTGGCAGCTGTACCAATTCCTCTTACCTGGATCTGATGAAGGTGGCTGCAATCCTGAAGGGAAAGACGGTTCATCCCGATGTCAGTCTGGTGATTTCCCCGGGTTCCAAACAGGTGTACACCATGCTGGCGGAAAACGGTGCATTGGCGGATCTGATCGATTCCGGCGCAAGGATTCTGGAATCCGCGTGCGGTCCCTGCATTGGAATGGGGCAGGCGCCGGCATCCAACGCCATATCCCTGCGGACGTTCAACCGCAACTTTTATGGACGAAGCGGAACGGTCAGTGCCGGTGTATATCTGGTCAGCCCCGAAACAGCGGCCGTATCCGCCCTGACTGGTGTGCTGACGGATCCCCGTGAGTCTGGGAAGCCGCCGGTGATTCCCATGCCCGAATATTTCAGGGTGCATGACAACGGGATTATCCCTCCGGTAGAGGATCCGGATTCCGTAACGGTGGTGCGAGGCCCCAATATCAGGCCCTTCCCGCTGAACAAGGAACTGAAAGGGCCTGTGAAGGGCACGGTGCTGCTGAAGATGGAGGATAATATTACCACGGATCATATTATGCCGTCCAACGCAAAATTGCTGCCGTTTCGTTCCAACATTCCGCATCTGTCCGAATACTGCCTGACCCCTGTGGATCCCACTTTCCCCGAACGGGCCAAAAAGGCAGGCGGCGGATTCCTGGTGGCTGGACAGAACTACGGGCAGGGATCCAGCCGGGAGCATGCGGCACTGGCTCCGTTGTATCTGGGGATCAGGGCGGTGATTGCAAAGTCCTTCGCCAGGATTCACCGGTCCAATCTGATCAATTCCGGTATTTTGCCTCTTACCTTTGCGGATCCGTCGGACTATGACCGGATCAATTCCGGCGATGATCTGGTAATTGAGCATTCGGTGGAGCAGATACAGGAAGGAAACAGGATAATCGTACACAATCAAACCAGGAATCTGGATATTGTTACGGAAATGCCTTTGTCGGACCGCCTGAAAAAGGTTATGCTTGCAGGAGGACTACTGAATGAAACCAGGAAGAAGGCAGAGGAATAAAATCGGAACAGAGTTTATGAAACCTGGTAATTATTTGCCAGGATTCACCTGCTATTCCGGGTTGAGAATATCACAACAAAAAGCATCATAAAAGCACAAAAGCATCGTATGAAAATGTCGTTCTTTTCATACGATGCTTTTTGTATTTTTGCATCCGGCATATCCTGCCCGTGGCCTGAACATTTAATGAATCATTCACAGGGCATCATGAATCAGCGTCAGATGCGGAGGAATCCTGAAGCTTCATCCAATCCTCATAGGCAGCATCCAGGGAAGCCTTTGCTTCGTTGTACTCCTGCTGGATTTCCAGCATTTTGTCCGCCTGCTGATACAGCTCCGGATCGCATAACTGCTTTTCCAGTTCTCCGGTTCTTTTCTCCAGGACTTCGATTTTTTCCTCCATGTCCTTCAGGTGCTGCGCAGCAGCTTTTTTCTTTTGTCGTACTTCCCGTTCCTTTTTCTGCTCCTCTTTCCGGGCAGTCTTTGTTTTTTCTTCCTTCTCCGCTGCCGGAGCGGACTCCTGAAGTTCCTGTCTGGTCCGGATTTCGATATAATCATTATAATTGCCCGGATATTCCGTTATTCCGCTTTTTTCAAATAACAGAATGCGGCGGACAATCCGATTCAGAAAATATCGGTCATGGGAGATGACCAGCAGGGTGCCGTTGTAATCTTTCAGCGATTCCTCCAGTACTTCCTTGGACGACATGTCCAGGTGATTGGTGGGTTCGTCCAGGAGGAGAAGGTTCTTTCCTTCCAGCATCAGTTTTGCCAGCATAACGCGTCCCCGCTCCCCGCCGCTTAACTGACGGATGGTTTTGTGAACATCGTCTCCCTGGAACAGGAACAAAGCGAGGGTATTACGGATCTGTGTTTCCGTCTTCTGTGGGAAGGCATCCCACAATTCCTCCATAATCGTCTTGTCCGGATGCAGACTGTCCTGCTCCTGATCAAAGTAACCGATGTCCACCCCGGCACCGAACCGGAACTTCCCAGCGGAAGGGGTCAGCTGATTCAGCAGGATCCGGAACAGGGTGGTTTTCCCGATGCCGTTGGGACCGATGATTCCCACCCGGTCTCCTTTTTTCAGGGAAAATGACACATTTTCAAATAATGTTTTGCCGTCAAACGCCATCTTCAGGTTTTCCGCAGTCAGGATATCCTTGCCGGAATGCCGGTCGGCATGGAAGGATATCCGGATCTCTTTCTGCTGCTCCGGTTTTTCCACCGGTATCATCCGGTTGAGGGCTTTTTCCCGGCTTTCCGCTGCCTTTATGCTCTTTTCCCGGTTAAACGAACGGTATCGCCGGATGACATCCTGCTGCCGTTTGATTTCCCTTTGCTGCAGGCTGTATTCCTTTTCCTGTACTTCCTGTCTTTGCTGCTTTTTCCGGTGATAATCACTGTAGTTCCCGTGATACAGGGTACTCCGGTGGTGTTCCACTTCCAGAATGCAGTCACACAAATGATCCAGGAGGTACCGGTCATGGGAGATCAGCAGGATGGTGCCGGCATAATCCCTGAGGAATGTCTCCAGCCATTGGGCAGCGTCCAGGTCCAGATGATTGGTGGGTTCATCCAGTAAAAGCAGATTTGGCTTCCGGAGAAGCAGCCTGGCCAGGGCCACTCTGGTTTTTTGGCCGCCGCTCAGCTGCCGTATGGGCTGGTCAAAGTCCTCCCCGGAAAAGCCAAGTCCGATGAGGATGCCTCTTATATGGCTTTCATAGAGGTATCCGTCCTTCGCCTCGAATTTCTCCAGCAGGGAGGCATATTCCCCGGAAAGGGAGATATAATCCGGATCGTCCGTATTGGTGTATTGAGAGATGGCTCGCTCCACGGAGTGCAGTTTCCTTTCGATTTCCAGGGTGCTTTCATAAACGGTAAGAGCCTCTTCCCATATGGTTCGGGAGGAGTCCGCAGCCTCGTTCTGTTTCAGATAGCCGATAGTTAGATTTTTTGCCGTGTAAAGGCTGCCGCTGTCCGGGGAAAGCTCTCCGGTAATCAGTTTGAACAGAGTGGTTTTGCCGGCTCCGTTTGTTCCCACGATGCCCAGGCGGGATCCTTCCGATACAGAAAAGCTGATATCGCTCAGGACAGTATTCACTCCGAATGATTTTGAGATTTTGTCACAGGATAATGGTATCATAAGGTTCTCCTTCCATGCTTCCAGACTATTCTATCAAAAACGGTCGGGATTGAAAAGATCTGCAGGTATGCTGTTGAATTACGCCGGCAGGCAGATGCCGTTTCCCGGATCTCGGAATACACGCATTTCTTCATCCTGCTAATGATTGACATTGGATTGCCGGGGATGGTAGAATAAAATTGTAGAAAAATTAACGTAATGAGAGGGGAGGGACTCACAATTGGCAAAGCAGAAAAATTATGTTTCGGAAGCAGTGATGCGGCGTATTCCAAGATACTACCGTTATTTAACGGACATTGAAAAAAGCGGGACGGAACGGATATCCTCCAGGGAACTCAGTCAGCGTATGAGATTAACCGCTTCTCAGATTCGACAGGATTTCAATTGCTTTGGTGGATTTGGGCAGCAGGGTTATGGCTATAATGTCAGTGAGCTCCGGCAGGAGCTTCAAAAGATATTGGGCCTGAATATGGACCATCATGTCATTGTGATCGGTGCGGGGAATCTTGGACAGGCCCTTGCCAATTATAACGGATTCAAAAAAGATGGTTTTCTTGTCGAAGGGTTGTTCGATATCAATCCCAGGCTGATCGGAATTTCCATCCGGGGCATCAATATTTATGATCTGGATGATCTGGAGCGCTTTACAGATCAAAATCCGATCCAGATCGCTGCCATTTGTACTCCCAAGGAAAAAGCCCAGGAAGTTACGGACCGGGTTATCCGCAATGGCATTAAGGGAATATGGAACTTTGCGGCGGTTGACATTACCGTTCCGCAGGACGTGGTTGTGGAGAATGTCCACCTGAGTGACAGTCTTTATACGCTTTCTTTTCGGATGAATGATTATTGATGTCCGCTGCTATTTCAAAAATTACATTGACCGGATGAATAGGGACATAGCCCCTTTGGCGGATCAGGGAGGGGCTTTTCCTTATTGAACGCAGTTTTGCTTTTCATTTCCCGCAAAGCATATTATAATAAAGGAAGTTTCATGAAGTTTCATGATGAGGTGATAAGTTTGTATCCATTGTTTTTTCAGCCTGTTTATAAGGAACGGATATGGGGCGGCAGAAAGCTGTCAGAGAAGTATCACAGGAATCTGCCGGACGGCAAAATCGGTGAGAGCTGGGAGATTGCCTGCCTGCAGAACGGAATGGGCATCATTGCCAATGGTTCGCTGAAAGGCCTCAGCCTGCAGGACGCCATCGACAAATACGGTGAAGAATTGCTGGGATCTGCAGTTTATCAGGACCAATACCGCAGGTTTCCGCTTCTGATCAAGATTCTGGACGCTTCGGATGTTCTGTCCGTTCAGGTTCATCCGGACAATCAGTATGCCGCTCTTCATGAGAACGGGGGATCGGGCAAGACGGAGATGTGGTATGTGATCGATGCCGATCCGGGAGCCAGGCTGGTGTACGGTGTCCGCCGGGGGATATCCAGGGAGGAGTTCCGCAGCAGCCTGGAGCAGGGAAAGCTGGAGGACTGTCTCAGGGAACTGGAGGTAAAGCCAGGGGATGTTCTGTACATTCCGGCGGGACTGGTGCATGCCATTGGAGCAGGAATCCTGATCTGTGAGATTCAGCAGAGTTCCGATACCACTTACCGGGTATACGACTGGAACCGGGCGGATGCGGATGGCAGACCCCGGCAGCTTCACAAGGAAAAGGCGCTGGATGTGATCGACTTTGAAGGCAGGTATACCGGGACCGCCCTGCCGGGGTTGACTCTGCAGGAAGAGGGAGGCCGCCGGACCCTTTATGTGGCATGTGATTATTTTGCCATGGAAAAGCTGGAGATAGATGGAAGCATGAAGCTCTGCCTGGACGGGAAACGGTTTCAGACCCTGACCTGCGTGGAAGGATCCGCTGTCATCCAATATGAAGGCGGTTCGGAGGATCTGGCATCCGGCAGCTCGTGCCTGATTCCGGCTTCCCTGGATACCTTCGTCCTGAAAGGGAATGGCACAGTGATAAGAGACTATGTGCCGGACAAGGAGAGCAATATCCTGGACCCGCTGAGAAAACGTGGCTATACGGAGAAGGACTGGTCCGTGATAGCGGGTTTGTGACAGCAGCTTTATGTGGTATTAGAATGAATCAGACGGCTGAATCATTTAGGAGGATGATATGTCGGATCAAGAGGACAGAAAAGATGTTATCGAAGGGGAGTACGAGGTGGTGAACGAAAGGGATGACCGGGAAGATCCGGGTTCAGGAGGATATCATTCTCCTGGTTTTCTGTATATGGATTCCCGTCCGCCTTATGTGACGTATGTTTTTTTGGGGCTGAACATCGCTGCATTCCTGCTGATGCGTATCGCCGGGATGTATTTTGATTTAAATCAAAGTGAGCAGCTGCTGGTATTTGGAGCAAAAGTCAATGTGCTGATCGCCCATGGGCAGTATTGGCGACTGTTGACCGCCATGTTTCTTCATGTCGGTCTCCTGCATCTGCTCTTCAACTCCTATGCGCTTTATGTATATGGTCCGGTGGTGGAGCGGCTGTTTGGCAAGGCAAGGTTTGCGCTGATTTATTTGCTGTCCGGTCTGACGGGAAGTCTGCTCAGCTATCTGTTCAGTCCAAACAGCGCAGTCGGGGCTTCCGGCGCCATATTCGGACTGCTGGGATCTCTTCTGTATTTCCGGCGGCGGAACAGGGAAGTGTTCCACCGTGTGTTTGGAAAGGGTCTGCTGATGGTCATCGGCGTTAACCTGGTTTTCGGAATGATACAGCCCGGAATTGACAATTGGGGACATATCGGCGGTCTGGCAGGCGGATATCTGGTTGGGAATGCTGTCGGACTTTTTCGGGAAAGCGGATTTCAGATGAAAAAGCTGCTGACCTGGGTGCTGATCGCCTTGATTTTTGTTTTTGGCCTGTGGTATGGCGGAGAAAAATATGAGATAAGCGGCTATCCCCGTCTGCCGGGATCTCCCATACCCGAAACACCACAGCCGGGGAATAAGAATACCCTGCAGCGTGAGGCTCTTCCAGACGAAGGCATCGATGCGGGGGTTGTTCTGACAGGCATGCCATTTCATTTGGACATAAACTATGAATACGAATACATCGCGGCTGAAATGCCGTGTTTGTAAATCGATAGCAGCAAAAGGGGAGAGAGGTGCAGAGTGGGGAAGGTTTCCATTATAAAGTGCGGGGACTACACGTCGGAACAGGTTTATCGGGCGGTGTCCCGAAGCATTGGGCTGCTGGGCGGCATGGATCATTTTGTGAAGCCGGGCGAAAAGGTATTATTGAAATGTAATCTGCTGATGAAAAAGAGTCCGGAGGAAGCAACGACAACCCATCCGGAAGTGGTGGCTGCCGTTGCCGGACTGGTCCGGGAGGCCGGTGCCGTTCCGGTCATTGCCGACAGCCCCAGCGGGCTTTTCAATGTACATGCCCTGCGGGCGGTCTACCGGGGATGCGGAATGGAGGAGATCGCCCGGCGGGATCATATTGCACTGAATGAAAATGTCGGGGAAGCGGAGGTTTCTCATCCGGAGGGAAAGATTATCCGAAGTCTGACGGTAATGGAGGCCCTTCAGGAAGTGGATGCCGTGATAGACATTGCCAAGCTCAAGACCCACGGCATGACAATCTATACCGGCGCAGTAAAAAATCTTTTCGGGGTGATTCCCGGTACGACAAAGGCGGAATATCATCTGCGGATGAAGCGGCTGAAGGACTTCTCCAATATGCTGGTGGATATCTGTACCTATGTAAAGCCGGTGCTTTCCGTCATGGATGCAGTGGTTGGAATGGAAGGGCAGGGGCCTTCCGCAGGGGATCCCAGGAAAATCGGAGCGATCCTGGCAAGCGAAAGTCCATTTGCCCTGGATGTGGCGGCCTGTTCCATGGTGGGGATCGATCCGGATACGGTATGCACCATTCAAAGGGCACGGGAAAGGGGGCTGTGCAGCAGCCGGCTGCAGGATCTGACATTGGCTGGCGATCCCATGAAGGATCTTCTTGTGCAGGATTTCCGGATACCGGAGCACAAGCATGTGGGCATGGTGGAGCAATACTTTGGCAAAGACAGCCGGATTGGCCGGTTCATCAATTTTCATTTTGGCCCCAGGCCGGTTTTCCTTCCGGATGGCTGCGTAGGATGCGGAGACTGTGCCAGGAACTGTCCGCCGAAAGCCATTACCATGGTGAACCACAGGCCGGAAGTCGATCTGAAAAAGTGTATCCGCTGCTATT
>DAINCI010000071.1:0-10044 GCA_036732425.1 Bacillota bacterium
TACACGAAAGCGATCTTTCCCAAGGCGGGCGTCGAGTTTCGGTGCAAAAAACACTCCCATGGCCCCAAGACCAATTAACGTCACTTTATTTATCTTCATCATTGGCCCTCCCGTTATTGTTTCTTCCTGCTTTTCTTTCCCTCTTTTATTCCACAGCTCCGGACCTTTTTCCTTCCTGCCATTGTTTTTTCAGGCCTGGCCTGATTTATCCTGTCGTCTGGTTCGGATCACCCCAACACAACATCCATGAACATCATGATGACAAACCCGACCATAAGTGCATACGTAGCCAGTTTTGAATTTCCTCTGTCGGCCTGACTCTCCGGTATGACTTCATGCGCAATGACGAAAAGCATGGCTCCTGCCGCAAACGCCAGTAAAAATGGCAGCATGGGCCGGGCAATGTTTACGAGTCCGATGCCGAGCAAACCTCCGATGGGCTCCACCAACCCCGTTGCCATCGAAACCAGGAAAGCCTTCCATTTTGGGAAACCCTCCCGGATCAGCGGCAATGCAACTGCCAGCCCCTCGGGCATATTCTGCAGACCAATTCCAATTGCGATGCTCAGGCCATTGGAAATATCCCCATCGCCAAATCCAACCCCTACAGCCATTCCTTCGGGAAAGTTGTGAACGGTAATCGCCAGGATAAACATCCACACTCTCCTCATCTCAGGCCGGTGAATATCAAATAATCCACTTTTTGTGCCGGTATCCGGCATGGAGTTGGCCATTAAATTGGTATTTGGAAAACACTTGTCGATCAGATCCAGGAAAATACCGCCCGCCAGGATTCCAACCAGGACAATCCCGGCACCCCGGGCCCCGCCGCCTGCCTTTTCGATGGCAGGAATCACCAGGCTGAAGGAAGTTGCTGCCAGCATAATGCCTGCAGCGGTTCCCAACAGTGCATCCATCACTCTCTTGGAAATGTTCCGGGCAAAAAAGATTGGCAGGGTACCAACGCTGGTGGCCAGTCCTGCTGTCAAACTGGCGAGAAAACCCACCAAAATAATATTGTATTGTGAAAGATATTGTACCATTCCGTTTCCTCCAATAAAAAGCATATTAAACTATTTCATAATATGGATCCATTAAGGGGAATGTGAAAAACAGCGGGAGTGACTGTGTTTGTCCAACTCTTCTGTGGTATACTTAAGTATGCGGATGTGGAATGAAAAACAGCCGACCATATGGAAGAAAACGTGTTACCAACCAGTGAAGAATTGGTTGTCCGTTGAAAAGGCAGGAACGAGAGGTGACGATGTGGTTTCAAGCAACAGCAACATTGATTTATCCATAATTATTCTGATTGTCAATATCATACTTGCATTCATTGTCATCTTTTTAAGCCGGAGAAATCCAAGTGCCACCTGGGCATGGGTTTTGGTTCTGATGTTTGTTCCCATTGTGGGATTTATCCTGTACCTGTTCCTGGGACAGGATCTGAGGAAAACAAAGTTATTTTCCCGTAAGGAAGACGAGGATATAAAAAAACTGGAATCCCGGTATCAGAAACTGCTGACGGAGGAAAGCCGTGGCGATATCGATCCTGCTGTGAAAAAAGACAAGGATCTGATTCGTCTGCATCTGCAGAACGCAGATGCCATTTTTACCCATAATAACCGGATACAAATACTGGAGAACGGGCAGGAGAAATTTCCGGTCCTCATCAAGGCACTGAAGGCTGCAAAACAACATATCCATATGGAATATTACATTATCCGGAACGATGAAATCGGCAGGGAAGTCCGTGACATCCTGGCGTCCAGGGCAAGGGAAGGCGTGGAAGTCCGGTTGCTCTATGACGGAATGGGCTGCCTGCATCTGCGCCGGTCCTTTTTCAAGCCAATTATTGAAGCAGGCGGGGAAGTGGCCGTGTTTTATCCTCCCTTTCTCCCCTATGTCAATATTCGTTTAAATTACCGGAATCACCGAAAGATAACCGTTATCGACGGCAAACAGGCTTTTATCGGAGGTCTGAACCTGGGCGATGAATATATGGGAAGATCCGCAAGATACGGCTTCTGGAGGGACACTCATTTTCGAATAGAAGGAAGTGCGGTGGATTTCCTGCAGCTGTGGTTTATCTCAGACTGGGAATTTGCATCCAAAACCGATCTGCCGTTCTGCGATAAATATTTTCCCAAAAAGGAAATCGCGGGATCGGCGGGAATCCAGATCGTCCCCAGCGGTCCGGACTCCAAATGGGCATCCATCCATCAGGGATACTTCAAGATGATCGTCAATGCAGAGAAAAATATCTATATCCAAACCGCTTACTTCATCCCGGACGACAGCCTGTCGGAGGCTTTGAGGACGGCTGCCCTGGGCGGCGTGGATGTGCGGATCATGATACCCGGTAAAAAGGATCATCCGTTCGTCCATTGGGCATCCACCTCCTACCTTTCCGATCTGCTGGATTCCGGAGTAAAGGCTTATATTTACAACTATGACCGCTTTATGCATACAAAAGCGGTCATGGTGGACGGCAGAATTGCTTCCGTGGGAAGCGCCAACTTTGATATCCGAAGCTTCCAATATAATTTTGAAATCAATGCCGTTGTCTACGATCCTGCTACCGTCTCTCAACTGGAACAGCAGTTCCGGGAGGATATGGAGCAGTGCACTGAGCTGACCCGTGAACTCTACGACAGCCGCAACCTCTTCGTCCGTATCCGGGAGTCGGTTTCCCGTTTGATTTCACCACTGCTTTAAAAATTCCCGAACCTTCTTCTCTGAAACCGCATGGCAAAGAATAAGGCAGCAAGCAGAAAAGCAGCACAGATCACTGCCGTTTTGACCAGGGATGAATCATCTGTCGTCCAAATGCCTGCCGCATTCTGTAATGCATCGTTTGCACCAGCCTGCAAACCTGGTGTCTCATCACGGCTGCGTTCGCCCTGCATGTGGAAATCCTGGCCATGAGAATCCTGGCTGCGGGAATCCTCCCTGTCAGGAGCCGATCCGCTGAATGTTTTCTTTCCCTGATCCCTGTCCGGTCCTCCTTTCCCTCCGCCCATGGATCCCATGGCACTCATGTTCAGGGTTGCAGCATCAGTCAAAGCAGACGAATCGCTGCTCTGCCCTTCCGATGTAGATGGAACGGTACCGCTCAGCTGTCCCCGGACACTTTCCGCACGGAGCTGCCCGAATGTCTTCAAAGCTGCCAGACCGGAACGGTACTGATCATACGTATAAAACGCGGAAGCATCCTTTTTCACATAGTCTCCGATCAGGCTGTCCAGTTGATCCAGCTTGTTTTCATAATCCTTTTTGTCAAAGTATTCATCACATATCTGTTGGAGATACTCATGATACTTTTCCTTATACTCCTTCACTTCAAGCAATCTTCCAATCATCGGTCTGTCCGCCAGCTCCACTCCGGATACCGGCGTATCGATGGGAAAATTGACGGCAGACGAGGCATTGCCCGGCTGAAATCCTCCGAAGGCCATATTATAGTCCCAGGGAAGCATGGCCAGCTGCCCATCTTTCTCATAGAGATAGTAATTATGTCCCATATTGGATACATAATGATCCAGGTTGACAATAAAGGTATTGACTGCAAAATAGCGCAGAACTTCATCCACATTGATGTATTTCTCCAGTTCCGTACCATCATTAAGATTTTTCAGGGCTTTGATTACTTTGGCATAGTCTTTTTTATTTGCCTTGAACACCGCATTGTCAAAAATATCGGAGTAATCGTCCGGATCATCGCTTCGATAGACCAGATCCACTCCATTTCCGGAATCCGCCCCACCCGGGGCAGGGCCGCCTTTCCTGAAATTTCCTGCCTTTGGCCCGCCCTGCTGTTCACTATCCCCATTGTCCGGAAGCTGCATCGCATTTCCCTGACCTTGTATGATATTGTTCTTATCCTTTACCGCATTTCCCTGGTCCTGCATGACATTGCTCTTGTTCTTTATTGCATTGTCCTGGCCCTGTACGCCATTACCAGGCATCTGCAGCCTCTGTTTCTGTGTTTGTTCCGTATCTTCACCGGACTTTTCCCGATCCCGCATTTTCTCCATGGCATCATTCATCTTTCCGGATCCTCTCCCGCCCATTCCTTCCGGTTTATAAAGCATGCCATAGCCTGTGCCGTAGTTGCGCTGGGCAAAGCCTTCCTCCAGGGACTCCACTGCCAGATAGAAACCCCATGGCTTTCCGTTTACCGTAACGTTTGCATATGCAAAAAGCGGTGTGGGAACTTTCATTTGGGACATCAGATCGTAGGACAGATATTCCTTCATATAGGTCGCATCACTCTGGATGTTGTTGATCACCATTTTGTCCAGCCCTTTCAGGCTCTGATGTTTCACGTAGTGATCAAACTCCAGTTTGAAGCTGTACCGGTCCGTATCCTCATTGGATGCGATCATGGACAGACTGGAATTTCCCTTTGGCCGGATTCCTGCATTTTGAACCTTTGTCCCGTTTACCGTAACATCGCACTTAATGTAATCCTCTTTCCTTGCGTTATCCAGCATCTCCTGAAAATCCTTTTCTTCTGCATCAATAGTTATGTTCATCACCGTATTTTTATCAAAAAGGCTGGTATAGTCCGGCGTAGAATCCTCTGTCTCAGGAATGACGGAATCTTCCGCACCAGCCATGACAAAACAGGTCAGAAGGACTGCAAACACAAGCAGTACAGCAATCAACCCACCCAAATGTTTTTGCCCGATCATCTGTAACCAACTCCATTCCTAAGACACATAATCGCCGTTGTATCCGACCAGGACAGCATTCCTTACCCCGTTCAGACCGCTGAGGCTGTTGATGAATTTTGTGGACATCCCGTTGAGCCGGACGTCCAGTGTCAGCTCGATGCCTTCCGTGGATACGGTTTTGGACTTTACAACAAACTTCTTCACATTTCCCTTGATATGTTTCATGATCTCCTCTTCATAATCCTCACCGGTATAACGAACCATGAGAATATAGGGATTTTCAAAACTCTTTTTGTTCACAGACAGCAGCAGGATCACACCGACAAAGATGGAGCCGAACACCGCCAGCGGAATCATGCCTGCGCCCAGTATGATGCCGACCGAAATGGCCCAGAACAGAAAAGCGATATCCAGCGGATCCTTGATCGCTGTCCGAAATCTTACAATGGACAGGGCACCCACCATACCAAGGGAAAGGACTACGTTGGAAGTCACTGCCAAAAGAATCATGGTTGTGATCATGGACATGGCCATGAGAGATATCCCGAAGCTGGCGGAATACATCACTCCGGTAAACGTCTTTTTATAAACATAGAAAATAAATAAACCAATAATAAAGGAAAGGCCCATGGCAATGACCATATCCAGAGCAGAGAAGCCCTTCACGTTCTCAATAAAGTTTGATTTGAAAATATCCTTGAAACTCATAATTATCTGTCTCCTCCTATTATACTGTCTGTCTCCCGTTCTCTGATAAAGCAGAATATTCTTTGATCAAAACATAATATTCTTCGATAAAGCCTGATCAAATCAACCGTAAATCCTGGCAGCGGCATATTTGGAAAACGGGGATTGCCGCCTGTTTGGTATCCTTACAATGTCCGCAACGGGATCCGGCAAAAAGTCATCGTATTTCACTTCCAGAATCACGATATCCGGACGGCAGGCTGCCAGAACCGGCAAATCCGGATTGAACAGATCCTTTCCGGCAAGACCGGTCTGCATGTGGCTGTCCAGGGTAATCCGGACATTTCCGGGACGGTAAACATAAGCCACCCGTTCATAGTCCACCACTGTTCCGGGCCGAAGCATCTGATATTGCATTTTGGTGTACAATTCCAGAAGCAGAGGGTTTCCGCTCTCTCTCATCCACCGAATATCGCCGCGGATCAGATACTCACACTCTTCACGGGTCAGCATTGCAGCTTGTTTGCCGCAAAGTCCGTTTATTTTTGACTTTTTTTCCAATCGGATAAAACCCGGATCGTTATTGTAGCAGCGGATCCGGAATTTTTCCCGGTTATTCACCCCATCCAGTTTCTGACGAAGCACCATATTGTCCGGATTGTCAAAATACAGGCTTTGAATCCTGTACTTTCCATTGGCATCGGCATGATCATCATATGCGAAAAAGAGATGCAGTTTTGCGCGGAGAGCACAGCAATCGGCAGGATTCATCGTATGCTTCAGCTCGTGCCGCAGAGCGACCGCCTGATTCTGCCCGGAACAGGACAGTTTCGGTACATCCGCCGGATTTCTCCCCGGACTCATTTGAGTGGAGCACTTCTGTTCCGGGACCGGAAGATCGATACCATTCTTTTTTTGACGCCATTTTTTAATCATCATCCATCACCCCTTTCCTTTATTGTTATACTAAGGGGGCAATGTGATGGCTTTGTGAAATGCAGCTGAAAATCAGCTGAATGTATAAACACTCTCCTCCTGAATCAAAGATTATAGAAGAAGCCCCTTATGGTGAAATAACACCAAAAGATTCTCTGTCTGAGGATACAGCAAACACTTAGTTCATTGAACAGCCAGGCTATCTGATACCGCATGTGTTCAGCTCAAACCAAAATGTGCTGCCTTCCCCCACCCTGCTCTGGACACCGAACCGGGCGCCATGAAGAGTCAGAATGGATTTTACAATGGAAAGTCCCAGGCCGGTGCCCTGGACCCGGCTGTGCATTTTGTCAAGCTTATAATATCTGTCCCATATGTTTTTCAACTGGTCTTCGGGAATACCGTCTCCTGTATCCCTTACCTCAATTCTCACAAATCCCCTGTATTCCGTTTGCACAACGGAAACCTTCCGGTCCGGTCCGGTATAGACAACGGCATTGTTCATCAGGTTATAAATCACCTGCGATATCCGCATTTCATCGGCACGAACGGATACATCCCGGTCTGGCCGGAACGTAATATGATATCCTTCCGGCCGGATCATGGCGGAATACCGATCCAGAATGCTGCGAATGCTGTCTGTCAGATTGAATTCCGTAATATTCAGCTCCTGTGTACCGGACTGAAGCTTGCTGTAATCCAGCATGTCGTTGACCAGTTCCGTCAGGTGCTTTGCTTCCTCAATAATGATCTGCACATTCTCAACGGTATTTTCACCGGGCAAATCACACATGGCTTCTGCATAGCCGGTAATCATGGTCAGAGGGGTCCGAAGATCATGCGAAACATTGGCAATTAACTCCCGGCGCAGTTTTTCCGTTTTGGAGAGCTCCTTTGCCGCATAGGTAAGGGTATCATTGAGTTCGGATATCTCACGATAGCCATCCCCGTCAAATACAATGTCCGGATTGCCATTGGCCAGATTCCGGGCAGACCGGTTGATCCGGACGATAGGGCCTGCGATTTTCCTGGAAAGAAGCAAAGCGATAAAAAAGGCCAGCACCAGCATGATAATGGTAATACAGATCAGCTGAACCCGCAGAGTATCCACCGTTGCATTGACCGGACTGATCATGGAATTCAGCAGAATGACCCGCTGAGAACCATTCTTTGCAGAAAGCAGCCGGACATGGATCACAATTTCCGATATTTTCCGGTCCGGAGGCGGAACCCGCCCTATAAAATTACTTCCCTGGTCCCTGTTCCCGGGCTTGTCCAGCCGGAAACGTTCCAGAACAGTACCGCCCTTTTCCTCCGCCAGCTTTCTCAGCCGCATAAATTCTATGGGGGGCATGCGCCGAAGGATGCTCTCCGGCAGATTATCCGCCGAATACAACGCTCTGCCGGCTTCATCCGTTACCTTAATGTTCAGATCGTTTTGCTCAGAAATGCGTGCAACCAAATCCTGCAAATCCGGATTGTCTATATTCTTTGCTATGCTCTCCGCAGAGGATTTGATACGATGAATCTTGATGCTTTTATAAAAACTATCCAGGAATACCGTTTGAAACAGCCACAACAATACAAGCATCGATGCCACAAAAAGAGTAAAATAGAGGAAAAGATTCCATTGAACGCTCATCCGTTTAAGCTTCAAAACGATATCCCACCCCTCTGAGGGTAATAATGAATTTCCGATATCCGCCAAGACTGTTCCGCAGCAGCTTGATATGCGTATCCAGAGTGCGCTCATCGCCGAAAAAGTCATAGCCCCATACTTCCGTAAGAATCTTTTCCCTGGTCAGAGCAATATTCCGGTTTTTCACCAGATAAAAGAGAAGGTCATATTCCTTTGGCGTCATGTCAATTCGTCCCCCGTCCACGGTAACCGTTCTTGAGGTAAAATCCACGGTCAATCCTTCCAGAATAAAGATATCCCTCCTCGGATCATCCGTTTTTTTCCGATATCGTTCCGTGACTGCCTGCACCCGTGCCATCAGCTCCCTGGGAGAAAAAGGTTTCACCACATAATCGTCAATGCCCAGCTCAAACCCATAAAGCTTGTCATACTCCTCACCCCGTGCAGAAAGCATGATAACCGGAGTATCCCGAACTTTCCGGATCTCCTTGCAGGCCGAAAACCCGTCAAGCTCCGGCATCATGATATCCATGACAATGACATCAAAATCCTGTCTGCGGCATATTTCCACCGCTTCCAGACCATCTGATGCCTCAGCTACTTCGTAGTCCTGAAACTCTGCATATTTCCGGATCAGATTCCGGATTCTTTCCTCATCGTCGACAATCAGGATTCGATTCATTCTCCACCACTTCCAAATATAATCATTTCTATTATACACGCATTTTGTGATGAGAATGTGACGGGATTAGTTCATACAAAAACAAATTCACTCAAGAACAAACTCCCGGATGCTGCTTATTTCTTCGCCGGAAGCATCTGTATAGGAAGCAATCAGCCGGTAGTTACCGTCTTCCGGGGGAATGGAAACCGAAAAAATTTTCTCACAGCATCCAAACTTTTTAATCGTATAACTTTTTTCAGAACAGCTTAGCTTGTTGCTTTCCCTATATAGGGAAAGCCGAACAATCCCCGCCCAATCATCGGCCTGATCGTTATACATGGAGACATGGAAGTTCTTTCCGCCAGATGTATGAACCTCGGCCCAATCCTCAATGCATATACCGATGGGAGCCATTGCATCTGCCATTCTTTTACGGAAAAGTGGATCGCAGGCAGGATGGGCAATATCGGAGAGAAATGCGTCACAGGTAAGGCCTCCCTCCTTACAATAGGTTAATCCACAAAAATACAGGACACCAGCGGCCTTGCGCCCGCTGCGCCAAAACTCGGTCAGCTTACCGACGGTATGGGCATAAAAGTAACGCCGCTCATCCGGAGATGCACCCGGCAATCTTGTCCCGTAGAATTTTTTTGTCAAAGCTGTAGGAGTTGCATCGCGGTTTATCCAGAGCCAACCGTATTCATTGATAATACGCGGATTGGGCGGCAACAGACGCAAATCGGAAGAGTGGCTGTAATTATAGAAAGACGGTGATCGGAGTGCCGGGTCTTTGTCGATCTGATTCATTTCTGTCATTTCAAAGCGATAATCGCTGAAAAGGTACGGATGACATTCCATCGGGTCGCTCGCGGCAGCAGGAGGCGCCCACCCGTTGTCCCAAGGTCGGTTTGAAAGATCCACACCGGATTCCCGTACCTTTTTAATCATGATTTCAGTCAGAAAAGTTGTGGTTTCATTTTGAATGTCCCAGATCACAACGCAGGGATGATTGGCACGTTCATTGATCCAATCGATCAACTCGGGAATGATCATTTCTTCGATGGGCGGCAGAGTATCACCCCATACAGGGTATTTCCCATCGAGCGTCTCAATATCCTTCCAATATTGGCTGTCGGCTGTGTATGGGATCTCCAACTGTTCTGCAGAAGCGCGCCATGAATCCGTATGTACTCTCTGGACTTCCAGCCAAATTGGATATTCATCATCGATCAAAAAGCCAAGCTCATCCGCCAACTCATACCATAGCTCGGGGGGAAAGCCAATACAATAGCGAATACTATTCATGTTGAGCTCCTTAAAGCTACGCAGGACCTTCTCTGCCCAATCCCGATTCCAAGGAAGCGTACCACGATCCGGATCTTCAAAAAAGCGGTACATGGTGATGTTGTTACCCCGCAGATAATATGGTTGTCCGTTTA
>DAINCI010000072.1:0-9904 GCA_036732425.1 Bacillota bacterium
CATCTGAGGATGGCTTTGGAAGAGCTGGGTCCGACATTTGTCAAACTGGGCCAGATTCTGAGCATCCGACAGGATATTCTGCCGGATGGTGTTGTGAAGGAATTGAAAAAACTCCAGGATTCGGTACCGCCGTTTTCGTTTTCGGAGGTCCGAACTTTGATCGAAAGCGAGTTTCAAGACAGCCTGGAGCATATCTATCAGGAATTTGATCCGGATCCAATCGCCGCGGCTTCTGTTTCCCAGGTCCATCGCGCAAGGCTGTTTTCCGGAATGCAGGTTGCCGTGAAAGTTCAGAGACCGGAAATAGAGGATACCATCGACCTGGACCTGGATATTATGAAAAGCATGGCTCACTTTATTGATCGTCATACCAAATTCGGAAAACTTTATGATTTCAACGGCATGGTGGAAGATTTTGAAAGTACCATGAAGGCAGAGTTGAATTTCATGGAGGAAGGAGAAAACGCAGATACCTTTTTGCGTCATTTCCGTCAGGATGAGGGCATCACGGTACCGAAGGCAAAGTGGATCTATACCACAAAACGCGTTCTTACCATGGAATATTCGGATGGCCTGAAAATAAGCGATCTGGAGGCATTGGACCGGGCGGGGCTGGACCGAAGGAAAATCGGGGAAAGAATTGCCACGTCCATATGCAATCAGATCTTACGGGATGGCTTTTTTCATGCGGATCCCCATCCGGGCAACATACAGGTGATGCCGGACGACGGGACAGTGGTTTTTCTCGATACCGGGATGGTGGGGCGTCTGGATGAGACCAGCAAGGAGATGATCTCCGGATTCTTTGTTGGAGTTACCACCAAAGACAGCGGAATGGTAGTTCGCTCTCTGGTGGATATGGACGTTACGGTGGACCAAAAGGATATGAAAAACTTTGAAAAGGGTGTCGACACGATCGTTGCGAAATACCTGACTCTGCCCATGGATCAAATCCGGATTGATGATCTGATCCGGGAAGTCTTTCAGACGGTGTATGTAAATCATATCAAAATTCCACATGAATTCACTTTGCTGGCAAAAACTTTGGCGACCCTGCAGGGGGTGCTGGAAAAGCTGGCCCCGGAGCTCAATGCCATTACCATCGCGGAACCCATCGCCAAAAAGCTGGCCTGTCAATCTTTCTCATTGCGAAAAGTAAAGAAGCAGGTTCGGAAAGGGATATGGAAATATCAAAGGATGCTGCATGAATTCCCGGCTGTGATGCAAAACATTCTGCACAGAATTGGAGAGCAGGATTTTTCGGTTCCCATTGAAATAAGGGGGGAGGGTTCGCTTCAGAAGCAATTGAATCGGATCACGAACCGAATCTCCCTCAGTGTGATTATGCTGGCTCTCAGTATTATCCTGGCAGGAATTCTGATCAGTTTTGGTCTCATTGCAGGGAACAGCGGTATAACGATCCCTTTTGCCCTGAATGTATTAAAGACAGGATTGATATTGTCTGTCCTGATCCTTTTGATCATTATCCTGTTTTTAATCCGTTCCTACCGTTGATCCTTTTTGCGGTTCATCATGAACCTCATTGTATTTTTTCAAATCCAGTTCCTTTTCACTTTTGGCAACAATTAAGGCGGTTGTTGCGGCTGCGCTTACATTGGTGGCGGTGCGGGCCATGTCTACAATGGAGCTGATCGGTGCCAACAGCACTATAATCTCAATCGGAAGTCCTGCTGCTGCAAACACGGCAGTTGCGGTAATGGTGGCTGTTCCCGGGACCCCTACGGTTCCTATGCTGACCAGGGTGGTGATCAGAACGAGGAGGATATACTGCACGGCAGAATATTCCATATTCAACCCATGGATTGCAAAAACCGCCAGCAAGGTCGGCCAGATACCTGCACAACCGGGCATGCCGATATTTGCACCCAACGGTACAACAAGGGAAGAAATATTTTCAGAGACACCTGCCTTTCTCAGGCATTTATCCGTCGCAGGAATCGTTCCGATGCTGCTCTGGGTAGTGAAGGCGATTACCTGTGCAGGCCAGATATGCTGAAAGAACCGGATGGGATTTAATTTGGCCATTGTTCCAATCAATATGCTGTTTACTCCAAAGGTTTGAAGGAAGCATAACAAATAAGCCACAGCCAATACAGGCAGGAGAGGCAACAACTTGTCCGGTCCGTTATTGGATACCGCGTTTGCAACCAAAGCCAGTACGGCATAGGGTGTAAATGCAATGATGTATGAGATGGCAGTATTGTTTACTTTTGAAACAGAATCCACAAAGCGCTTAAAGGGCTTCACTCCCTGGGGATCCTTCGCGGACAGCATCACCGCTGCTACGCCAATCAACAGGGCAAACAAAATAATGGGCACGACTGTATTTGTTGAAGCCTGCTCAAAAAAGTTCCTGGGGAACAAATCAATAATGACCTGTGATACTTTCGGAATTTCCCTCGCTTCATAATCCGCCGGCAGGGTGATCGCCGCACCCTTTCCAATACCCAGCGGCAGGGAAACAAGCAATGTGATTGTGGATGCGATAAACGTGGTTGAAATAAGCAATCCTATGCTTTTCAGTCCAATTGTTTTCAGTTTGCTTACATTTTCCAGATTGGTGATGCCGGAAATGACACTGAAAAACAAAAGCGGGACGACAAAGGCTGAAATAATGTTGGCATAAATTGTACCGATCGGCTGCACATAATCTGTATGTCCTTCAAAAACGATGCCCAGTACCAGCCCGAATACCAGAGCGATAATGGTTCGCAGGCCAAAATCCACTTTTTTCCTGCTTAAATATGCCAAAATGCCAATGAGCACAATGGCAGCCAGCAATGCTCCGATTGCCGGATAATCTGCTTTCATGAGTTATCATCCTCCTATTCATATATGTTTGCTATGACTTATTCTATGTACTTTCCTTCACTTTGTCAACCCATGGAATAGTATATTCATGAAAAGAGGGGACCGTTCAAGTCCCCAGATACGCTTTCCGGACTCCTTCGTTTGCCAGCAGTTCCGCACCGGACCCGCTGAGAGTGATCCGTCCGGTCTCCAGAACATAACCGATGTCCGCCGTTTTCAGTGCCATGTTTGCATTTTGCTCAATCAGCAGGATCGTTACCCCCTGCCTGTGAATTTCCTGAAGGATGTGGAAAATATCCCTGACGACAATGGGAGCCAGTCCCAGGGAAGGCTCGTCCATCATGATGAGCCTGGGGCGGCTCATCAATGCCCGGGCTACCGCGAGCATTTGCTGTTCCCCGCCAGACAGGGTTCCACCCGGCTGCCAGGTTCTCTCCTTCAGATGGGGGAACAGTTCAAATATCCATTTGAGATCTTCCTCCAGATTGTCCTTTCGGAGATATGCACCGATTTTCAGGTTTTCCAGGACGGTCATGTCAGGGAATATTTTTCTTCCTTCCGGAACCAGAGTGATGCCCTTTGCCACAATATCGGCGGGGTCCTTTCCGGTAATGTTCTCTCCAAGAAAGGAGATACTGCCGCTGATTGGGCGGATCAACCCGGAAATGGTGCGGAGTGCAGTGCTTTTTCCTGCACCGTTGGCACCAATGAGGGTAACAATCTTTCCTTCCGGTACGGAGAAGGAGATTCCCTTGACAGCTTCAATTCCGCCGTAATTGACTTTCAGTTCCTTTACTTCAAGCATCTTCTGCCACCCCCAGATACGCTTCCACCACGCGCTGGTTGTTTTGAACCGCAGTCGGCGAACCCTGGGCAATCTGCTTTCCAAAGTCCAGCACGTAGATACGGTCGGAAATTCGCATGACCAGGTCCATATGATGTTCGATCAGAAAAATGGTAAGATGATATTTATCCCGGATATGGACAATGAAATCCGCCAGGCTGCGGGTTTCCTGAGGATCCATGCCTGCCGCGGGTTCATCCAGCAGCAGGAGCTTTGGCCCGGATGCCAGTGCCCGGGCAATTTCAAGCCGGCGCTGCAGTCCATAGGGCAGGCTGCTTGCCGGTTCGCCGCAGAAGGGAAGCAGATCCTGTTCTTCCAGCAAATCCAGGCATTCCTTCCGGATACGCTTTTCTTCCCGACGATTCATGCGAAAGGTTGCCGTGAAAACGTTCTGTTTCATGTGCATATGTTTGGCGATCAGAACGTTCTCAAATACGGTAAGATCCTTGAACAGTCTGATATTCTGGAACGTACGGGCAATGCCCATTTGGGCTATTTTATCCGGAGTATGTCGGATCACCCTTGTGCAGGAATTTTTGTTCTCTCCGATATAGAGCTTTTTCATTTTACCCTGGGGATGATTGGAGGCGATGATCTGCCCTTCATATCGGATGCATCCGTTTGTGGGTTCATAGACACCGGTGATGCAGTTGAATGCTGTGGTTTTCCCCGCCCCATTGGGGCCGATGAGGGCTATAATTTCTCCCTGGTTTATTTTCAGGGAAAGGTTATCCAGGGCCATTACGCCGCCAAATTGCATGGTCAGGTTTTCCATCTGAAGAATACGGTCTGTCATGCCGGAACATCCTCCTTCTTTTTCTTTCCGGACCGCTTCCGGAAGAATTGATCTGTTGCTTCCAGTGAAAATTCCTTTGTTCCCATGATTCCCTTGCTGTAGAACAGCACAATAATCATAACGATGACCGAGAAGACGACCTTTCGGAAACCGGGTCCCAGAAGAGGCACCTTAAAATTACCGATAAAAGTGGTATTATCCAGGAACCTCAGCCACCATTCGCTGCAGGCAATGAACAGGAAAGAGGAAATACAGCTTCCCGTAACGGAACCGACGCCGCCAATTACCACAATCAGGAGAATTTCATAGGTCATGGTGGTCCGGAACGCTGATGCCTGTACGGTTGTCTGATACATGGCGAGGAGAGCCCCACCTATCCCTGCAAAAAAGGAGCTGATGGTAAAGGAAAGTTGTTTGTGATGGGCAAGGTTGATTCCCATTGCCTCCGCTGCGGTCTCATCTTCCCGAATGGCTTTGAATGCCCGCCCGTAGGAAGAATTGATCAGGAGAACAATAATGGCAATACAGACTCCTGCTACGGCAAAGGGAAAGGCCACGGAGGTAAAGACAGGATAACATTTCAGAAGATTGGACCCATTGGTAACGGGACCCAGTTTATCCCATTGAAGAATTGCGCGTATGATTTCCGCAAAGCCCAGGGTGGCTATGGCCAGATAGTCACTTTTCAACCTGAGAACCGGCAAGCCAATGAGATAGGCAAAAACAGCTGTTACCAGACCAGCCAGAGGAATGGCAAGAAGAACCGGCAGGGCAAATGGTACGATTCCTCCGTCAAAGTATTGATACACCATACCCCGGGTTTCCATGGGGATGGTCAATATGGCGTAGGTATAAGCCCCGATGAGCATGAATCCTGCCTGACCGAGAGAGAACAGGCCGGTAAAGCCGTTGAGCAGATTCATGGAGACCGCTGCCAGAGCATAAATAGCGCCTTTCTTCAATACCACGAAGAGCATGGAGGAAGGGGGCAATATCCGTTCCAGTACCAGAAGCAGTACAAAAAGTATCACAATCAGAACAACTGCTGTAATGATTTTATTTTTCATTTTCATAATCTTCACCTAAACCTTGTCCGTGGATTTTTCGCCGAAAAGCCCTGTGGGCCTGGCGATAAGGATAGCGATAAGCAGTGCAAAGGTAAAAGCATCGGAAAAAGTTGTCCAGCCCAATCCTTTGATGATATTCTCACAAATACCGATCAGGAAGGCGCCCAGCACTGCACCGGGTATGCTTCCGATCCCGCCGAAAACGGCTGCAACGAAAGCCTTCAGACCCGGCATGGATCCGGCTGTCGGTGTAACGGTGGTATAGTTGGTGAAATATAGGATCGAACCGATTGCTGCCAGGAAGGAACCAACGATAAAGGTGGTACTGATAACGGAGTTGATCTTTATGCCCATAAGCTGACTTGTTTCAAAATCCCTGGATACCGCCCGCATTGCCATTCCGATTTTGGTATGGCGGATGAGCAGGACCAGGACCGCAACCAGCACCAGCGTAAGTACCGGCGTTATGATGGTCACCACCTTGGTGGTAGCGGAGAAAACAGTGATGGAATCACTGATCCAGGGTATGACAGGAAATTGTTTCGCCAGGCCGCTGGTCACATACCATGCGCAGTTCTGAAGCAGATAGGAAACGCCGATGGCACTGATCATAATTGACATCCGCGGAGCCTTTCGGAGCGGCTTGTAAGCAATCCGCTCCACCAGGAAGCCCAGCAGTACGGTCAGCAGAATGACCAGAGGAATGGACAGCCAAAGTGGCAGGCTGGCAGAAAGATAAACCATCATGAACCCGGCAGCCATGAAGATATCGCCATGGGCAAAATTGATCAGCCGGAGTATTCCATAAACCAGGGTATATCCGATGGCAATCAGGGCGTATTGTCCTCCTACGGAAATGCCGGCCAGGATATAAGGCAGATTGGTTTGAAAAAATTCCATATGAAAGCCTCCCAAAAATTAATTCACGCCCTGAATGCCGACGAACTTCCAGGTGGCATCCGAATTGTTTGCCTGTTTGATATAGGCTTCCTCCCGAATGGCGTCCCCATTTTTGTCAAAGGAGATATCCCCGGTGACTCCGGCATATTTTACATTCCATAAAGCATCGTTGACCGCTGTCGGATCTGCGCTTCCGGCAGTCTTGATCGCTTCGATGACAGTCATATAGGCATCATAGCCCAATGCGGAAACGGCTGCCACAATATCATTGCCGCCATTGTTGTTGCGCTTGGCCGGATTTTTGCTCAGCCATGTCTTGAAATCGGTCACGAACCGGGAGCCGGCAGCGGAATCATCCCCCTCATCAAAAAAGGTGGACACAAAAACTTTCTGTCCCGAACCTTTGGCGGCATCCAGAATAACGGAACTGTCCCATGTGTCTCCTGCAAGCAGGGGAATGCCGATATCCTGGGAGGCTGCCTGACCAATGATCAGGGACGCCGCTTCCGTGGATGTCGGTACGAAGATAACATCTGCCCCTTCGTTGGTGGCAGTAGCCAAATATGCGGTGAAATCGCTGTTCCCCTCCTGAAAGTTTTCCTCCACAATCGTACCACCCATCCCGGTAAAGGCAGTCTTGAAGTAGTTGCCAAGACCTGCGGAGTAGTCATCTCCGAGTTTTGTCAGGATATAGGCTTTTTTTGCCTGAAAATTGTCAGCGGCAAAGTTGGCCAGTACTGTACCCTGGAAAGGATCAAGATAGCAGACCCGGAAGTAATGGGTATTTCCCAGCGTAACCTGGGGATTGGTACAGGAAGGACCGATTACGGGGATCCCGGCGTTTCGGAATACATCACTGGCTGCAATGGATACACTGGAACCATAGGAGCCGATGACAGCGGAACACTTGGCACTGACCAGCGAGGATGCTGCGGAAGGACCCTTGTCTGTGGACGATTCGTTATCGACGATATCCAGTTGGATCTTATAGGTTTTGTCGCCGATTTCAACGGTGTTGACAACGGTATTGGCGTATTCGATCCCAAGGATCTCCTGTTTCCCGCCGGCACCGTTGTCACCGGACGAAGGCTCATAGACACCGATCCGGATCACATTGCCACTGCCGCTTTTCCCGGTGGGAGTGGAGGAGCATCCTGCAGCTGTCAGAAGGACAAGGCTGAGGATCAGGTGGATTCCAATGATTTTTTTCATGGTTCATTACCTCCTTAAAATAAATCGCCGTCTATTTTTACCTATTCTAATTCATTTTGTATCGAAGTACAATTATAATTTTATATTTATAACTTATAATTTGAAAAATTACATTATTGGATTGCATTTTTCTGATAATTTGACATGCACGGCAAGAAATCCATGACATGCAAATATACAATATACAGCACGTTTACATAATTTTCTTAAGAAGGGAAGAGACTATGAATTCAATTCAGGAAATACAATTTTTGATTTTAAATTTTGCATAGCCAAAATATATATAATTCGTAATGTATAAACATGTACTTTACGAATGTATAAAAAATTCTTCCTGGCCAGGAAGAATTTTTTGAAGAATCTTTTTATTACAATAAAGAAGTTCATAATAAGGTTTGTGAATTACCCGGCAATTGAAGGAACAAAGATGGGACGGTCAGCTTTCCTAAATCAGGAAGATTGCTGCGATGGTGGTGACTGCCAAACCGATCGCGACCGGTTTCATATTCCGGCGAACCAGGTCAAAGGGACTGACCCCGCAGATCGCCGCTGCCGGGATAACGGACCATGGGATCAGGGTGCCTCCGCCTACCCAGATTGCTGCCACCTGCCCAAGGGCGGTTAAAGTAGCCGCTCCGCTGCCGATGGCTGTGGAAAACAGTTTTGCCACAGAGCCGGCCAGGCTGATTCCCGAGAATCCGGAACCATCCAGTCCGGTAATGGAGCCCACTATTGTGGAGGTGACCGCTGCGACTGCTTTGTTCAGCGGAACGGCGCTGGCCAGTGCGATACCGAGATCGTTTACCAAACCGCTGGATCCGGCCGGCAAACCTTCTCCGAAAATATGGGGAAATGCGGCATCTCCCAGATAGAAGAACGCAGCAATAGGGATCACCGGCCCAAAAATTTGAAATCCAAATTTCAACCCATCGATAAAATAGGAGGTTATTTTCTCCAGACCACTGCTTTTGTGGGAGAGCATGGCAATCAGAATCAGGATAAAAAGGGAAGTCCCTCCCACAAGGGCAGTGGCATCTCCTCCCTGCAGTTTGAACAGAAACATGGCCAGGAGATCTGCCAGATAGAATACCGGGATCAAGGCGGCAAGAATTTTCCTTGTTGTTCCGGAAAGGGTGCGTTTTGTGTCTTCCTTCCCTTCGGAGGCTTTCGTGGTTTCCTCTTCTTTTACCGGATTGGTTTCCATGGTAAGGGTACCCTTTTTCATGTCGCACCTCAGGAAACAAAAAGCGGTTATGGTCGTTACTGCGCCCATGATGATCACCAGGGGAACACTGGCGGAAAGGACATCCCCAACCGGGATTCCCGCTCCATCCGCTGTCAGCTTTGGTGCTCCCTGAATAATGAAATCACCTGACAGGGCAATGCCATGTCCAAAAAGATTCATTGCCATGGCAGCGCCGAGGGCGGGCAATTTCACCTGAAGCGCCACGGGAAGCAGAACGGCACCCAGCAGGGCCACTGCCGGCGAGGGCCAGAAGAACCAGGAGATCACCATCATCAGAATACCGATAATCCAGTAAGCCAGGGAAGGCGAGCGAATCAGTTTTGTAAAAGGACGAACCATCTCTTCATTGATTCCGGTTTCCAGCATGACCTTGCTCATGCCGGTAATTACAGAGATAATCAGAATCGTACTCAGCAATTCCGTTATTGCATAGATGAAACTGCTGAAGATGCCCATAACAGACTGGTGCAGGGATCCTGTTGCCACAAGACCAAGGACGAAAATGCCGGCCACGCATATCAAAGTGGTATCTCTTCTCATGATCATAACGACGATGATGAGAAGAATGAACAGGAGATAAACCCAATGTAAAGAGGTCAATGCTGTATATCCCATATACTTTCTCCTTTCATAGGAATGATAAGAACAATTGTTCAATCGTATATGGTATAAGATATGCCGGCCGGGCAGAGATGGTACGAATGGTCCCTGTCAATTTTGAATCGGGGGCCTGCCATCCCGAATGCGTCAATGATATTCTCCGTTCCGGCCGGCGGAAAAAAGCGCATTTTTATCTTTATATATAATATTCTGAGAAAAAAGTGGAATAATAGGCTTGAATGCCGAATAAATTTGTGATATAGTATTTCTTGCACTTGAGTGAGCTTTTGAAATGGCATAGACAAAAAAGTGCAAAAAATCTTAAAAAATATATTGACAAAGCGGAAACAATCTCATCTTTGACAGTTGCGAGAAGGAAAAAGTCTGGAAGTGCACATCAGCAGCGC
>DAINCI010000073.1:0-9506 GCA_036732425.1 Bacillota bacterium
CACAGACAGGACAGAACCCAACAGAATCCATGGGTATGGGAAAGAAAATACGAAGCGGATTCCTTATGTTATCCCATTCAGCTGTCTTATCTGTATTGGAAGGCAACGGGGGCAACATCGTTTTTTGACAATGGATTCCGGGAAGCGGTCCGCACCATACTGGAGCTTTGGCAGAGGGAGCAGCATCATTCAGAAGATTCTCCGTATCGCTTCGAACGGGCAAGCAGTCTTCCTACGGAAACGCTGCAGAACGGGGGCAGGGGAACGCCGGTCCGCTATACCGGCATGACCTGGTCCGGCTTCCGGCCCAGTGACGATGCGTGTACCTTCCATTATTTGATTCCTGCCAATATGTTTGCTGTCGTCGTTCTTCGATACATTGATGAGATCGCACGGGATGTCTGGAAGGACGATGCTTTGTCCGGCTCCGCAAAAAAGCTTGGCAGGGAAATCAATGATGGGATTCAGAGCCATGGAATCTTCCGTCATCCGAAATATGGACCGATCTATGCCTATGAGACGGATGGCATGGGGCACTATAATCTGATGGACGATGCCAATGTGCCCAGTCTTTTATCCATACCCTATCTGCAGTATCAGGCAGCGGAGGATCCCATCTATGTCAATACCCGAAGGTTCCTGTTGAGCAGGGACAATCCCTGGTTCTTTGAAGGCAGCTGCGCAAAAGGCATTGGCAGCCCCCATACGTCAAAGGACTATATCTGGCATATCGGGCTGATCATGCAGGCACTGACCTCCACAGACGGGGAGGAAGTCAGGGAGCTGCTGAAAATGATAGCCGGAACTGATGCGGATACCGGCTACATGCATGAAAGCTTTCATAAGAATGACCCGGGTCAGTTTACCCGGCCGTGGTTTGCCTGGGCCAACAGCCTGTTTGCCGAACTGATTTACCGGATCATGAAGGATGGGAAGCAGTATTTATTTCATTGGTAAGGGGGGAGGAAGTCAGCCGACAATGTGATATCCGGCGTCCACATGAATATTTTCTCCGGTAATTCCCCCTGCCATGTCACTTAACAGAAACACTGCAGTATCTCCGACCTCTTTTTGATTGGTTGTCCTGTGAAGGGGTGCTTTTTCCTCATAAACTTCAAGTACGGAATTGAAATCCTTCACTCCCTTGGCTGATACGGTCTTGATCGGGCCGGCAGAAATGGAATTGACCCGGATGTTCTCCGACCCCAGATCGTTGGCAAGATAACGAACGGAGGCCTGCAGTGCAGCTTTTGCCACACCCATGACGTTATAGTTCCTTATGGCGCGTTCCCCTCCCAGATACGTCAGCGTGAGAATGCTGCCGCCTTCCGTCATAAGCGGCCGTGCACCGCGGGCAACCGCTGTCAGGGAATAGGAGCTGACATTCTGAGCGAGCAGATAACCGTCCCGGGAAGTATTGTAATAGTGTCCCCCCAGTTCCTCACTTTTTGCAAACGCCATGCAGTGCACCAGCCCATGCAGGATTCCGAAATCGTTTTGTATGGATTGGAACAGCTGATCGATCTGATCGTCGATGGTCACGTCACAGGGATACAGTGTAATGTCCTGCATACCACGGGTCAAATGCTCAATGCCGTTTTTTGTTCTCTCATTCTGATAGGTAAGAATCAGATTTGCACCGGCTTCCGCACAGGACTGTGCAATTCCCCATGCGATGCTCCATTTGTTGGCAACTCCCATAATCAGTATATTCCGGTTTTTCAGCAATTCATTCATCTTATATCATCCTTTCTGAACCAACTCTTCTTTCTATCATACCGCACCATTGCGCAAAAATCCAGTAAAAAAGGAGCGGAAGGTGGTATTGCAATCAATTGTCAGTTATGTTAAGATACAATTTAGGAAATTTAGTATCCGTTTTCCGATTTTTTTGCAATGGAAGTTAGAGGAATCCCTTTTTGGGTTAAGTGATATACTGAAAGGCAAGATATGAACCGGAGAATTGACGGATCATTTAAGGAGGACATTGTTGGTGAAGGTTACAAAAGAGATTCTGGAGAATAAGAAAGTGAAGCTTGAGATTCACATAGACCCCCAGACATTTGAGAAGGGCATGATGAAATCCTATCTGAAAAACCGGAAAAGCATTTCCGTTCCCGGCTTTCGGAAAGGGAAGGTTCCCAGAAAGGTTATTGAAAGGTATTATGGAGAAGCGGTTTTTTATGAAGACGCCATCAATGTCATCTTTCCGGAAGCCTATGATGATGCCGTAAAGGAAACCGGCATTGAGCCCGTTGCCATGCCGGAGATCGATATTGCGCAGATCGGCAGCGGCAAGGAATTGATCCTGACAGCGGAGGTTGTGGTCAAGCCGGAAGTGGAGCTTGGGCAATATAAAGGAATCGAAGTGGAGGATGCCAATCATACGGTATCCGATGAGGAAGTGGAAGAAGCATTGGAAAAGGCATTGGATGACAATGCCCGATGGATTGATGTTACCGATCGGAACGTGGAGAATGGAGACCGGGTAACGCTGGATTATTCCGGATCCATGGACGGCAGGGAATTTCCGGGAGGATCGGCGGAGAAACAGTCTCTGGACATTGGATCCGGCCAGTTTATTCCGGGATTTGAAGAGCAGCTGGTCGGAATGAAGCCGGGGGAAGAAAAGGAACTTACCGTGACATTCCCGGAGGATTATCAGGCTGAGGATCTGAAGGGGAAGGAAGCAGTTTTTCATGTGAAAATTCATGAAATCAAGAAAAAAGAGCTGCCGGAGAGGAATGACGACTTTGCGAAGGATACCAGCGAGTTCAGTACCCTTGCGGAGTATCAGGCGGATCTCAGGAAAAAGCTGCAGAAAACTGCAGATGAAACTGCCAGAACCACTATGGAAAATCAGCTGATCCAGGAAATTGCGGATCATGCCAAAGTGGATATTCCGGAGGAAATGGTGGATAATGAGATCGAGAATATGGTCCACGACGTGGAATATCGTCTGCAGTACAGCGGTGTGAACCTGCAGCAGTACCTGGAAGCCACCCATACATCAGCTGAGGATTTTAGGGCACAATATAAGGAAACCGCATACAATAGAGTTAAGATACAATTGGTGATGGAGGCCGTTACCAAGGCGGAAGGCATTGCTGTGACGGATGGGGATCTGGAAAAGAAGTATGCAGAGTTGGCAGAGCAGTATAAAATGGACACAGAGGAAGTCAAAAAGAACTTCGGATCCAATAAGGAATATCTCGAAGGGAGTATTCTGCCTCAAAAGACGACGGACATGCTTATGAAGGAAGCCGTCGTGGTGGAAGGCAAAAAGGATTCGAAAGACGGAGCAGAAGAGAAAGATCACAGAAGCTCCTCAGAGGCTTCTGTGGAGGAAGATGCCAGCAGTGCCGGCAAGGAATCCGCCGGCGAAAAATAAGGAGGAATTGAGTTATGAGTCTTATACCGATGGTAGTGGAACAGACAAATCGCGGAGAGCGATCCTATGATATTTACTCCCGTTTGCTTGAGGAAAGAATCATATTCCTGGGGGAGCAGGTTACGGATGTTTCAGCCAATTTGATCGTCGCACAGCTTCTTTATCTGGAGTCTGCCGATCCGGACAAGGACGTCCGGCTGTATATCAACAGCCCGGGGGGATCCGTTTCTGCCGGGTTGGCCATTTATGATACCATGCAGTACATTAAATGCGATGTATCCACCATTTGTATCGGGATGGCAGCATCCATGGGCGCATTTCTCCTTGCTGCCGGTACGAAAGGGAAACGGTTTGCCCTGCCCAACAGTGAAATATTGATTCATCAGCCAATGGGCGGAGCTCAGGGACAGGCGACGGATGTTAAGATTCATGCCGATCAGATTTTGAGAGTGAAGGAAAGATTAAACCGCATTCTGTCCGAGCGCACCGGACAGCCTCTTGAAAAGATCGTTCAGGATACGGAGCGGGATCACTTTATGTCGTCTGAACAAGCTAAGGACTATGGCCTGATTGATGAGATCATGACGAGAGCATAGCGGATAAGAGGTGAAGACATGGCAAGATATGAAGACAAGAAGCAGCTGAAGTGTTCCTTTTGCGGCAAAATGCAGGACCAGGTCCGTCGGTTGGTTGCCGGGCCCGGTGTATATATCTGCGATGAATGCATTGAATTATGTCAGGAAATTATTGAAGAGGAATTTGAGGATGCCTCCGATTTGGAGTTCAAGGATATCCCAAAGCCGGATGAGATCAAAAACATCCTGGATCAGTATGTGGTAGGCCAGGAGCATGCCAAAAAAACACTGGCAGTTGCGGTATACAACCATTACAAGCGGATTAACAGTGATGTCCGGAATGACGATGTGGAGCTGCAGAAGAGCAATATTGTTATGCTTGGCCCTACAGGCTGCGGGAAAACGTTGCTTGCACAGACGTTGGCCAGGATTCTGAATGTTCCATTTGCTGTGGCGGATGCCACATCCCTGACGGAAGCCGGCTATGTCGGCGAGGATGTGGAAAATATCCTGCTCAAGCTGATACAGGCATCGGATTATGATGTGGAACGGGCTGAAAAGGGCATCATCTATATTGATGAAATTGATAAAATTGCCAGAAAATCGGAAAACCCGTCCATTACCCGGGATGTATCGGGAGAAGGGGTTCAGCAGGCTTTGCTGAAGATTCTGGAAGGTACGGTTGCCAGTGTGCCCCCTCAGGGCGGCAGAAAGCATCCCCATCAGGAGTTTATTCAGATTGACACCACCAATATCCTGTTTCTCTGTGGCGGAGCGTTTGACGGAATCGATAAGATTATCCAGAATCGAATCGGCAAAAAGACCATGGGGTTTGGAGCAGATATTCAAACCAATGCCAGTCAGGATATCGGAGAGATCCTGAAGCACATCCTGCCGGAGGATCTGCTGAAGTACGGTTTGATTCCGGAGTTTGTAGGCAGACTGCCCATTATTGCCACGCTGCAGTCGCTGGATGAAAAGGCTTTGATTCAAATACTGCAGGAGCCCAAAAACGCTTTGGTCAAACAATATCAGAAGATGCTGGAGATGGATGGTGTGACTCTGGAGTTTGAAGACGGTGCACTGAATGCCATTGCGAAAAAGGCCATTGAGCGAAAAACAGGTGCCAGAGGATTGCGGGCTATCCTGGAAGATATCATGCTGAATGTCATGTATGATATCCCTTCCAGGGATGATATCGAGAAGTGTATCATTACCAGTGATACGATTCTGAGTCAGCAGGATCCAATTCTGATCCTGTCCGAAGGGGAAAAGCCCCGAAAAGCCTTAAAGAAGCCAAAGGAAAAGAAAGAAACCGCATCATAACGCAAAAGCAGAGGGAGCAGGCAGCTCCCTTTTTTTTTTGCAGATCGATCTGTGGAATGTTCCTCAGATGGATAAAATGCCTTCCGATCCCACATACTATTTTTAAAGTCTGTACAGAAAGAGCATGGAAAGGAAGGATAATTTTGGTGAGCGAGATCCTTATCATGATACAGTTCCTTTTTTCTATCGTAACAGGACTGTATTTTTTGAATCTGCTGAAAGGGCAGCAGGGAAACAAGTCTGCAGTGGAAAAAGAATCGAGAAAGGAAATGGAGAAGCTTCAGAGGATGCGGGAGATATCCTTAAGTGAACCGCTCTCTGAAAAGACGCGTCCCAAAACCTTTCAGGATATTATCGGTCAGGAGGAAGGAATCAAGGCATTAAAGGCGGCATTATGCGGTCCCAATCCCCAGCATATCATTATTTACGGGCCTCCCGGAGTGGGAAAGACCTGTGCTGCCAGGCTGGTGCTGGAAGAAGCAAAAAAGAATCCCCGGTCGCCTTTCCGGCAGAATGCGAAATTTGTTGAAATGGACGCAACATCGGTACGCTTTGATGAACGGAGCATAGCCGATCCATTGATTGGTTCGGTTCATGATCCCATCTATCAGGGAGCCGGGCCCCTTGGAATAGCCGGTATTCCCCAGCCCAAGCCGGGAGCGGTAACGAAGGCACACGGCGGCGTCCTTTTCCTGGATGAAATCGGAGAGCTTCATCCGATTCAAATGAATAAATTGCTGAAGGTTCTGGAGGATCGCAAGGTATTTCTGGAAAGCGCCTACTATAACTCGCAGGACACCAATATTCCGCGTCATATCCATGAAATTTTCCAGAAAGGCCTGCCGGCTGATTTTCGTCTGATTGGGGCCACGACCCGAAATCCGGATGAGATTTCACCGGCGATCCGATCCCGCTGTCTGGAAGTGTTTTTCCGGTCCCTGAGTCCGGAGGAAATTGGAATCATCGCGGAAAATGCCGCGCAAAAAGGTGGATTTGGGATCGAAAGCAAAGCGGTGTCCGTATTAAGCGGATATGCCGGCAATGGCCGGGATGCAGTGAATATTGTTCAGCTGGCCGGCGGCATTGCCCTCACGGAAGAACGTACCAGAATCACCACAAAAGATGTGGAATGGGTGATCGACAGCGGAAACTATTCCCCCCGCCCGGAAAAGAAAATTACAGACGATCCGCAAATTGGATGTGTCAATGGGCTGGCTATCTACGGTCCCAATCTGGGTGCTGTAATGGACATTGAAGCAACGGCCATTCCTGTGGCCAGGGGAAAAGGCATATTTACGGTAACCGGTATGATTGATGAAGAGGAAATCGGCGGGGAAGGCAAGAGAGTCCGCAGAAAGAGTACAGCCAGGGGATCGGTGGATAATGTCATGACAGTCATTCGAAAGTATCTGAATATCGATACGAGGGATTATGACATTCATTTGAATTTCCCTGGCGGAACACCGGTGGACGGGCCCTCTGCCGGGATTGCGATCCTGACTGCCATATATTCTGCCATTACCGGAAAAGCCATTGACAATAAAATTGCCATGACCGGAGAGGTCTCCATCCGGGGAAATGTCAAGCCGGTGGGCGGGGTACCTGTCAAGATCAGGGCAGCGGCTCAGGCCGGTGCGGAAAGGGTACTGATCCCCGTGGAAAACGATCAGGAACAGTTTGAAAGTGGAAAGATTCAGGTTCTTCCGGTCAGCCGGGTGGAGGAAGTCATCCGACTTTCCCTGTATCCGACCGGAGGGGAAGGTTCGCTGCCATCCGTTCAGGCGGGGTCCGAATTGCTGACCGCTTCCGGCTCAGGAAAGAAAGGCTTTGATTGCACATATTAACATAATTCGGTATAATATGAGGGAAACGCAGTACAGACAGATACAAGGAGTGATTACCGAATGAGCAATGAGCCGGTCAAAAGGCTTCCTTTGCTGTCATTAAGGGGTTTAACGATCTTTCCGTATATGATGTTGCATTTTGATGTCGGGAGACCGAAATCCATTGCCGCGCTGGAAGCGGCAATGGTGAACAACCAGGAGATTTTTCTCGTTACCCAGAAGGATGCAAAGCTGGAGGAACCAAAATCGGATGATGTTTTTCAAGTCGGAACCATATCAAAAATCAAGCAGCTGCTGAAGTTGCCTGGTGATACGGTCCGGGTACTGATTGATGGTCTGGAGAGAGGACGGATCCTGAAGTTTACGAAAGAGGATCCTTATTATGAAGTCGAAGTTGCCACTCCGCCAAAATACGAATCCAAAGAAGCGGATCTGCAGTTGGAGGCATTGTCCCGCAAGGTTTTGTCTGCTTTTGAGGACTACGTCAAGCTGGGCAACAAGGTGTCTCCGGAAACCCTTCTGACCGTGGACAATCCGGGGGATCCGGTCCGGCTGGCAGATATCATTGCCGCCAATACCCTGGTAAAGACCCCGGATAAGCAAAAGATCCTGGAAGCATTTCATCCCGTAAAGCGGCTGGAGATCCTGTATGATATGCTGATACGGGAAATTGAGATTCTGAAGATTGAGAATCAGATTGACTCAAGGGTAAAAAAGCAGGTCGACAAGGTACAGAAAGAATATTATCTGCGGGAGCAAATGAAAGCAATTCAGAAGGAATTGGGGGAAAGTGAAGGGCTGTCCGGAGAAATTGAGGAATATGAGGAAAAAATAGAACAGGCGGACCTGCCGGAGGAAGCTCACGAAAAGGCTTCCAGGGAACTGAACCGGCTGGCGAGAACCGGGCCCGGATCTGCAGAAGGTTCGGTCATCCGGACCTATCTGGACTGGATACTGGACCTGCCGTGGAATACCGAGACGGAAGACAATCTGGATCTTCGCAATGCAGCAAGGATATTGGATGAGGACCATTACGGGCTGGAAAATGTAAAGGAGCGCGTCGTGGAATATCTGGCCGTCCGACAGCTGACGAAAAGCATGAAAGGGCCAATCCTTTGTTTTGTCGGGCCTCCCGGTGTCGGCAAGACATCCATTGCCAGGTCCATTGCCCGGGCTCTGAACCGGAAGTTCGTCCGGATGTCGGTGGGCGGAGTAAGGGACGAAGCGGAAATACGCGGACACCGGCGTACTTATGTGGGAGCCATTCCCGGCCGGATCCTTGCGTCGATCAAACAGGCCGGATCCAGAAATCCGGTTTTCCTGCTGGATGAAATCGATAAGATGGGCAATGACTTCCGCGGGGATCCGGCTTCGGCACTGCTGGAGGTATTGGACGGAGAGCAGAACAATACCTTCCGGGATCATTATCTGGAGCTGCCCTTCGATTTGTCCGGGACCATGTTCCTGACTACGGCGAATACGCTGGAAACCGTACCACGGCCCCTCCTGGACCGCATGGAGGTCATATCGGTCTCCGGTTACACCGAAGAGGAAAAGCGGAATATTGCATCCGGATATCTCATCCCCAAACAGATGAAAGAGCATGGGATACCGGAAAACGGCATCCGTATGTCGGATCAGACCATTCAGGCCATCATCCGCTCCTATACCCGGGAATCCGGTGTGCGGAGTCTGGAGCGGCAGATTGCAACGATCTGTCGGAAGACGGCACGGAAACTGGTGGAATCGAAAGTCGCAAGCGTCCGCATTTCCGAAAGCAATCTTCATAAATATCTTGGTGTTCCCAGGTTTCATTACGACAAGGTTCCGAGTCAGAATGAGGCAGGAGTTGTAACCGGACTTGCCTGGACCTCCGTCGGCGGAGAAACCCTGTCCATTGAGGTCCTTCCCATGGCCGGTGCCGGGAAGCTTGTCCTGACCGGACAGCTTGGAGACGTTATGAAGGAATCGGCGCAGGCCGGTTTCAGTTATATCCGTTCCCGGGCGAAGGAGTTTGGCCTGCAGGATGATTTTCATGAGAATACCGACATCCATATTCACATTCCGGAAGGGGCCATACCAAAAGACGGCCCGTCTGCCGGGATTACCATGACGACCGCAGTCCTTTCCGCGTTGACGGGAATACCGGTAAAAAGCGACGTCGCCATGACAGGAGAAATTACATTGAGAGGCAGGATCCTTCCCATCGGCGGACTGAAGGAAAAATTACTGGCCGCTCATCGGGCAGGGATCCGGAAGGTTCTCATTCCCCGTGAGAATGAGGAGGATCTGGAGGATATCCCGGACAATGTAAAAAGAAAGGTGGAGATTGTTCCGGTGGATTCCATGGATGATGTGCTTGTCCATGCG
>DAINCI010000074.1:0-9435 GCA_036732425.1 Bacillota bacterium
GGCGTCAGGCCGTAACCGATCAGCTGAATCCGGCCGACCTGATTGTTGTCCACCAGAGACTGCGCAATCCCCGGTGTGATACTTTCCTCCATGCAGAGGATCTGATCCACCTCCGGATCATCCTCCATCAGGGCAGGCAGGATTTTTTCAGATTCAAACGATTTGGCATGTACCGTCAGAATCTGGTCCAGCTGAGGAGAAGCGTTGGATTTCGAAAAAGACTCCAGCACTCCCTGGACGATCAGGTTTTTGTACTGTATTTCCCCGTCGTCATTGGAATCGGGCAGGATCAGGGCAACATGTCTTCCTGCCCCGGAGGCCTTCAAAGCCATCTCTCCTGCCATGGTGCCAAGATTGTAACGGTTGACACCCACCGTCGGCATATTGGGGAGGGCATAATTTTCATTTTCATAGGTCAGGACGGATAACTTGTTTTCCTTGGCATATTTGACGGCGTCCCTGGCTTTTGCGGAGTCTGCAGCTGTCAGCACAATCCCGTCCACACCGGCATGGACTGCCATCTCCACTGCAGCAGCCGGATTTTCGTCCTCTCCCCGCGGCTTGGCAACGAATTCTGCATAGATGTCCAGTTTTTGGGCGGCGTCCCGGGCGCCGTTTTCAAACAAAGTCCCGAAGTATTCCTTCGTGTCCCGGGTGAGCAGCTGAATATGATATTTCGGAGAAGCTGGGGGTGCTGCATTTCCGGGCTTTTCACCTGCTGTTCCGAACAGCTGGGCGAACAGGAGTCCAATGATGAGCAGCATGGTTGTCAGAATGCCAAAGATCAGTTTGAGTATAAAACCGCCTCCGTTTTTTCTGCCGGGTATTTTCCTGTGGGATGTTTAAATGAAAAGGACGGGCCCCGACAATTTTTTTGTGTATTTTGCATGGAGATGGACTCCTTCTCCTCATGTATATTATAACAATGTATTTTTTTAATGGCAATATCTGTTCCGCTGTGTTCCGGCGGCGGCAGCAAACAATTTCCAAATCAGCAACTACCGGTCCCTGCTTTCTTGCCATTCATTATGTTATAATAGGATTCAGGCAGTTCGGATGCCATGGAGAAAACACTCTAAAACAGGAAATCAGGAGAAAAGGATGCGTGAAGCATGGAAATTACGTCAAAGATGATAAAGCCGATTACAGAGACCAAATACCTCACCGCGGAAAACTGCCGAAGATACCGTCCTATTTTGAGATACTTCTTTCTGGAATATGAAAAAATCCGATATTGGCTATACAAGGAAGACGTCTATGAAGCTCTGAAAAGCGATGCCCTTTTTGAGGGCTATACCATAGAGCAGTGCAGACAGGACCTGGATGTGCTGGTGGAATGGGGAAACCTTGTACCGGTTCAGGATACTTCACGGGCTGCCACGGTGGAGGAATTCAAAAATAAACAGTTCCGGTATCAGCTTTCAGAATATTCGGTTGAGATCGAACGGCTGACCACCCGTCTCGAGAATCTTTTGGTGGAAGGAGCTTCCCTGGAGCCTTCGTTATTTGAACGGATCCGGCACCAGGTGCAGAAGATCCCTGCCATGTCGGAGGAAGAACCCCGGAAGGTGGGAGTTTGGTGGCGGGATCTGAACAACGATTTCAAACGTCTCAACCAGAACTATCAGGACTATATGAGAAGTTTCCACAGCCTGAGGGCGGAGGAGCTCATGAAGTCGAGGGAGTTCATCGCTTATAAGGACTCCATTATAGAATACTTAAGGGAATTTGTCCGGGAGCTGCAAAGGAGCGCTCCCTCCATTGAGGAGTCCCTGCGCAGTCTTCCGGAGGAGACAATAAGGAAAGTCCTTGACAAAGTGCTGGAAAACGAGAAATCGGTTCCCAGAATGGATATCGAAGTTTCGGACGAAATGTTGTACGATAACATTACCGGTTGCTGGAAAAGTTTCCGGGATTGGTTTTTGGGGGCGGATGGCCGGGAAAGCGAAGTGGTCCGGCTGTTGGAAATCACCAATGATATCATCCGCAGAATCACACGGTTTGCATCGCAGATAGCGGAAAGCCGCAACAATGCTGCCAACCGGAAAGAGGAATACCGGAAACTCTGTGAAATGTTTTTATCCTGCAGGAGTCCGGACGAGGCACACAGGCTTTCTTCCCTGGCCTTCGGCATCTTTCACACGAAGCATATCCGGGGCAGTTTTGTCCGGGAAACGGAAAGCATCAACAGCAGTGTGTATGACGAAGAGCCCGCTCACACCGAAATCAAGCCCAGGATCCGTACGTTCCGGGAGAGGGCGGAAAGGACCGGAATCCAGGATAAGTCAGAGCAAAAGAAACGTCTCCGGCAGGAATACATAAAAAAACTGGAAGATGAAAAAAGGATACTGAAGGGATATATCCAGGATCATACCATAGATTTGTCCCGTCTGCCTGTGATTCCATCCTACGTGCGAACTGCCTTGCTGAAGTGGATTGGAAAGGCATTGGCTTCACCGGACAGGAAAGCGAAGACGGAGGACGGCCGGATGATATCACTGATTTCTCCGGGGGATGGCCAAAGGTGTATCTTACGATGCGAAGACGGTAAACTGGAAATGCCCGCCTATCTTCTTCGGTTTGAAAAACTGGAATGGGGTCAGAGGAGTCAGATATGAAAGAGTTGGATGTACTTCTGGAAGAGTTTTGGATACCAAAAGAAAAAGACAAGGATCGGTATTATCGGATCAAGGATGCCATTCCTGCTTTCCGGAGTTTTCTTGAAGAAAAGCTGGGATATAAGCTGATTGTCAATCCTTATCTGATCAAGCTGGAGAAACTTCCCGGGAAAGCGGAAAGCTGGATGGGGATACAGGACTTTGACGGCAAGCTGGAATACGCCATGCTCTGCCTGCTTCTGGCCTTTCTGGAAGGCAAGGGCACCGGCGAGCAGTTTGTTCTGTCCGAAGTGACGGAATTCGTTCAGGCATCGTTTCCGGGAGAGGAAAAATTGGACTGGACTCTGTTTCAGCATCGGAAAGCCATGGTGAAGGTGCTCCGGTTTGCAGCAGAAGTTGGAATGGTTCAGGCGGATGACGGGGAAGAAAGCAAATTCATGGAAACCGCAGAGACCGAGGTGCTGTATGAAAGCACCGGGTTGTCCCGATATTTTGTAAGGAACTTTACCGGAAATATTATGAATTACACCTCCTGGAAGGATATGGAGGCCGGGGAATGGCTGGATCTGGACAGGGACAGGGGAAGAGTCCGGAGAAATCGGGTATACCGGCGCCTGGTTATGTCACCGGCCGTTTATTCAGAGGGTCCGGAGGATCCGGACTATCTTTATATCAGGAATCAACGGGGACTTTTGCAAAAGGATATGGAGGAGTATCTGGACAGTGCGCTGCACGTTCATAAAAACGGAGCCTTTCTCGTCCTGGACCCGTCCAGGAATTTCAAGGATGTTTTTCCGGCGCAGAAGAGTCTCTCCGACATTGCTCTTCAGGTCAATACCCTGATTACGGAGCGGGTAAAGAATGGGAAATTGATCAGACGGGCAGATGATATCATCGTGACTTCAGGAGTCGGGTTGGAACGATTGATTGAGGAGGTCCGGGTGCGGCAGCATCCGGGTTGGAGTAAGGAATACAGGGAGATGCCTCCTCCCAGGTTATATAGAGAAATCATCAGCTACATGAAGGATTTCAGCATGATTGAAATCCGGGAAGAGGGAAAGGAAATCCGGATCCTCCCGCTGTGCGGAAAAATAGTGGGCAGTTATCCAAAGAGGTTTATTATGGAGCAAACAGGAAGGACAAAAAAATGAACGGATTACAATCAAATGGTTTAAAAATGGATTTGCCGTCCAATCGATGGACCATCAACCGGATCGGTCTTTTGAATTTCTGGTACTATGATGAAGAGGAATTTTACTTCAGTGATGGAAGGCTGCTGCTGCGGGGGTCCAATGGATCGGGAAAGTCCGTTACCATGCAGAGTTTTATTCCGCTTCTCCTGGACGGGAACAAAAGCCCGGAACGTCTGGATCCTTTTGGTTCCCGGGCAAGAAAACTGGAAAATTATTTGCTGGGGGAAGACGAGAAGGAAAAAGAGGAAAGTACAGCTTATCTTTATATGGAGTTCTGTAAAAAGGATACGGGCAATTATCTGACCATCGGAATGGGGCTGCGGGCGAAAAGGGGAAGGAACCTGAATTTCTGGGGATTTTCCATTACGGATGGCAGAAGGATCGGAAAGGATTTTCTGCTCTATAAGGACACCGGGGAAAAGATTCCTCTCAGCCGGATTGAACTGCGGAACCGGATCGGATCCGGCGGGGAGGTTCTTGAAGGCCAGAAGGATTATATGGAAATGGTGAATCGGTTATTGTTTGGTTTCGAAAGCATTGACGAATATGACGAACTGATCAAGCTGCTGATCCAGATCCGGACGCCGAAACTTTCGAAGGATTTCAAGCCGACGGTCATCTATGAAATCATGAATAATTCGCTTCAGCCCCTGTCCGATGATGACCTTCGTCCGATGTCCGAAGCCATTGAGAATATGGACAATATCAAAGATCAGCTGGAGGTCCTGAAAGAAAGCCAGACTGCAGCGGATCGGCTGAAGAGTGAATATGACCGGTATAACCGATTTGTGCTGCAGGAGAAGGCAAAGGGTTTTGCTGAAAGTCAGGACAGGCTGGATGCTGCGGGGAAGGAGCTGACCCGCCTTGCGGCGGAGCGGGATACTTGTTCCGAAAAGCATGCTGCATATGAGCAGGAGCAGCAGGATCTGAAGCATAGGGAAGAGATTTATTCCCATAAGAAGAAACAGCTGGAGCAGCATGACAGTTTCCGGGCGAAAGAGGAAATCGAAAAACTGGAGACGGTCTTAAAAGACACCCAGGATCGGAAATCCGCCAAGGAGAATACCCTGGAAGAAAAGAAGGGAAGGGAAAGACAGCTTGAGAGAGAGCTGGAGCAGCTGAAAAGCCAACGGGAAGAACGGACGGAGTCTGTGGAAAAGCAGTTGGAGGAGATGGATGAAGTCGCTTCCGGTTTCTGGTTTGATGAACATGCCTTTACGGAAGCGGAAATCCAAAAAGACATTGCAAGGGAATATGATTACGGTCCTTTGCGGAGAGAACTGGATCGATACCGCAGCAAAATCGGCAAGGCGAAAAAGGCGCTGGAGAAGGAAAGAGCACAGAGCTTTCAGTATGACAGGGCTCTGGAAGATCTGGAGGGGGCACGTCGGGAAAGGGAAGATGTCAGAAGAGAACTGAAGCGGACAGAAAATGTTCTGGAGGAGACCAGGGAAGAATTTATCGAACACGCCTATGCATGGGAAAAGCAAAACGAATGGTTGAAACTGCCGGCGGAAGACATGGCGGAGATCGCAAGGGCAGTCCGTGCGTATGATCAGAGCGGGGGATACGATGGCGTGATCCGGCAGATGGAACAGCATCACCGGGATACGACTCTTCTTTTCCAAAAGAACATTCTGGAAACGGAGACGATAAGGAACCAATACCGGAAGGAAGCAGATGAAAAGCGGGAAGAGCTGGCGGATTGGGAGAGCCGCAGGGAGCCGGAACCCGACATGGCGGAAAGGGCGATTGCCAATCGTCAGAGACTGGACCGGGAAGGGATTCCATATCTTCCCTTCTATAAAGCCGTGGATTTTCGGGAGGAAGTTCCGGAAGATCTCAGGGGGAAGCTGGAGGAGGCCTTCACAGAGATGGGGCTTCTGAATGCTTTGATCGTACCCGACAATAAGAAAAAGCTGCTTCTGCAAATGGAGGACGATATGGGGGATACATATATTTTGCCGAGTCCCCGGCCCGATGCCCATAATCTGTCTTCCCTGCTGAAGCCGGTAGTTCCGGAGCATGCAGGCATAACGGAGGAGGAGATTGATCAGGTACTGGAAAGTGTTCTTCTGGATAAAAACGAGAACCTGACCTATCTGAACCAATCCGGTGAATATTCCATCGGGATCCTGGGCGGGAAAACCTCTTCCGGTTCCGTTCCGAAGTTTATCGGATCTGAAGCCCGGGAGCGGTACAAACAGGAGAATATCAGGAGACTGCGGGAGGAAATCGGGGAGATCGTACTTCATATCCAGGAGGAAGACCGAACCATACAGAAATGGCAGGAAAAAGTGGAGAAGCTGAATGCTGAGCGGGATCAATTTCCGGGGAAAGAGGATCTGGAAACGGCGGTTTCCATGGTTTCCTCTGCCCGGCTGACTCTGGAGAGCAGGGAAAAGGACTGCAGCCGTAAGGAAGGGTACGCAGAAGACGCCCACAGGATTCTGAAGGATATTCGGGAGCAGGTCCGGGAATGTACCGTCCACATGCAGATCCCGTTGAACCTGGAAGCTTACGAGGAAGCTGCGGCAGATGCCGGCAGGTACCAGGATAGGCTCTCCGATTTGATAACATGCCATGTAAGGCTGCTGCAGTTGTATCAACAGGCGGAAACCAGAGAAGAACAGGCAGAGGAAGTCCGGCAGGATATCGATGACCTGCTTTATGATATCAACAGGCTGGATTGGGATATCCGGGATGCCCGATCGAAAAAGCAGAATTTTGTAACACTGCTGAAGGAATTGAACTATGAAGAAATTCGGAATGAGGTGGAGGAGTGCGTCCGGATCCTGCGGGAGATTCCGCAAAAGCTGGAAGATGCCATACGCAACGCCCAGATATACCAGGATAAGCATCAGGCTGCGTTGGAAAGCATGGATAAGCTGCAGGAAGAGATCAAATATCTGGAAAAACTGAATCAATGCCTGCGGGAAGGATTCTGGAAGGAATATGGCCTTGGATATGTGATTCGGTATGAGGAAGGGGCGGCGGAAGAAAGTCCGGGGGATATCCGGAAGATTGCCCGAAAAATCTGCCATGATCTGAAAGACATGGATAAGGAAGGAAAGCTTCGGGAAGATTATGCCGCTTCCCTGCAGGAGAAGTATCATCAGAACAGGCAGTACTTTACGGAGTACAACCTCATCATGGAGTACATCCTTGACGGGGGATCCGAATGGGAGGATGAGAGGCTGATCCGGGCAGAAGCCAGACAGAAGAGGCTTGAGCTGTCTGCAAGGATCCAGGGAAGAAATGTCAACTTTACCTCCCTTGTCGGATTCATAGAAGAATCCATTGAAGAAAACGAAAAGCTTCTGAAAGAGAGCGACCGGCAGCTGTTTGAGGATATTCTGGCCAATACCGTGGGCAAGAAGATCCGGGCCAGAATCTATCACAGCGAACAATGGGTCAAAAAGATGAATTCTCTCATGGAGTCCATGAATACCTCCAGTGGTCTCTCCTTCCGTCTGGTATGGAAGAATCGGACGGCGGAGACGGAAGAGCAGATGGATACCAGGGAACTGGTGAATATTCTCAAATCCGATTCCGGACTTCTGCGGGAAGAGGATATGGAGAAACTCTCTGCCCATTTCCGTTCCAAGATCGCCCAGGCACGTCAGGAGCTGGAGATGAGCGGCTCAGCGCAGACCTTCCATGCGATCATGAAGGACATACTGGATTATCGGAAATGGTTTGAGTTTCAGTTATTCTATAAGAAAACCGGGGAGACCCGGAAGGAACTGACGAATAATGCCTTTGACCGGTTCAGCGGCGGGGAGAAGGCCATGGCAATGTATGTTCCTTTGTTTTCTGCGGTATACGCAAGATATGAAGGTGCCAGGAAGGACTGTCCGCGGATTCTTTCTCTGGACGAGGCCTTTGCCGGTGTGGATGAAAATAATATCCGGGATATGTTTCGTCTCCTGGATGAGCTGCAGCTAAATTTCATCATCAATTCCCAGGTGCTATGGGGAGATTATGATACCGTTCCGTCTCTTTCCATCTGTGAACTGGTTCGCCCCAACAATGCCGATTTTGTGACGGTGATCCGGTACAAATGGAACGGCAGGGTACGGACACTGGTTACGGATGAGGACAATGACGGGAGCGGGGATTTGTCCGATTCGGATGACAGCAGGCAGAAAGTGGAACCGGAAACAGAACGGGAAGCAGAGGAGGAAGCTGCGGTCGCTGCAGACACTGCGGACGGGGAGGAAAGGACAGGAATCTCGAAGGAAGCTGCAGAAGGAGAAGAAGTGGAAAGAACGTAAAAAAGCAGGAAGTGAAAGGATAACAGAAGTAGAAGGGCAAATCGAAAGGCGGGTTGCAATGTCCATGTCGTTGTCGGATCCCCTGTTGGCGGAGGCGGTGTCTTACTTCCGGTCCAACCGGGGCTTTCACAGGCTGTTTGACCGGTTCAAATACAAATACAGGGAATTGGGGACAATCGGTGGCACCGTAGTGCTTCAAAACTTGTTGCCGGTGGAGCGGAACGCTCTGACGGGATTTTTCCGCAGGGACTATATGGGCCGGAAGAGCGCAACCATCAAACTGGAGAAATTCCAGAAGGCATTGGACGGCACAAGATTTGACGGCCTGCTGCTGGAAGATATTCTTTTTGGATATTTTGGCGAAGAAGAGCTGGTATCCAATAAAGAGCGCAGGACTCGATTTCAGGAGGAACGGGAAGATTACTTCAACCGGGTTCTTGCAGAATTTGAAAATACGATGGCAGGTGGATGGCTGAAACATACCCTGAGAGAAAAAAGTGGCGCATACCACATCCTGGCTCAAAAGTATGATGTTGACAAGGAGAAACTTCTTCCGGATATTGAAACCGTTTGCCGGGGATTGAATCAGCTTCCGGTGCTTTCCGGGAAAAAGGTGCGTCTGCCGGTTTTTGCCTCGATGGTTTCCGCCAATCCCCATGCCTTTGACGAGAATACTTCCTGTGGGCAGATCTTTCTGCACGCCATTGCTTATCTGTTCGGAGCAGGAAGACCCATAAACGCCGGGGAGAAGGCAGAACTGTATTATGCTGCCGGTATTCTCTATGATGAAGTTTCCAATTCTGTTCTGTTGAATGGGTTGCGGGCCTGTTACCATGGGACTCCTCATCCGGGGTGGGAAGGCTTTTATGCATGCAGGGAGCCGCTCCAGATCTCTCTGGCAAATCTGAGCACTGTGGACAGAATTATAAGTCCCTGTGGAGTAGTCTATATCCTGGAAAACGCCGGTGTATTCGCCGCAGTATTGGACGGGATTTCCAACCGGAACCCTCCGCTGGTCTGCACCTATGGGCAAATCCGGATTTCTTCCCTGGTGTTGCTGGACATGCTGGCAAAGGAAGGAACAAAGCTGTTCTACTCCGGCGATTTTGATCCGGAAGGTCTGCAGATAGCAGACAAGCTGAAGGAACGGTATGGAGATCAGCTGGACCTATGGAGATATGACGTATCGGATTATGAAAAAGCAATTTCTCATGAAACGATCTCGCAGACGCGGCTGAAAAAAATGGACCGGCTCAGGAATCCGAAATTAATTCGTTTGTCCGGGGCGATTCAGCAAAGTGGACGTGCGGGATATCAGGAATCCATTCTTTCGGATCTGACCCGGGA
>DAINCI010000075.1:0-9414 GCA_036732425.1 Bacillota bacterium
AAAAAGCGGTACATGGTGATGTTGTTACCCCGCAGATAATATGGTTGTCCGTTTAGCATCGGAAGCTTGGTTTCGGGGTCAAAATCAAAGGTGCGCATTCCAAAACGCTCGGTTAAAGAATCTCCTTGCGTCGTTGCAGTAATGTCATATAAAAATGGGCTTTCCGGACTCCAAAGCGTTGGATTCGATATCGCTATTCTTTCGGTGATTATCTTTGTTCCCCGGGCAGGTACTACACATATCTCTATATCGTTTTCTGCCGCCCTCTTTTTACCAACATGTTCATGAACTTCCAAGCTCACCTTAGTCATGATGTCCCGGGACGAATTGTTCGCTAAGGTAAGACGTACAAGAACAGTGCTGTCCTCCAATTGGGGAGAGACCTGAATGTAACGAACGATTGGGTTGTTTGCGAAAAATAAATTAACATCGTCATAAATGCCGGGAATGTATTCAAATTTCTCCTTGTCATAGCCTACCGGATGTCCCAGGGCACGATCCTGTGTTCCCATCGCACCTATCTTAATCAGCAGCACGTTTGCGCCTGGACAAAGGAAAGGAGTAATGTCCACATAGGCGGGCGTGAAATTGGGATGATGATCACAAACATGGACACCGTTGAGATAGATATATTTTCCCCAAAAGGCTTTACCAATTTTTAGAATGACTGATTCGGGGATTTCCCCTTCAAGGAAAAAAGTCTTTTTGTACCATGCGGCTTTTTCGGTAATCGGCTCCGCTGCCAGATCCCAAAGGCCGGGAACAGGGATGGTATTGGAAAAGTGATCGGGCAAGGAATCAATAGATATGGCAGGATCTGCTCCGAAAATTCCCCAAGTACCGTTAAGGCAAATGGTTTTCCGTTCCGTAAGATTGTCAGGAAGGTTGATTGTTGGCTGAATGCACATCTTTAAGTCCTCCTTTAATTAAGTAAATCAGGGGCCTGAATATTCTTGTGTCTTCTTTCCAAATGACTTGGTCGGGATTGCGAATATGGACTACCGGTTAATTCGGATGATAAACTTATTCCGTCCTGCCGGATATAAGCTTTCCGAATATTCCATTGGTTTGCCATCTTGGTCATATCCAATTGATGAAATAAAATGCGCCGGAGAGCCTTTCGGAACCTCCAGAAGCTTTGCAGCTTTCCCATTTACGAGTTTGATCTCCAGTTCCCGTTCCGCCCTGCATATGGTAATGCCCTGTCTTTCCAATGTTTCATATAAGGATACGTCCTCCAGATCGCAGGACAGGATAGCCGACGCCTCACTGCAGGGCAGATATACGGTAGTCAGCAGCACCGGCTGTTCTTCATAATAGGGCGTGGCATAGCGCAGACGGGTCAGCTTGATTACCTTGTCATCCGGTAGGATATCCAGTTTGGATGCGATCCTGTCATCACATGGGATGGCACGAAATTCCAGCACCTGGGTTTTTGGTACAAGCCCCTTGGCTTTCATCTCCTGATTATAGCTTTCTATAAACTGGACGGATTCCTGCTCCAGCTTCGGCTTTGTCACAAAAGTTCCATTGCCTCTTACCCGGACCAGATATCCCTGATTCGCAAGCCGCAGCAAGGCATTGCGAACCGTGGGGCGGCTTACACCAAACTCTTTGCTCAGCTCCATTTCCGTAGGCAGTTTATCGCCTTCTTTCAGTTGGCTCGTTTCAATGGCCTTCATGATTGCGTCAATAATCTGATCATACAGCGGCATTTCTGCTCCTCCAAACAAACCCTTTATCCGGCCGGCATGTTCTGATAAAATGGATAATTTCTTATAATGCTGGCCTTTTCGATACTTTATTATACTATGGGTTCATATAAAATGTAAATACATGCATGAAATATATACAGGCTCTATTGAATAATGTAATAACATATGCTATAATCCAATTTAGAAATCATCAGGAGGTAACTACATGCATGAATTTCCCTATCATTATGACAAATTTCCGGAGACGAAGATCACAGGCTATGACAGCCAGGCTTTTTCCGGCTATTCTTCCATTACAGCGGAATTGAAAAGAAGGATCAGCGGCAGAAAACGTGTCGTTGTCGTCCTGGACTTCTATCCCGGAGTAGATGAAGGGGAAGTGCTTCGCGGATTGTCCGGCTTACATTATCAGCAATGCTTTCCGGCCGATTTGTGCATCTACGATACCGATACCTACGAATCCATGATCCAGGATAACCTGACAGATGACAGAGTTTTTGGAGTTCTTACGACCAAAAAACTGTCGGATTTCTTTATCCGGGAAAAGGTTTTGAAACTAAGAAGTATCATTAACAGAATCGAAAGCAGAATCATCCTGGTTTACGGCGTCGGTGCATCCCTGATCACCTTTGGCGATCTGTTCATCTATTGTGATCTGGCGCGCTGGGAGATTCAGAAACGTTATAAGAAAGGAATGCCAAACTATAATGGCAGAAATTCAGGGGATCCACAGCTGGCAAAGTATAAGCGCGGATATTTCGTCGACTGGCGACTGGCGGACCGTCATAAGAAAAAATTGTTCGATCGGTTCGATTATGTGTTGGATACCAATGAAGCGGACCATCCCAGAATGATAACAGGGGAAGCCTTTGTGCATGCCCTGAAGGTTCTGGCCCATCAGCCTTTTCGTCTGGTTCCCTATTTTGATCCCGGTGTATGGGGCGGACAATGGATGAAAGAAGTCTGCGGTCTGGACCGGAGCGAGGCCAATTTTGCATGGAGTTTTGACGGCGTACCGGAGGAAAACAGCCTTACTATCCGATTCGGAGAAGTTCGAATGGAAATTCCTGCCGTCGATGTTGTGTACTATCAGCCCCGTACTCTCCTGGGGGAAAGGGTTCATGCCCGCTTTGGAGATGAGTTTCCCATCCGGTTTGACTTACTGGATACCATGGGCGGCGGGAATCTCTCCCTTCAGGTACATCCGCTGACCGAATACATTCAGCAAACCTTCGGGATGCACTATACCCAGGACGAAAGCTATTACATCCTGGACTGTGCGGAAAACGAAGACACTTATGTGTATCTGGGGTTGAAGGACAACATTGATTCCGGGAAAATGATCCGGGAATTGAAACAGGCTTCCCGGGGGGAGCTCACTTTTGATGCAGAGAAATACGTGAATAAAATACCGGTCAAAAAGCACGATCATATTCTGATTCCTGCAGGTACCATCCATTGCTCAGGGAAAAACACCATGGTTCTGGAAATCAGCGCCACGCCCAATATCTTCACCTTTAAGCTTTGGGATTGGGGGCGCGTGGGATTGGATGGCTTGCCGCGGCCCATCCACATTGAGCATGGGGAACAGGTGATCTGTTGGGACAGGACAACCAAATGGGTCTCGGACAACCTGGTGAACCGTGTCAGGGAGCTGTCCTCCGAGCCTGGAATCCGGGAGGAAAAAACCGGTCTCCACGAAAGGGAATTCATTGAAACAAGACGCCATACCTTCACAAAGCCGGTCCCCCATTCCTCCAATGGAAGTGTATGCGTTTTTAACCTGGTTGCAGGGGAAGAAGCGGAAATCATCAGCCCGGATGACCGGTTCGAACCCTTTCCTGTTCATTATGCAGAAACGTTTATCGTGCCCGCCTCCGTTGATAAATATATCATCCGGCCGACGTCCCGATCACAGGGGCAAAAGCTGATGACCATAAAAGCATATGTGAGGTAAGCTGCAAAACTAATTTATGAATATAAAAAACAAAGTGCAATACCAAAACTCGGGCAGCTTCGGTATTGCATACTTTTTGTGAAATGTGGTTCATTCAGGGAATAAAATGATCCCACACTTCTTTTTTTCTTGCCGGCTGGGATACAAATAGAAACGTGTCCGAACTTTGTTCAAACTGCGTGTAGATCGGTATTCCATTCCGGATCCCCAGATTACCATAGTTCCCAGGAGCCTTTTGAATGAGCTCAGAATCCATATAACAGGTATTCCGCTGCCAATCCAGTTTCCCATCCGCCCCAATCAGTGGAAAATAAGCAAGGCCGCCATGTGCACGTACTTCTTTATATTCAAAGCCATAATCTCTGTCACACCATGCGCCGAAGGTGAGAGGCTCACCGGGATCCGCGCTGATGGTGGCATGAGCCCAACGGGGGGGTACCACCACGATGTCGCCGGGAGACGCATAGACTGCAAAACAGCGGCCTGGATCGTCATGTGCAGATTCCTGCATCAGAATTACAGCTCTTCCTTTCCATATCTCATAGATTTCCGGTGTTGACCAGCCACAGTGGGCACTTATCCTATGAATATGTCCCTGGCTTCGGATTGGTTCGCTGCCCAGCCTCCCCCTGGCATAAGTTACCACGCCGAACAGTAGCATTTGCTCCCGAAGCAGGGTCTCATGGCCCTTTTTCCCCACATCCATGGCAATGGCATACACATCCTCCGGACCGTCACATTCCGGATCCAAAAGACTGGCCCGGATACTGTCCAGTTTCCGGATTTCCGGTAAAGGGCCGAAGCAGTCCGTACCATAACGAAAACCCATTGGATCTTCCATGGGATAAATATCGATTCCCGGATAAAATATCTTTCCAGATATCATTACAGATCTCCTCTCATCTCTTCCTTATTTATTTCCATACCGGGTCGTAAAAGCGGAAGCCAGGAGTCTGTGAACACCCAATACCACGGATTGTTCCGGATCTTTCGCCATACGAAACTCCGGCTCTCCCCATGGGGTCCATGCATATTGCCTGACCCGGCGAACGATTGGTTCATACAGTTCTTTAAACTTCATCACTCCGCCACTTAAAATCACCAGTTCGGGATCATACGCATGGATCAGGTTAATGATTCCTGTACTCCAACACTTCACACTGTGATTAAAAAGCCGGATAGCCAGCGGATCCCCTCGCTTATACCAAGTCTCCAAAGCCAGATAATCAATGGTACTTTCCCTGCTCAAACCACTTTCCACAAAGCCCGGATCCTCCCTGGCAATAGAAGGAAGGGCCCAGGTACTTGCATTGGCCTCCAGACATCCCCTGCTCCCACAGGAACATGGTCTTCCATCCACTTCCACGGCTATATGTCCGCCCAGGCATCCTGCCTGATGATGTTTGCTTCGCAGCAAATGTCCTCCCATCGCTGCCGCTGTCCCGACACCTGTTCCGAGAATCATAATGACCGCGTCGCCACAGCCCCTTCCAGCGCCATAAGACAGTTCTCCTGCCAAAGCTGCATTGGCATCATTCTCCAAAATCATTTCCAGACCAAAGGTCTTTTGGCACCAGGCATTCAAATCCATCTCCATAGCATCGGTATATTTCCCATTAACGGATAGGATCCGTTTCTCTGTTGGATCCACAATGCCCGGGAAAGCAATCCCTATACCATCTATAGTTCGTAAGTCCACCATTTCCCGGATCCTCTTTTCCAAATCAGGAAGCCGCTCTTTGAGCCCTTCTCCGGAAAGAGCAGGTATGCGGCTCTGTGTCAGGACACTGCCATCTTTCACAACCGCCAGTTTGATGGTTGTACCTCCCAAATCGATTGAAACAGACTTCAACTATTTTTCCTCTCTTCTAATCTGAATGGAATAGACAAATTTGTCCGAACGATAATAAGCATAACCTAATTCCAACAACTTGCCTGCTGCATTCAAAACTTTCCGCTTTCTGCACAAAATCGGCATTTCCATGGATTGGGAAAGCTTTTTTGCAAAGTAAGCATCACATTTTATGGCACGGATCTCTTCGTTGGAAACAGTGGGAACCTGGTGATATTTATCTTCCAGGATACTGTATAACTTTCCATTGAAGGCTTCCTCTTTGCATATGCCTACGCGGGGATGAAAATAACTGAGGAACAATACCACCGGCTGTCTTCCGATTCCTTTCAACCGCTCCAGACAGCAAACTTGTTCCTTTGTGCTGATTCCCATGGCAATGGCTGTCTCACCCTCTGGTTCCTTCCAGGTCACTTTTTGGGACAGAGAGGTAAATGCAATTCCCTTTGCATTCATTTCATCGGAAAAACTGTCCCATTTGGATAATGCTGTATTAATCGGTTCTTTATTAACAAAAGAACCGATACCCGGCTTTCTCAACACCAGTCCGTCCCGTACAAGTCCATCCATTGCCGTACGAAACGTATTTCGACTAACTCCGAACTTCCGCGACAGCTCTATCTCACCTGGAAGAGCCTTCCCTTCCAAATATTCTTTCTGCTGTACAAGTTCACGCAGATACTTCTCAATTTGCATATACAGCGGAACAGGCGAATTGTAGTCAACACTGTTTTTCATGCTTCACTTCCTGTAAAAGCCGGTTTTCCATCTGCCTTTTTCACACGTACAGGAAAGCCTCTCTCCACAATGGACCGATAATCATGTCCCGCATCGGAAGGCCAACAAGCACCTACTGAAAGTATGGAATCACTCACATTGATTAACCTGTGCCCAACATTTCCGGGAATATAATGCAGACTACCCGGAGACATTCTTTCCCAATGCCAATTGGCATCTGTATCCATGAGCATCAAAACCCCGTTTCCCCGGATGCACCAGTAGTATTCAGCACAGAATGGCCTGGCATGAAAATGCCCTTTCGTCATAAAATACTCCTCTCCAACCAACCCGGGATATAGGAAACTCGTTCCGAAAAACAGCCCTCCGCTTACACCTTCCTTTTCCTTTGCATGCACCTGGACCTTGTATACCACCGTGTCCTGTGGCATTTGCATCCGGGCATGTTCATCCTCAAAAAAGCCTTTCAGCTGCCCCAGGGTCCGGATACTTTCGGATACAAAGGGCCCCGACAAAATACCGTCCTGTAAATGAACCCTTGTCTCCAATGACTTTTCCACGATCATCCCTCTTCCCTCATTCCTGTTCTTTCATTGCCCCGTAATCTCAATATGTTCAAATGTTTAAACATATAGTATCATGCACTTATATTTCTGTCAATATCTATGAGTTTATGAGCTGCGAGTTTATGCTGCGGCATTCAAAAAAGAGTATGAAAATTAAAGCCACTTAGAGCTGCAGAGGCAAATATATCAAATGTCCATTAGCCCCTTTGCATTCAAAAAATCAAGGACTTCCTTTTCCGCAGGCAAGGACGGCTGTGCTCCCTGCCTGCTGACACAGATGGCTCCTACCGCTGTGGCATATCTGATTGCCTTTCTGATATCACCATATTCAATCCACTTCAGTGCCACGGCAGCCGTAAAGGAGTCTCCTGCAGCAGTGGTGTCAACAGCTTTTATATCAAAAGCGGGGAAAAACTCATATTTTCCTTTCCGATAGAGCAAGGATCCTTTACTCCCCAGCTTTATCAGAACATAGGAAGGATTGGTCGCCTCATACAGGATCCTGGCAGATTGAACAGCTGTCTCCCGACTCTTTATCTGAATGCCGGTAAAAAGGGATGCTTCGCTTTCATTTGGACTGATGATATCAATTCCCTTTAGCCTGGACAGGTCCAATTCAATTGCCGGGCCAGCGTCCAAAATGACAGGAATCCCCATAGCGGAAGCTCTTTCACAGGCATAATAAACGATGTCAGGAGGAATCTCCAGTTGCAGGATCACAACATCATAGGATATCAGCAATGCCTGATCCACATCCTCCCTTGCCATTGCCTTATTGGCTCCGGAAAACACCATAATGCGATTCTGTCCTTCCGCATCGACCGGAATAACCGCCAGTCCTGTCTGAGAAGCCTCGTCTGTTGCCAGACAGTCCGTATGAATATGGTTATCGGACAGATTCTTATGCAGTACCTTCCCATTGCTGTCCCTGCCGATCCGCCCGCACATTGTGACATCCCCGCCGAGGCGTGCAGCAGCCACTGCCTGGTTTGCACCCTTCCCTCCCGGGATATAGGAACAGGCTTTTCCCAAAACCGTTTCCCCTGTATCCGGAACCCGGTCCAAATCCAATACCAGATCCATATTTATGCTTCCGACCACCAGCACCCTGACCGGTCTCTTATTCTTCATCTGCTTCTCTTCCTTTCTCCGACAGCTTTGCAAATAAATCTGCAAATATCGGATCCCTGTGAACAAAATAAGCTGTCCGGATAAAATGGCGGGAACGGTCAAAACTCCAGGTAGCCTGGTCCGTCACAACCGGACTGTGCACCAGATGGGTCGGGATCCAATCCGGATTTACCAGCCATGCAACGGTGGAAATATCCCAGATCATATTGTAAACACCTCCGTATATCTTATCATGCAAGAAAAAAGGACGCCGCAGCGTCCTCTCATCCTTTTTCCTTCTTTAGCCGGATTATGCCCAGAACATTTCCCCGGTATCTTCATATATCAGTACCTGCTTCAGGAAGGAGATCGCCTTCTGCAGGCCTTCGTTCGCGGACATCAGGCTGTCTTCATGTTCAATGCTGATCACATCGTCATAACCCACCATCCTCAGGTTGCTGATGATATCCTTCCACAGCTGATAATCATGACCATATCCGACTGAGCGGAAGACCCAGGAACGATGAATCTCATCGCTGTAATGTTTGGTGTCCAGAACTCCGTTGATTGCACAATTGATCGGGTCAATTTTGGTGTCCTTCGCATGGAAGTGGTAAATTGCCTTGCCCAGATAACGGATGGAGGCAATGGGATCAATCCCCTGCCAGAACAGATGACTGGGATCATAGTTCGCTCCGAGGATATCCCCGACTTCGTTTCTCAGCTTCATCATGGTCTCCGGATTGTAGACACAGAACCCGGGATGCATTTCAAAGCAGATTTTCCGGATGCCATGATCCGCAGCGAAGGCGGCTGTCTTTTTCCAATAAGGGATCAGAACTTCGTTCCACTGCCAATCCAGAACTTTCAGGAAATCGTCCGGCCACGGGCAGGTTACCCAATTGGGATAGGTAGCGTTGGGACCATCTCCGGGGCATCCGGAAAAGGTAATGATCTTTTCAATGCCCATTTTTTCTGCCAGCAATACAGTCTTCCTGAAATCGGAATTTGCCTGATCTGCCACTTCCTTCTGGGGATGAACACCATTTCCATGACAGCTCAGGGCATTGATTTCCAGATCATATTTTTTCGCAAGATCCTGCAGGGCTGTGATCTTACTCTCATCGGCCAGCAATATATCCGGATCACAATGGGCCTTTCCCGGAGAACCACCGGTTCCCAGCTCCACTGCCTGAACTCCCGACTTGTTCAGATACGCAAAGGCTTCTTCTGTGCCCATGCTGTTCAAAACCGGACTAAACACGCCTAATTTCATCGAAAATTCCTCCTCGTGTATCTATGTTCCTATATTCCTTTATACCTTCCTATTCTGTATTCTTCATTTGTCCTGAAATTCCTTCTTATCTTCCATTGGTTTCTCCATGCTTACGCCCCCGAAATGAAAACCTGACAATGACAAGGGCTCACCGGCATGCTGCCCTTTTGTGCAAAAGCCAAAGCAGTGTGCCGACAAGC
>DAINCI010000076.1:0-9396 GCA_036732425.1 Bacillota bacterium
CTGCCCATAGGCAGCCAGCAGGGCAATGCCCCAGGCGCCGCCTTCTCCGGCGGACTCCATTACGGACACCGGTACATTCAGGGCAGCTGCCATCAGTTGCTGGCCTACTCCCCTGGTTTTGAACAATCCGCCGTGGCCCAGCATCTTCTCCACCCTGACATGCTCCTGTCCGGTGAGAATATCCATGCCGATCCGGAGCACCGCCATAGCGGAAAGAAGCAGACTTCGGGCAAAGTTTGCCAGATGAAACCGGCTGTCCGGCGTACGGACAAACAGCGGCCGGCCTTCCCGGAATCCGGTAATCGGTTCTCCGGAGTAATAATTGTAGGAAAGCAGCCCCCCACAGTCTCTCTCTCCTTCCAAAGCCTTGAAGTAAAGGGCATCGTACAGATCCGATTTTTCGAACTTTGTGCCCATGGTTTCCAGAACTTCCCCAAACAGATGCACCCAGGCGTCCAGATCCGAAGTGCAGTTGTTGCAGTGCACCATGGCAACCGGTTTCCCGGCAGGTGTGGTCACCATATCAATTTCAGGGTAAATCCGGCTCAGTTCTTTCTCCAGTACCACCATTGCAAAGATGGAAGTCCCTGCCGAAACATTCCCTGTATGCCCGGCTACGCTGTTGGTGGCAACCATACCGGTACCGGCATCGCCTTCCGGAGGGCACAGGGGGATTCCGGCCTTCAGCTTTCCGCTGGGATCCAGCAGTCTGGCTCCCTCTTCGGTCAGTATCCCGCCGGGTTCCCCGGCACTCCGGACTTCCGGCAGAATGTCCTCCAGATTCCAGCCAAGGGAAAGACCGGAAATCAATCCGTCAAACTGTTCCACCATTGCGGCTTGATAACTTCCGCTTTCGCCAATGGGAAAGACGCCGGAGGCTTCCCCCACACCGAGGATCTTTTCCCCTGTCAGCTTCCAGTGTACATACCCGGCCAGGGTTGTCAGAAAGGAAATATCCCGGATATGGTCTTCCCTGTTGCAGATTGCCTGATACAAATGGGCAATGCTCCATCGCTGGGGAATATTGAAGCCGAACTTCTCCGTCAGAAGGCCAGCTGCCTGTTCGGTTATGGTGTTCCGCCAGGTACGGAAGGGAACCAGCTGACGCCCTTCGCTGTCAAATACCAGATACCCGTGCATCATGCCGGAAATGCCGATGGAACCCACAGTGGAAAGATCCGCTCCGTATTTGCCGCGGACTTCTGCTGCAAGGCTCCGGTAGCTGCCCTGCAGGCCATTCCATACATCTTCCGGATGATAGGTCCATATCCCGTTTTCCAGCCGGTTTTCCCAGTCGTAGCTCCCGGAAGCAATGGGCTGGTGGTCCTCTCCGATCAGCACCGACTTGATGCGGGTGGATCCCAGTTCAATCCCCAGTGCGGTCCTGCCCTCCGGAATATCCTTCCTGGCCCGGTCCTGCCCGGCCTGATCTTCTTTCAACATGAATCTGCACGCCCCTTCCCTTTTATTCCATTGTTTTTCTAAGAAAGATCCGTTATTGGATGGAAGATGTCATCTTACGAAGCCAGCTCTTCTGCTCTTCCCCAAGATAAGGGCTCAACTTCTGACAGACTTCTTTGTGATAGGTATTGATCCAGCCGATCTCATCCCGGTTCAAAAGGGACGGATCCATCGCCCGGATATCGATGGGACACCAGGTCAGCATATCAAATCGATAGAACTGCCCGTCTTCCACCTTTTTGTCCTCCACCACCACCACATCATTTTCTGTCCGGATGCCATACCGGTTTTCCTTATATACCCCTGGCTCGATGGTTATGATCATGCCCGGTACCAATGGCACATTGTTGCTGAATCCATGAGGACCCTCGTGGACACCCAGGCAAAAGCCGACGCCATGTCCCGTACCGCATTTATAGTCCATATGATATTTCCAGACAGGCTGTCTTGCCAGAGCATCCAGATTCTTTCCGCTTGTTCCTTCCAGAAAGATTGCCGAAGCCATGGCTATATGGGACTTCAGCACCAGTGTAAAATCCCTTTTCTCTTCTTCACTGATCTCTCCCAGAACAATGGTCCGGGTAATATCCGTCGTGCCGCCAAAATACTGGCCTCCGCTGTCCACCAGCAGCGTCCCTTCCGGCTTCAGTACGGAGTAGTTCTCCGGAGTGGCAGTATAATGCATCATGGCAGCATTGGCATTGTATCCTGCTATGGTTTCAAAGGAACAGCCCATGCAGCCTTTTTGCTGCATCCGGAACTCCAGAAGTTTTTCCGCAGCATTCAGCTCAGTGACTCCTCCCCCTGGGACATTGGTGTCCAGCCAATACAGAAAATTCACCATGGCAACGCCGTCTTTGATATAAGTTTCCTTTAAATTTCTGATCTCAACCGGATTTTTTACCGCTTTCCGCGGGACGATAATGTCGCTTTTATCGATGACTTTGGCCTGCTTTACCGCGGAGCAGACCGCATAGCTGTTTGTTTCGCTGTCCACCAGCACGCTGCTGTCCGCAGACAGATCCGCAAGAGCCTGAAACACTTCCCCGTAATCCCGGATGGAAATATCATTTTTCCTTAAGTAATCCCTTATCTCATCCGTCAGCTTGCCAGGATCCACAAACCAGGTAACGGAATCCCCGGAAATCAGGAGATAGGACAGGATCACCGGGGTATAGGAAACGTCGTTTCCACGGAGATTCAGAAACCAGGCAATGGAATCCGGAGCAGAAACAATATAATGATCCACCCCGTCCTTTTCCATATGGGAAAGCACCTGCGCCCGTTTTTCCCGGACGGAGAGTCCGGCAAAGGCCACATCCAGGAGAAACGCCTTGTCCATGGGCAGGGAAGGCCGATCGGTCCACAGTTCGCTCACCAGATCCAGATCGCCCTTCAGGAAAACGCCATTCTTCTCCAGCCTTTCCTTCAGCTTCCGTATATCCGCACAGGATACCACCCGGCCGTCCAGTCCGACTCCCTGTCCCCGGGTCAGACTCTGCTCCAGGAATTCCATATAATCGGGAACCCCTTTTTCCTTTTTGAACAGCTTAAACTCAGTGCCCTGAATCTCCTTTGCGGCCTGTATGTAATAGCGTCCATCGGTCCAGAGAATGGCACGGTCCATTGTGACAACAACCGTTCCTGCAGAACCGGTAAATCCGGAGATCCACTCCCTGGCCCTGTAATAATCCGGAACATACTCGTCCAGATGGGGATCCGCACTTGGTATGATATAAGCATGAATGCCTTTTGCCTTCATACTTTTCCTCAGTGCCCCTAATTTTTCATTTATCGTCACATGAAAGACTCCCTTCTGTATCTCAAATACATTTACCATCATTTGCTTCTATTTTATCACCAATTTCCCATTTTGGCGAGTACCGCGCGGGAAAGCAGCCCGCCGGAAAAAATAAAAGCCCTAAGCAACCGCACTTAAGGCTTTCCACAAAATTACATCCTGTATCCGATTTTTATTCTGCTGTTCTTCGCATGACATCCGGCGTTTCGGAGGGGTCTTCCGAAGGAGAATTCTCGTTATAATATAATACAAATGAGTCCTCCGCTTCCCTCGTTGATGATTCTCTGAAGGGTCTCCTGAATCTTGAACTGGGCATCCTCCGGCATTCTCATCAGCTTGTTGGAAAGCCCTTCCCTCACCAGTTCATTGAGGGATTTTCCAAAGATGTTGGACTCCCATAGTTTGGACGGATCGTTTTCAAAGTCGTCCAGCAGATATTTGATCATCTCTTCGCTTTGCTTCTCAGTACCTACAATGGGAGAAATTTCCGTTTCAATATCAGCGCGGATCATATGCAGAGACGGCGCACTGGCTTTCAGGCGGACTCCGAAACGACCTCCCTGCCGGATGATTTCCGGCTCTTCCAGTGTCAGCTCCTCCATGGACGGAGCCACCATCCCGTACCCGGTTTCCCTTACGTCTTTCAAGGCATCTGCCACCCGGTCATATTCCTTTTTTGCAAAGGCCAGTTCCTTCATCAGGCCGATCATCTGATAATCGCCTTCAATATGATAGCCACACTCTTCTCCCAGGATCTGATAGAAGAGTCCGGACTTGACATCCATCTGAACCTGCACTTTTCCGCTGCCCAGATCAATGTTTTCAATCTTCGGCTTTTCCAGATACTCGGAATCCTCGAAAGATTTGCCGAATCCATCCATATCCCGGATGCGCAGGGCATTTGCTGATACCTCCCTTGAGGAATCCATAATGTATTGAATCAGCCAGTGATCGTCATCCAGACTCAATACCCATTTGGAAACATCCAGTTTGATTTCCGTGATAGGGAATTCAAACAGCGCATTGCTGAGAATATTATGAATGTCCTCATCCGTCAGATTCAATACATCCAGTGCCAGAACCGGGACATCGTATTTTTCCTCCAGGGCGCCCTTGAGCTTTATCGTATCCTCTGCATCCGGTGTCCGGGTATTGAGAATCATGACAAAGGGTTTCTGTAATTCCTTCAGCTCCCGGATCACACGTTCTTCCGCCTCCACATAATTGGAACGTGGGATTTCGGTGATACTGCCGTCTGTCGTAACCACCAGGCCGATGGTGGAATGGTCGGCAATCACCTTTCGTGTACCGATCTCCGCCGCTTCTTCAAATGGAATGTCATAATCAAACCAGGGAGTCCTCACCATTCTGGGAGCTTCCCCTTCCATATGACCCATTGCCCCTTTTACCAGGTAACCGACACAATCCACCATACGGATATTCAGATTCGCATTTTCCTGCAGCGAAATCTGCACGGCTTCATTGGGAACAAACTTTGGCTGAGTGGTCATGATCGTGCGGCCTGCACCACTCTGAGGCATTTCATCACGGGATCTTTCCTTTTTAAAGTCGTTATCCATATTAGGAAGGACCAGTAAATCCATAATTCTTTTGATCAATGTGGATTTTCCTGTTCGAACCGGTCCCACCACGCCTATGTATATATCCCCATCGGTGCGTTCGGCAATATCCCGGTACAGGTCAAACTTCTCCATTAACTTTCCCCTCCCCACCTGGGAATTAGATTTGGGCCGGTCAGTTCCCAATATCTAACATCCAGTTCTGTTTTCATACTTCATATATATTGGGAGCCGGAAAAGAATATGACAAGTTGTTCATCAAAAAATGCGGAAGGTCTCCGTTTCCGAAGCCCTGCCGCATATCAGATATTCTTTCCGGATTTGGAGAAGGAAAATTTGTTTTCCTGACCGTTCAGCAGCCGTTTTATATTCTCTTTATGCCGGAACAGGGCAAGAAGTGCAAGTAACACCCCGACCAGGATCATTTCAGGCGGCTCCCGGAAGATGGCCAGAAGAACAGGAAACAAAATTGCCGCACTGATGGAGCCCAGGGACACGTACCGGGTCGCCAGAACCAGGGCAACGACAATCAAAAAAAGAAGCAGGCCGATTTTTGGAAATAAAACAAGAATCAGGCCAAAGGAACAGGCAATTCCCTTTCCTCCCCGAAAGCGCAGCAGACAAGGCCAGTTATGACCGATCACTGCCATGCATCCGCTGACTGCCCCCCCCAGCGGGCTGCCCGAAGTCAGCTGCATGCCCAGCCATGTGGCAACGGCACCTTTTATCACATCACATAAAAAAACAATCAGTCCGGTTTTTGTTCCCAATACACGCATTGCATTGGTGGTACCGGCATTCCCGCTTCCATAATTCCGGATATCAATGTCTTTTGAAAACTTGCCCAATAAATAGGAAGGAGAAAAATTTCCTATAAAATAGCCAATGACTGCTGCCAGCACATAATATCCCATTTCAAACCCCCTGTTTTGTTTTCTCCCGTATCAGGATACGGAGAGGTGTACCCTCCAGATCAAAGGTCTTTCGAAAATAATTTTCCAGATAACGTTGATAGGAAAAATGCAGAAACTCCGGATGATTGACAAAAAGGACAAAAGTAGGCGGCTTCACGGAAACCTGCGTACCATACAGGATTTTCAGGCGTCTTCCCTTGTCGGCAGGCGGTTCGTTCACCGCTATGGCATCGGCAAGACAATCGTTCAATACTCCGGTGGATACCCGGAAGGTACATCGGCGGTACACCTGATTCACCAGCTCCATAATGCGTCCCACCCGCTGTCCTGTTTTTGCGGAAAGAAAGACATCCGGCGCATAGGTCATAAAACTCAGTCCGTTCCGGAGCCTTTTATGGTATTCCTCCATGGTATGGGTTTCCTTCTCAACTTTATCCCACTTATTCATGACGAGTACACAGCCTTTTCCCTCTTCATGAACCAATCCCGCAATTTTCGCATCCTGCTCCGTGATCTCCTCCGAAGCATCCATCATCACCAGCGCCACATCACATCTTCGGATGGCACTCAGAGCCCGTACCACACTGTAACGCTCCAGGGGATCATGAATCCGGCTCTTTCTGCGTATCCCAGCCGTATCTATGATCACATACTTCTGACCATCCTTCTCAAAGGAGGTATCAATGGCATCCCGGGTGGTGCCCGGAATATCGTCCACAATGACCCGTTCCTCGCCAAGAATCCGGTTGATCAGGGACGATTTCCCTGCGTTGGGCTTTCCAACCACCGCGATTTTAATGGCTTCTGCCTTTTCCTCCGCCGGTCTTTCCCCGGAGAAATGCTTTACCACCTCATCCAGCAAATCCCCGATTCCCCGTTTGTGGGAGGCGGATATGGATATGGGATCCCCGATTGCCAGATTATAAAACTCATAGAGATTTGCCTCGTTCTCCTGCGTGTCAATCTTGTTTACAGCCAAAACAACAGGCTTGTCCGATCTGCGGAGCATTTCCGCCACATCCCGGTCTGTCGGCGTGACCCCCTGCTTCCCGTCGGTAAGAAACAGAATCACATCTGCCGTTTCCATGGCAATCTCAGCCTGATTTTTCATCTGCTGCAGCAGCGGATCCCGGCTTTCGGGATCCATGCCTCCTGTATCAATCAAGGTAAACTTACGGTCCAGCCATTCCGCATCGGCGTATATTCTGTCCCGCGTAACACCAGGGGTATTCTCCACTATGGAAATCCGTTTTCCGGTCAACTGGTTGAACAAAGCAGATTTTCCCACGTTGGGTCTGCCGACAATCGCTACCATTGGTTTTGCCACACACACACCTCCCAGTTCTGTTCAAACAGTTTCTTTAAAAAATTCATTCGATTCCCATCCATATGGGCAAATTCCATGTTTTCCCGTTGCGGATACAAATCAACAATGTACCAATATTATCTGTCATATTCCGCATTTCGTCAAGAAAAATCCGAAATCTCCTGTCTGGCTTTCAGATTTTTCTTTACCCTCCGCACCAGTCTGACCAGTCTCCGATAACTTCGCCGGATTCCCCAAACGGTCATTGGCCTTCCGATGGATACGATTCCGAGCCTTCGTGTGAGAACTCCACCGACAGAAGTGACAGGATGAAGCTCCACCAGGGCATTCGCCAATAAAAAATCGGTCTGATCCACACCACATGCGTTCAGATAACTTTTCACGGCAGGAATCACCAGCTGCTTTTCATGCTTCATACCTATGATATAAATGTCCCAGCCCATCTCATCGGTTCCCACATAAACCGGAGTTCCCAGCTTGCAGTTGTCCATTTTGTCATAAAACGGAACACTGCGGAATTCAGCGAATTCCGGAATCCGGTTTTCCGGGAGATAATGCAGATGAATGGAGGCACAAGTAACGGAGGTGTGAGCACCTCCGTAACAACAATAAAATAGTTTCACTCGGTTTTTTCACCTTCCAGGAATTGCTTTGCTTTTTCAACTGCTGCGGCACAGACCTTGTAGTGTTTCCGAAACCAGACATAAAACCAGTGTGCAGCCAGCCTTTCCTCCCCGGGGAAAAGAAAATTCTGCAAAATTCCGGGGAGGATTCCTTCCTGGGGCTTTGCCGGGAGAAAGCGAACCGGCTCCCGAATGCCAAAAATCACATTCATGTTTTGAATGGCACGAATCAGCATGCCACTGTGCTGTCTGCATCCAAGACTGTAAACTTCCCGGAGCTGATCATCCAGACCAACATAGATCAGATTGCCGGCCTGATTTGCATACCGGCGGCACAGTTCGTACTGTCGGCCGATGGTATCCGGGGAAGGCAGTTCCTTTTTCGGATAAACCCCTGCATGAAGAGATGCCATTAGATAAGCTGCATAAGTTCCCCAATAGCTATAATAGATAATTCGCATGGTTCCTCCCACAGCAGGAACAGCCACTGGCTATTTCTTCTTTTTTCGTCCCAGAAAGCTGCTGTAATTCTGCCTGTCTGACTTTCTGATTTTGGAAAATCTCTCCCGGCTGCCTGTACTGATAAAAAGAAAAGCAACAATGCCAACCGCTACAATGCCAATCATCCAAAGAAAGCCATGACCGCCGGACTTCCCATTTTCATGGTTGACCGGAGTGACCCTGGTTTTCTTTCCTTCCGGCTTTCCTGTCTTTGGGGAATGCTTCTGGGCAGTCCCTCCATACATCGATTTGGAAACAATATCGGCCAGATAGGCTGTGGATCGTTCCGCCATTTCCTTGGAGCTCTCATAGGTGCCCACTTCAAAAAGCAGGGAGCGGGGGGTCAGCTCCTGGTTATAGGAACCTCTCCCGAAATAGATATCCTTCAGCAGGCCGGGATAATTTTTATCGGAAACCGCTTTGAGTTTGTAGGCCAGTTCCTCGTTGGCTTTCCGGTTCTGATTGCGCCGACCCACTACGATCCGGATGGCGGTCATGTCCTGCCCGTCCACTTTTGCTGCATAATGGCTTTTTGGTACGGCATCCCTGTGAATATCAAATACGGCACGCACAGGAACATTCTTTTTCATCAGATTGACTGCGGTCCGTCTGGAGCGCCGGTAGGATCCCGCGTCATGCGGGTCGTGCCTGTCCCGGCTCAGTACGGCATCGATGCCTTTCTTCTTCAGGTTCGCCTGTAAAGCTTCCGCCACATCGAAAATGCCGCCGTTCCCCTTGATGCTTTCCTTCCCGTCCGTCGGAACGTAGGATTCATCGTTATGGGTACAATACAGCAGGATATTTCCCTTATCCTGCTGCGCCGCTTCCCTGGATTCCGGCTGCGTTTGCACAGCCGGAAGGGGAACTTCTCCCAAAAGCCTGGTATAGGCTGTTTTCTTTTCGCTGTCTACCCTGGTTACGATATAATGCTTGTTGTCGCTGCTGACATATTCATCCTTCAGGGATACTTCCCAGCCCATTACGGTCAGTTCCTTTTCGTTTTCATCCAGCAGGGTATAATAACCCGGTTCCGATGCAAACCAATCGTCGGCAGATGCAGGAATTGGAATGAGGAACATCAAAAGCAGTATGGGGATCAGGATCCTATTGGTCATCTTCTTCATGATTCGTAACCTCCTCCTAGTATAATGTATTTGTAACAAAGTTACATGGTTTTGTTAAATCGGAA
>DAINCI010000077.1:0-9394 GCA_036732425.1 Bacillota bacterium
CGGCTTTTGCCCTGTGTCCGTGCCGTGCGGAGGACGTTCTGTCCCCGGAGTTCAAGCGGGCAGACAGTTCAGTGATATTGGTCCGTCTGGATCCGGAGGACGGGAATCTGCCGGATTTCAGTCAGCTGGAAAGAAACTATACCCGCATACATAAGCTGATACAGGAGAAGAAGGTTCTTTCTGCCCACTCGGTCCGAAGCGGCGGTATTGCAGAGGCAATCAGCAAGATGTGCTTTGGAAACGGGATTGGCTTTGCCTTCCGGTCGGTAACGGAAAAGGAAGAGTTGTTTTCCCGGTATCCTTCCGTCGGAACGTATTCCGGTATTGGTTCGAAGCAGGAGTCCGGCGGGGTCGGGGAGGAGCTGGATCTGTTCCGCCCCTTGTACGGTTCCATTCTGCTGGAGCTGCCAGAAGGCGAGGATCCTGCTGTTCTTTTGAAGGGAGTCCGTACGGTCCGGGTGGGATCAACCCAGCCCGATCCGATTATTTCCGTCGGCGGGGAGAAACTATCCCTGAAGGAGGTCCTTGCTGCCTGGGAAAGTCCGTTGGAGTCCGTATTCCCAACCCATGCGGCAGAGAGAAGAGGAGAGGCGGAAGAGAGAAAAGGGGACCAGAAGCCAGAGCCGCGTCTCTATCGCTTTGAGAAGCGCAGTCCGGTGCGGCCTGCGGCATCCATTGCTTCCCCACGGGTGTTTCTTCCGGTATTTCCCGGAACCAACTGTGAATACGATTCCGCCCGGGCCTTTGAAAAAGCCGGCGGGAGGCCGGATGCCATGGTCATCCGGAACCTGACCTCCCATGGGATTGAGGAGTCTCTGAAGGAAATGGCAAAGAGGATTTCCCGCTCGCAGATCATTATGATCCCAGGGGGATTCAGCGGCGGAGATGAGCCGGATGGTTCCGGCAAATTCATTGCCGCAGCTTTTCGAAATCCGGAGGTCCGGGATGCGGTGATGGATCTCCTGCAGCATCGGGACGGCCTGATCCTTGGGATATGCAACGGGTTTCAGGCGCTGATCAAGCTGGGGCTGATTCCGTTTGGGGAGATCAGGGAAATCGACGCCCATTCTCCGACCCTTACGTTCAACACTCTGGGGAAACATGTTTCCCGGATGGTCCGGACCCGGGTGGCGTCGGTGCTGTCCCCCTGGCTGATGCATTCCGAAGTGGGTGAAATACATACCGTTCCCATCTCCCATGGAGAGGGGAGGTTCATCGCGGAGCCGTCCCTTCTGGAGAAGATGGCGGCAAACGGGCAGATTGCCGCCCAGTATGTGGATGCCGGCGGAAATCCCGCGCAGGAGCCCATTTCCAATCCAAATGGTTCCGTGGATGCCATTGAAGGGATTACCAGTCCGGACGGCAGGATCCTTGGCAAAATGGGACATTCGGAACGAATCGGGAAAAACATTGCAAAGAATGTGCCGGGAAACAAGGACCAGATGATTTTCCGGTCCGGCGTGGAGTATTTTCGGTAAGGATATGCCCGGCCTTCATGAATACTTCAGTCTGTGAGAGCGCATCGCCCGCAGGGTACCTGGCACGCAGAAATGCTCGGGGGTGGGTGTGCAGAGTGCATGACCGGAAAGGGCTTTTTCGGGTGAAGAACCAATGCGTACGTGAATAGGAGGCAGATCTGATGTTGACTGGGAAGCGTTGTATTCGTTTCATTACGGTGATTTCCTTGATTTTGCCGCTCTCTGTTTTGGCCGGGTGTGCCTTGTTTCCAAAGGAAGAGGAGGTGCTGGCTCCTCCGCTTATGAAGCCGGTGGAAGTTTCCTACAGTACCGTAAAGGCAAAGCGGGAGGATATTGTAAAAACCATTCAGGGTTCCGCCAGCTTTGTGTCCACGGAGAGCAAATATCTGTACTTTTCGGCCCGCGGAGGGAGACTGAAGGCGATTCATGTCACGCAGGGGGACAAGGTGAAAAAAGGTGACCTTCTGGCGGAGCTTTATACCGATGAGGTCGAAAGTCAGATCAAACAGCAGGAGCTCCTCCTGCGCAAGGCAGAGATCACGCATCAGCAAATGAAGGAAAGCGGTGCGGATCAATATGAACTGGAGAAAGCCTCCATCGACAGCAAAATCGCCGAACTGCAGCTCAGGGAGCTTAAAAAGCAGAAGGAGCAGTCCCGGCTCATATCCGATACGGAGGGAACTGTTACCTATGTGGATACGAATATTGGTCCCGGAGACAACGTGGATGCTTTTCAGAATCTGATACGGATAGCAAATCCGAAGGATCTGTACCTGGCGTATTCAGGTACAGATCTGTCCAGTTTTCCCATGGGGGCAAAGGTGGATGTTACCATAGACGATAAGGTGTATCAGGGGCAGGTGATTTCGACACCGGCCAATGTCCCGCCGGACGCGGAGGAAAGCCTGAAGGAGCAGATCGGCATTTCCGTAAAGGATCTGCCGAAGGATGTGGGAATGGGGGACAACGCCAAAATTGCCTTGATACTGGATGAAAGCAAGGATGCCATTGTTCTGCCCAAACAGGCGGTACGCAATTACATGGGCCGAAAATATGTAAACGTCCTGGAAGATGGCCTGAACAATGAGCGGGATGTGGAGATCGGCATTGAGACCGCCACAGAGATGGAGATACGCAAGGGAGTGGAAGAAGGAGAGGAAATCATTCTTCGTTGAGGGGGGATACTCATGATTCGTATGGTTTTGCGCAAGATGTGGAACAACCCCTGGATGATGGCCTGCCTTCTGATCGGTTCAATCCTCGCCGTGGCAATGGTCAGCAGCATTCCCATGTATACGGACGGGGTACTGCAGAGGATGCTCATCGGGGAGCTGGAGAAGTATCAGCTGGACACCGGGTATTACCCGGGCAGGTATCAGGTCAGCGGAAGCTTTTATTCCAATTATGCCCAGGAAGATCGGGCAAAGGCATACCGTGTGCTCGACCGGACGATTACGGAAGAACGGATACCGGAAATCCATCTTCCGGTTATCAGCAGGGCAAAGACCGTCACCATGGACTATTTTTCCGCATTGCCGGAGGTCCGGAGGGAGGAAGAACCGGAAAAACGGAATGTAAAAATAGACGCAGTACAGGGGCTGGGGAAGCATGCAGAAATACTGCATGGACGGCTGTTTTCCGGAGAAAAGCAGGGAGATTGCTATGAGGTCGTCGTTACGGAGCAGGCAATGAAGGATCTGGATCTGCGTCTGGAGGAAACCTATGTGGCCACCGATCTGGTAAAGAGGGTTTCCGGACCTCTGAAATTCAAGGTGGTCGGGGTATTTGACATGAAGGACCCGCAGGATCCCTATTGGTTTCAAAACCTGTCAGCTTACAAGTCCAGCTTTCTGATGGATTTTGACCGGATGATGCAGGATTTTGTCCGGGAGGATTCCCCTCTTCTTTCCGATGCCCAATGGTATTTTGCCTTCGATTATCATGCCATGACACTGGATGCCATAAAAGGGGTACTGGATGCAGGCAAAATCCATAAGGCTTATTTTGACGAATACCGGAGCCTGGAATGGAAGTTCCCGGTCATTTCCATCCTGGAGGAATACAGCACCCGGGAAGCCCAGCTGAAGCGGACCCTGTGGATGCTTCAGGTACCGATTTTGCTGATGCTGGCCTTTTACCTGTTCATGGTTTCCCAGTTGATCATTGAGAACGAGAGAAGAGAGATCGCAATTCTGAAAAGCAGGGGTGGAAGCGGACGGCAGGTTTTTGGCAGCTATTTTCTGGAGAGCCTGATCCTGGGGCTGACAGCTCTTTTGCTGGGCCCGCCGCTGGGAATGTTTCTCTGCAATATTCTGGGTGCCTCCAACGGATTTCTGGAGTTTGTCCAGAGGACGGCACTGCCCATCCGATTGTCTCCGAAGGCCTGTCTGTATTCCCTGTGGGCGGTTCTTCTGTTCATGCTGACGATGCTGATCCCGGCTTCCTTTGCTTCCAGGACCAATATTATCCGGTATCATCAGAAAAAAAGCCGGGGAAGCAGACAGCCGTTCTGGAAGAAGTTCTATCTGGATATGGTGTTGCTGGGCGTTTCGATATATGGACTGTATGCTTACCACACGCGGCAGGATATTCTTCATATGACGGATGTGGAATCATCCGCCGTTTCGGTGGATCCCCTGCTGTTCGTGATTTCCACTCTGTTCATCCTCGGAGCGGGACTGATTTTCCTCAGAATTTATCCGCTTCTGATCCGGCTTGTATTTTGGCTGGGAAAGAAGAAATGGTCTCCCGTGTTCTATGCCTCCTTTATTCAGGTAGGCCGGTCCGGCGGGCAGAACCAGTTCCTGATGCTGTTTCTCATCATGACATTGTCCATCGGGATCTTCAATGCCAATGCCGCCCGAACCATCAATACAAATTATGAGGAACGCATCCGGTATGAAAACGGGGCGGATATTGTGGCGGAGGCCTATTGGCCCAACAATGCACCTGCAGAGGATCCGGGACCTTCCATGGGGGAGGAGCCTTCCGCTGATCCTGCGAAGGAAGAGCCCATTGAATATCAGGAACCGCCCTTCGGGCCATTTGAAAATCTGAAAGGTGTCCGGGAGGCAACCCGGGTATTTGTAAAGGATGACGTCCATGTTTCCGGGATGGACAAGGAAGCCAGCCGCGTCCGGCTTATGGGGATCCTTCCGGACGAGTTTGGAAGGGTCGCGTGGTTCCGAAGCGGTCTGCTCCCGCATCACATCAATGAATATCTGAACTTAATGGCAAAGGATCCCCGTGCGGTTCTGCTTTCCTCTTCCTTCCGGGAAAAGTATGAGGTAAAGGAAGGCGATTCCGTATTTCTTTCCTGGGGGGATCAGGGGATGATGGAATGCGTCGTTTATGCATTTGTGGATTACTGGCCAACGTTTAATCCCAATCAAAGGGATCAGCAGAAGGAAAAGCCGGAGTTTGCGGTGGCCAATTATTCCTATATCCGATCCAGGATGGCATTGGAGCCGTATCAGATATGGCTGGACAAAGCACCGGATGCCAAAAGTGAAGAGGTATACAACGATATCAAACAGAAGGAAATTGAGATCGTTTCCCTGAGGGATACGGATCAGGCCATTATACAGATGAAGAAGGATCCGATGGTTCGTGGTATCAATGGGGTGTTGACCCTGGGCTTCATCGTAACCATGGTGATCTGCATGGTGGGATTTCTCATTTACTGGATTCTGTCCATTCAAAGGCGGGCGCTGAACTTCGGTATTTTCCGCGCCATTGGATTGTCCGGACGCAAAGTGACTGGTATGCTGGTCTGTGAGCAGTTCCTGATTTCCGGCTTGTCCATTGGCATGGGAATTGTCATCGGATTGGTTTCCAGCAAATGGTTTGTACCTCTTCTGCAGATTGCCAACAACACAGCGGAACAGGTGCCGCCGTTTCATGTGGTCGCCAATCCGATGGATTTTGTACGGATCTTTGGGGTGGTTTTCCTGATGCTGGCGGTTTGCCTGCTGGTGCTGGGCGTCCTTGTTTCCAGGATCCGAATCGCACAGGTCATCAAGCTTGGGGAAGACTGACAATCTTTACAACTCAGGGGGGATTCCATGCAGATCATTCAAACGGAAAATTTGTCCCGGGAGTTTCCATCCGGGCGGGAAGTGGTTCATGCGCTGAGGGAGGTCAATATGGAGGTGGAGTCCGGCACGCTTACCATCCTGCGCGGCCGTTCCGGTTCCGGGAAAACCACCCTTATCAATCTGATCGGGGCTTTGGATCAGCCGACGGCAGGCCGGATCTGGTTTGACGGACAGGAGATCACAGGGCTTTCCGAGGGGAAGCGGGATGAACTGCGAAAAAATGATATGGGATTTGTGTTTCAGTCCATTGCGCTGATTTCCCTGATGTCCGCTTATGAAAATATAGAATTTGGCCTGCGGGTTGCGGAGTTTGACCCAGGGGAAAGGAAAAGCCGGGCGGAGGAATGCCTGTCCATGGTGGGCCTTCAGAAGCGAATGCATCACCGGCCTCAGGAGCTGTCCGGCGGGGAGCAGCAGCGTGTTGCCATTGCCAGGGCCATTGCTCACCGGCCAAAGGTTGTCTTTGCAGACGAGCCCACTGCGGAGCTGGATACCGGCATGGGGCTGCAGGTGATAAAGGTTTTCAGGGATTTGGTGCAGCAGGAAGGCCTGACCGTTGTCATGACAACCCATGATCCCAGCATGGTGGGGATAGCGGACCGTGTCTATACCCTGGAGGACGGCAGGATAACGGACAGGGCATAAGGAAGCGGAAAAGCACATGAATTCCATGGATTCAAGGAGGGGTCCTATGATTCTTTGCGAGAACCTGGTAAAAATCTATAAGGCTGCGGATCTGGAGGTCGTTGCATTGCAGGGGCTGGACCTGACGGTGGAGGACGGGGAACTGATGGCCATTATCGGCAACAGCGGCAGCGGCAAATCCACTCTGCTGAACATGCTGGGCGGACTGGACCGTCCTTCGGCAGGGACCCTGATCGTGGACGGAAGGGATCTTCTGAAGTTTGATGAAAGGGAATTGATCCGATACAAAAGGGAAACCGTTGGGTTTGTCTGGCAGAACAGCGCCAGGAATCTTGTTTCTTATCTGACGGCATTGGAGAATGTGGAGCTGCCCATGCTTCTGAATGGCAGGGCAAAACGGGAACGGTCACTGGAACTGCTGGATATGGTCGGTCTCTCTCAGAAGCGGAACAGCAGGCTGAGTCAGCTGTCCGGCGGGGAACAGCAGCGTGTCGCCATTGCCATCGCTCTGGCAAACAACCCCAGGCTGCTCCTGGCGGATGAACCGACCGGCTCCATTGATACCCGGACTGCAGATCAGATTTTGGATGTCTTTCGGGAGTTTAACCGGGCGTATGGCGTGACGGTTGTCATTGTTACCCATGACCGGCGCCTGTCCAGGAAAGTGGATCGGGTGGTGGCCATCCGGGACGGAAGGACCAGCAGCGAATTTATTCGCAGGAAATCCTATGCGGAGGAAATCGCAGAGATGAATAATCAGCCCATTGGCGGCTTTGAAACCATCGATGAGGAATCCCATGAGGAGCTGGCGGTAGTGGACCGAAGCGGCAGGCTCCAGATACCGAAGGAATATCTGGAAGCCTTGGGCCTCAGGGATAAGAACAAAATCAAAGTGCAGCTGGAGGAAGACCGCATTGTCCTGGTGCCTCCCGAAAAAGCCGGGAAGAAATGAGCCCGGCTATTCTTTCAGCGAGCCTACCAATACCCCTTTGATAAAATATTTCTGCAGGAACGGATAAAGGCAAAGGATGGGAACTGTTGAGACAATGACCGCTGCATATTTGATGACATTCTTCAGCAGATAAAAGTTTGCGCTTTCCGTGGAAAACTCATCGGCTACCGCATCCATGTTGTTTTCCGTTACCAGATCCATATAACTGCTGATATGATTCCGTACCAGTATTTCGATGTCTGCATATTCGTTTTTTGGGATGTCCCGGGAAGCCTGGCCGCTGTTTTTGCTCATCCCATTGCAGTCTGCTTTTTCTCTGGCTTTATAAATCTTAAAAATCAAAGCCGGACTGCATTCTTTCTTCCGGCTCCTTGCTTTCTGTACCATTTCATATTAGCATATTGCTGATTGATTGTATACTTATGTTGTTTATTGTGTGCATGCCGGGCAGCAGAGAAGGACCTTCATCTGTCCATGCAATTTTCCATTGACAGGATGGAGAATCTCGGATATGCTTGATTTGGCAGATAAGCAGATGGAGAGTTTGCTCATAAGCCAGGATACAAATGAGGAAACTGAATTCTGAAAGAAGATTAGTGGACAGGAGGAAATGCGGGGATGAATGCATTTGATATCATCGGCCCGGTTATGATCGGGCCTTCCAGTTCTCATACTGCCGGTGCTGTGCGGATCGGGAATGTCGCCCGCAATATATTTGGAAAGCAGCCGGACAAAGCGGAGATCCGTCTTTATAATTCCTTTTCCGGGACCGGGAAAGGTCACGGTACGGATAAGGCATTGATTGCGGGAATTCTGGGCTATGCTCCGGATGACGGCAGAATTGCAAATGCCTATGAAGAGGCAAAGCAATCTGGAATGAAACCAGTGGTCCGGTTTTTAGGCGATAATCCTTCTCTTCCTGTCAATACGGCGGAGCTTTTTTTGCAAAAGGGAAAAGATAAGATGAGGATTACCGGCAAATCCGTTGGTGGCGGACGAATAGTAATCACCCGGATTGGCGAATATGAAACGGAATATGCCGGGGATTATCCCTGCCTGATGACCGTTCACAGGGATGTTCCCGGTGTGGTATCGGAAGTGACCGGCTATCTGGCAGGGATGAAGGTGAATATCGCCTTTATGCGGCTGTATCGAACCCAAAAAGGTTCCAGGGTATTGATGATGGTTGAAACGGACAATCCCATTCCTTTTGAAATAGAGGGATTGCTCTCCAGTCGTCCATATATTGAGAAAGCCGTTATTTTACGCGGAAAGTGAAAGCGGGGAACAGACATGAATCGTCTTGATGAAATTGTGCAGTCAGCGGAGCGGAAAAGCTGTACGATATCCGCTCTGGTAAAAGAGAAGGAAGCCCTTTCCATGGGGAAGACAGAGGAAGAGATTATTTCTGCCATGGAGGAGCGGTATGATGTGATGCTTCGTGTATATGAAGAAGGCATTGCAGAGGAAACGAGATCCGTCAGCGGTCTGACAGGCGGGGAAGGACACCGCCTGATGAAGTATGAAGAGCAGCACTCGGGGGGATTTTATCCCAAGGCAGCAGCCCGGGCCATGGGAATTGCCAACGTCAATGCTTCCATGGGAAGAATTGTAGCCGCACCCACTGCCGGTTCCTGCGGGATTCTGCCGGCAGCCCTGATCTCCCTGGCAGAACAGCATCATAAAAGGAAGGAAGAGGTGGTGAACTGCCTCTTTACGGCCTCCTTTATCGGGGAAGTAATCGCGGAAAACGCCAGCTTGTCCGGTGCGGAGGGAGGATGTCAGGCGGAATGCGGCAGTGCGGCAGCCATGGCTGCCGGGGCTGGTGTGGAGCTGTGCGGCGGGACGCCCGGGCAGGCAGCCGATGCCGCGGCTTTTGCCCTGGAAGCGGTTATGGGGCTGGTCTGCGATCCGGTTGCCGGGCTGGTGGAATGTCCCTGCATTAAAAGAAATGCATTTGGTGCCGTCCAGGCTCTTCTGGCGATTGACATGGCTTTGGCCGGCATAAAGAGTGTCATTCCGGCAGATGAGGTGATCACGGCTATGGGCGAAGTGGGCCGATCCATGCCGGAATCCCTGAGGGAGACAGCGAAAGGCGGTATTGCCGCTACACCAACAGGCAAAAAAATTGCAAAGCGCCTGACGAATTTCAATGATCCCAATTCCGGATTACAGTAAGCCCCTGCATCGCTTTCAATCCCCTGTGGATTGGCGGAAAATGA
>DAINCI010000078.1:0-9335 GCA_036732425.1 Bacillota bacterium
CCGATGACATGGGTAAGGTAATCGGAAAGCAGGGCAGAATTGCAAAAGCCATTCGGACGGTGGTCAAGGCAGCTGCTGTCAGGGAAAACAAAAAGGTTGCTGTTGAAATCGTATAAAAGGCGTGAGAAAGGAATGCTGGATTATTTATCCGTTGGCGTTGTTTTAAAGCCTCATGGCCTGAAGGGCGAAATCAAGGTAAAACCACTGTCGGATGAGGAAAGACGTTTTGATGCATTGACATGCATCTATCTGAACAAGGAAGAGGACTACAAAGAGCTGGCAATCACGGCCCGGCGCTATGACAGGGATTTTGTTTATCTGCATCTGGAGGGTTACTGCACGGTGGAATCGGTGGAGCCTCTGCGGGGTCAGTATCTGTGGATTCCCCGAAAAATGGCCCGTGTTTTGCCAAAAGATACTTTCTTTATCGGTGACTTGATCGGATGCAGGGTTTGGACAGACGCAGGAAAATTTCTCGGCACCATTGAAAACATCCTGAGGACCGGCAGCAATGATGTATATGCTGTAAAAGGGTCGGAGGGAGAAGTGTTGATCCCTGCCCTGAAAAGCGTTGTGACCCGGGTGGACCCTTCAGCGGGAAGGATGATTGTGGATCTTTCCGATATGAAGGGGCTGTTACCGGATGAAAATTGATATTCTTACTTTATTTCCGGAAATGTTTGATGCCTTTCGGACAACCAGTATTGTGGGCAGGGCTGTCGATAAGAAGATTCTTGATCTGGAGATCTTCAATATCCGTGATTTTGCCGCAAATAAGCACAGTCAGGCTGATGATTATCCCTATGGCGGTGGTGCCGGCATGGTGCTGATGCCTCAGCCATTATCGGATGCGTTGGATCATGTTCTGTCCCGATATCCCGGGGAGAAGCCGGCAGTGATCTATTTGTCCCCTCAGGGGAAGGTATGGAATCAACGCTTGGCAGGTGAGGCTTCGAAGGAGTCTGCATTGATTTTGTTGTGCGGGCATTATGAGGGGATTGACCAGCGCATTATTGATAAATATGTGGATCAGGAGATTTCCATCGGCGATTATGTATTGACCGGCGGAGAGCTTCCTGCCATGGTCCTGGCAGACTGCGTTGCCCGATTGATTCCCGGTGTATTGGGCAGTTCCGAGTCCATACTGGAGGAGTCCCACTCAACCGGCTTGCTGGAATATCCTCAATACACCAGACCTGCGGAATATGATGGGAATATGGTACCGGAAGTTCTGCTGTCCGGGAACCATAGGGAAATCGGTAAATGGCGCAGGCAGCAGAGTCTGAGAAATACGTTTTTGAAACGCCCCGACTTGATAAAGAAAGCGAAGTTGTCGCAGGAAGATCAAAATTGGCTTGATGAGCAGAAGAATAATTTTTGACATTTCTTGCACAGAAAATACAGATTATGATATAATCCGGATTATGGTGGACAGAAAGGCCGCTTTCCCGGAAAAGTCGGAAACGTCGCGTAAGAAGGAGGGAAGAAACATGAATATAATAGACACCTTGGAGCAGGAACAATTGAAAAAGGATATACCGGAATTCTCCATTGGAGATACTGTCAAAGTATATGTAAAGGTCGTGGAAGGCACCCGCGAAAGGCTGCAGGCATTTGAAGGCACGGTAATCCAGCGCAATGGCGGCGGCGTCAGCGAAACCTTTACGGTTCGAAGGGTTTCCTATGGAGTGGGGGTTGAAAGGACATTTCCTCTTCATTCTCCCAGAGTTGCACAGATTGAAGTTCTGCATCGCGGCAGGGTACGCAGGGCAAAGCTTTTCTATCTGCGGAACCGGGTCGGAAAAGCAGCAAAAGTCAGAGAAATTCAAGGCAATAAATAATGATGTGGGACCGGGAACGGTCCCATATTGTTTTATATGTCCATAAGGCAGGTGTTCCCCCAATGGAGGAAAAAGAGAGGAATTCTTCCGGTGCTGATCCGGAAGGGGAAAATGTCAGGCGGTCCGTAACAGAAACAGATGCGGAAGGAAACAATGATGGAAAAAAGGTTTCTTCCAAAAAGGAAACAAACGATCCGCTGAAGGAAATGAAGGAATGGATTCAGGCAATCGTGACAGCTGTCGTGCTTGCACTTCTGATCCGTACTTTTTTGTTTGAAATCATATTGGTGGATGGTTCTTCCATGCTTCCGACACTCCATGATGCAGACCGGATTTTTGTCAATAAAATTGGATATATCATAGGAGAGCCGCACCACGGCGATGTCGTGATTTTTAAAACTCCTGAAGACCCGCATACCAATTATGTGAAGCGGATCATCGGGCTGCCGGGGGATCGGGTTCGAATCAGGAATGGGGTCGTTTATGTAAACGATAAGGCCTTGATGGAGCCATATATTCTGGAACCACCTTATGATGATTACGAAGAAGTGACGGTTCCAAAAGGTACTTTTTTTGCTTTGGGGGATAACCGGAACGGCAGTAAGGACAGCAGGGATCTTCATGTGGGTTTTGTGCCTATGGACAATCTGCTTGGAAAAGCGGTATTCCGTCTGTGGCCGCTGGATAATGTGACACAGATCCATTGAACTTCATCCGTCAAAAAACAGAAAGAGGTTTTATTCTTGACAATCAACTGGTATCCCGGACATATGGTCCAGGCCAAAAAGCTGATCCAGGAGAACCTGAAACTGGTGGATATGGTAATTGAGCTGCTGGATGCCAGGATCCCGGCCAGCAGCATCCATCCGGATTTTCAAAGCATGTTCCGCGATAAAATCCTGGTAATGGTGCTGAATAAGAGCGACTATGCGGATCCGCGAAAAACAGGAATCTGGATAAACTATTTTGAGGAACAGGAAAATGTTGCTCTTGCCATCAACTCCCTGGATGGGCGGGACGGAAAACGTCTGAAAAAGATGGTTTTGGAACTGGCAGATCAGAAAAGCCGGGAAATCCGACGGCGAAAAGGAATCCGCAAGACCATCCGCGCAATGGTGGTGGGGATTCCAAACGTTGGGAAGTCCACTCTGATCAACCGGTTTTCCGGGGCGGTGAAAGCAAAAACCGGCAACCGTCCTGGTGTCACCAGGGCAAAACAGTGGGTAAAGGTTACCCCGTATTTTGAATTGCTGGATACTCCCGGACTTCTGTGGCCCAAATTGGAGCAGGAAAGAACAGGCCTGCATTTGGCATATACCGGTTCCATCCGGGAAGAGATCATGGACCAGGAGGAAATTGCCTGCCGCTTTCTGGAAGAGATGGCGGAGCAGTATCCGGAACTTCTGACAGATCGGTATCATCTGAAGGATTTAAAAAAGCAGGGCTATGAAATCCTGCAGGATATTGCGCAAAACCGCGGCTGGCTGAATGCCGGTGGAATACCGGACAGGGAGAGAAGTTCCAGGCAGGTGTTGAAGGAATATCAATCCGGGGTATTGGGCAGGACCACATTGGAGATTCCGGAGGAGGGCGCGGCAGATTCCGGGTGAGGGGGCTTTTGAAAAAGTGAACATACATAATATATCCATTCCGGAAGTCCGCAGTATGCTCCGGGAGGAAGCGAATCCGGAACAGCTGCTGGCAGCAATGGAGGAAGACAGCCGTATTGGTGTGCAAAAGCTTCTGGCATACTATTATCGACAGCAGGAAGCGCTTCGAAAGCAAAGGGAAAAGTCGGAAACGATGCTGGTCGAAGAGAGACGGTTATGGGCTGAAGGATATGCTCTTGTCGGAGGAATGGATGAGGTGGGACGAGGGCCTCTGGCAGGCCCGGTTGTTGCAGCCTGCGTCATTTTGCCTCCGGAGCTGGTCATTGACGGAGTGGATGACTCCAAAAAGCTTACTGCCGGCAAGCGGAAGAAATTTTATGATATCATTTCTGAAAAGGCGGAGGCAATCGGAGTTGGCATGGTTGGTCCGGAGCGAATCGATGAAATCAATATCTACCAGGCAACCATGGAGGCCATGTTCCAGGCTGTGAATGCCTGCAGAAAAGCGCCGCAGTATCTTCTGATCGATGCCATGCACCTGGAATCCCTGTCTGTCCCTCAGCTGTCCATTGTCGGCGGGGATGGAAAGTCCCAGTCCATTGCGGCTGCTTCTGTTATTGCAAAGGTTATACGGGACCGGATGATGGGCAAGCTGGCAGAAATCTATCCGCAGTATGGTTTTGAGCAGCATAAGGGTTACGGCACAAAACAACATGTGGAGGCAATCCGGCAATATGGTATGTCACCGATCCATCGCCGGAGTTTTATGAAGAAGATTCTGCAGGGAAGGATTCTTTAAGGAAAGGACTGCAAAGAGAAGGGGGCTTCTTTGTCATGCTGGCCAAGGTAAAAAGCACCGGACTGTTTGGCATCAACGGATACATTGTGGATATTGAAGTGGATATTACCAATGGACTGCCTGGATTTGAGATCGTTGGTCTGGCGGACACCGCAGTAAAGGAGTCCAGGGAACGGGTTCGTTCCGCCATCAAGAACAGTGGTTTTGATTTTCCGGTAAAACGCATTACGGTCAATATGGCTCCCAGTGATACAAAAAAGGAAGGCTCTGCTTATGATCTGGCCATTGCAGTCGGCATCCTGAAGGCAACCGGTCAGATTCCGGAGGGTCCGGATTTTCGTCCGGTTTATTTGGGCGAATTGTCCCTGGATGGATCCATTCGGCCGGTAAACGGCGTCTTGCCCATGCTTCTGTCGGTATCCGATACGGAGCATAAAACGGTTCTTCCTGCGGCAAACGCTCCGGAAGCGATCCATGTCAAGGGGATGAGTGTGTATCCCTTTGATCATCTCAGGAATCTGGTGTCTGCGTTGAATCAGGGAGGGACCCTTCGTCCCTGGCAACCCACTGGGGAAGCTCTGCCGGGTTCTTCTGCCCCTGCCCTGGAGGATTATTCCGATGTAAAAGGTCAGGAAGGGGCCAAGAGAGCCTTAAAGATCGCTGCAGCCGGCGGTCACAATATCTTGATGATCGGAAGTCCCGGAACCGGAAAAACCATGCTGGCCAAGAGACTGCCTTCCATTCTGCCGGACCTGACTTATCCCGAAGCCCTTGAGATCACCAGGATCTACAGTGCAGCTGCCTTGTTGGATCCTTCGAAGGGATTGATCCGGACCAGACCTTTTCGGGCCCCTCATCATACCGTTTCCCGAATTGCCCTTGTGGGAGGGGGAAGAGTACCCAAGCCAGGGGAAATCAGTCTGGCACATCACGGGGTCCTTTTCCTGGATGAGCTGCCGGAATATAAACGGGAGGCCCTGGAAGTTCTCCGGCAGCCTTTGGAAGATGGATATATCACCGTATCCCGGGCACAGGGGACGGTTTCCTTCCCTTCAAAATTTATGCTGGTCGGGAGCATGAATCCCTGTCCCTGTGGCTATTTTCGTTCAAACGACCCGTCGCATGAATGCAATTGTACCCCCCATCAAATCTCACGGTACCTGGATAAGATTTCCGGCCCTCTTCTGGACCGGTTCGACATGCACATTGAAGTGGATCCCATCAGTTTCGAAAAACTGACCGGCAGGCGGGAAGGGGAGAGCTCCCGGGAAATGAAGGAGTGTGTTGACAAGGCCCGGGCAATCCAGCTTCAGAGATATCACAAAAAGGGTATTTTCAGCAATGCCCAGTTAAGCTCCAGGCAAATCGATACCTATTGTAAACTGACTGACAGTCAAAAACTTATGATCAAGGATGCCTTCCGTGTTTTGTCCCTGAGTGCAAGGGCCTATGACCGCATTCTGCGCGTGGCCCGGACCATAGCGGATCTGGAAGGGGAAGAAAACATACAGGATGCCCATCTGGCAGAGGCAATTCAATATCGCAGCCTGGATCGGCAATACTGGGGATGACTTCTTATATTTTTTTCACAAAGGAGGATTTCAAATGGAAAAACAGAGAAGGAAGATCCGAAACAGAAAAGGCTTCACCCTGATTGAACTCATTGTTGTCATTGCGATTCTGGGAATTCTGACGGCAGTTGCCGTGCCGAAACTGACGGGATATCAGAAAAAGGCAAAGGTGTCAGCGGACAGGACTACATTTTCCACTTTGAACAACGCGGTTGCCATTGCCGCGGCCGACGGAAGCATCACATCCGGCCAGGTTGTCATTGCGGTCGAGGAGAAGACCGGTGCGATAACCGTGGATCCATCCGGCAGTTTACAGGGAAGCACGGATTTGATTGAACCAGGGGCAGCGTTCCAGCTGGACACCAATAAAGGGCATCAATTTACCTGGGAGATATCAGAAGGTGAGATCACAAGGACTCCCGCCATCGATAAAAATGGCAAAATAACCAACGGAGAGTAAGTTTTCTGTCCGGAACAGCCGGCGGCGGAATTTATCAGGAGAGATAGGCGAATTGTTGGGAATAGTATAGCTGTAAGGCAATCCATCACAGGAAGCCGGGAGAGATGCAGGTTGATTCATACACTCGCAAAGAAAGCAATGTCCGGATTACAGACTAATTTGTCTCTGGAGGACTTGTCTGCACAGGATGTGGAATGGTATTGGGTGGATTTTGACGTTCCTGATGAGGAGGAGGCAGCACTGCTCCGTACTTTTTTCCGGTTTGACGGGCTGTCCATTGATGATTGTCTGGAAGGTCTGGAACGTCCCAAAATGGATCATTACGATTCCTATGATTTTTTTGTATTCTATGCTTTGAAGGAAGGAAAACCAGAACCCGTTGAGCTGGATTTGTTCCTGGGGAAAAACCAAATTGTTACTTTTCATCAGCAGACTCTTATGGAAGTCGAACAGGCCTGCCAACAGGTTCTGGATGTGTCGCAAAAGCAGGAGGTGGGTCCGGATTATGTTGCATATCAGATTCTGGACAAAATAGTGGATCAGTATTTTCCTGTTGTTTATCAGATTGAAGATGCATTAAACGATCTGGACATCCGATCCTCGGATATTGCCAGCCGGCATTTGACAGAGCAGATCTTTGAAATCCGCAATAATTTATTGAAGCTGCGGCACATTATTGGTTCCATGAAGGAACTGCTGTATCGGATTCTGAATTCGGAGCATTTAAAAGGGTTGGGGGATAAAATACGCTATTTCAATGACATTTATGATCATCTGCTGCAGTTGTCGGATATGATCGATTCCAATCGGGAGCTGACGGCAGATGCGCGTGATAATTATCTGTCCCTTGTCTCGTTTCGAATGAACCGTATTATGACCATATTGACGGTTGTTACCTCCATCTTTATTCCCATGACATTTCTGACCGGGATATATGGCATGAACTTTCATTATATGCCGGAACTCAAATGGCGGTATGGATATTTTATCGTGCTTGGAATCATGGCGTTAATTGGAATTGTTATGTTGCTGTGGTTTAAGCGCAAGGGCTGGTTTGGTATGAAGAAATAACCATGGCAGGAAGGAAGAAACTACCAGGGTATAAGGAAGGAAGCAGCAAAAAGAGCGAATCTTTTCCGGGGATCCGCTCTTTTTTGTGTTGCCTAACGCTTATTCTGCAGTGGCGCAGCCACCGGGGCCTCCTATAAATGCTCCTCCAAAAAGAAAGACGAGTATCAGGAAGAAGAACAGCAATTCACTTCCATTATCGAAATATTCGCAGTTGCAGAAAATAATAATCAAAAGCAGGAAGAAGAACAGCAATGAATCATCCTCTCCGCCAAAGAAGCCGCCACGACAACCCCTGCCTTCCGTACCAAAGCCGTATCCCATCAATTTCACCTCCTATGCTATCCTTGATTTATACTATTAATTCTTTTGGCTGTTTGTGCATGTCAGAGAAATATGGCAATCCAAACAGATATTAAAAAATATCTTATTGAATTCCGCCCATACATATAGTATGATGAAAACAAAAAGGAGGAATTTGGTTGGATCATCTTCACAAAACGGCTGTTTATCCTGCCTACGGAGAGGCTGGAGCAAAAATTGTTGATTTTGAAGGATGGGCACTTCCTCTTCAGTTTGAAGGAATCCTGGCGGAGCATCAGGCAGTGCGGGAATCGGCCGGCGTATTTGATGTTTCCCATATGGGAGAAGTCGAAGTGACAGGGAAAGACGCTTCTGCTTATTTGAATAAGCTTTTATCCAATGACGTTTCCAGGATCCGGGACGGTCAGACGCAGTATAGCATCCTGCTCAATGAGAACGGCGGAGCAGTGGACGATGTCATGATCTATCGTTTCTCTGAACAGCATTATATGATTGTCGTCAATGCTGCCAATCAATTCAAGGATGTAAAATGGATGATGGATCATACGGAGGGGTATCAGGTCACAGTGAGCGACCGGTCTGATGAAGTTGCCCAATTGGCCATTCAGGGTCCCAAAGCGGAGGACCTGATGAGAGCCTTTATCGGAGAGGAAGCAGGCAAAATTCATTTTTTCCGCTTTTCCGATTCGATCCGTATCCATGGAGTAACTTGTCTGATCTCCCGGACAGGTTACACCGGAGAAGACGGCTTCGAAGTTTATTTGAGTCCGGATCATGTGATGAAGCTGTGGAAGGATCTGCTGGAGGCCGGGAAGGAGTTTGGCCTGAAGCCTGCCGGTCTGGGGTGCAGGGATACGTTGCGGTTTGAAGCTTGTCTGCCGTTGTATGGCAGGGAGCTGGCAGAAGATATTACGCCGATGGAGGCAGGTCTTGAACATTTTGTAAAAATGGAGAAAGCGGACTTTATCGGGAAAAAGGCTCTTGCAGTGCAGAAGGAAAGAGGTCTGGAAAGAAAGATTGCAGGCTTTGAGATAAAGGGCCGGGGAATACCGAGAAGTGGTTACGGGATCCAAAAGAATGGAGAAAAAGCAGGTCGTGTGACCACAGGGTATTATGCGCCCACCCTGAAGAAAAATCTGGGATTGGCGTTGGTGGATGCCGGAATTGCCGCTCCGGGAAATACCATCGAGGTTCGGATACGGGGAAAGTCGGTTCCCGGGATCACCGTGGAAACACCTTTCTACAAAAAGAAATATCAGAAATAATTTACCGGAAGCCGCATTCTTCAGGGGAAAGCACTGGGACAGATTTTCAGACTATAAATAGAATTGGGGGAATCAAAATGAAAGTTTTGGATGGTTTGTATTACTCAAAGGATCATGAGTGGGTCAAGTCAGAAGGCAGTCGTGCCCTGGTAGGCATCACCGATCATGCGCAACTTGGTCTTGGAGATGTGGTTTATGTGGAATTGCCGGAGGAAGGCGATGAATTTCAGGCGGGGGATCCGATTGGTGTTGTGGAATCCGTAAAAGCAGCGTCCGATGTCTATACTCCGATTGCCGGCAAGGTCATTGGAGTCAACCGGGAGCTGATCGATCATCCGGAGCGTATCAATCAGGATCCATATGGCAGCTGGCTGATCGAACTGGAAACAGCAGATGC
>DAINCI010000079.1:0-9159 GCA_036732425.1 Bacillota bacterium
CGGCTGTGCCGTATTGGTGGAAGCCATCAAGGCGGTGAAGCAGTCTCCCAATGAATTGGTTTATGTATTCAGCGTGCAGGAGGAAGTAGGCCTGAGAGGGTCCAGGACAGCTGCGTATTCTGTCGAACCTGACATTGCCATCGCCGTGGATACGACTCTCACAGGTGATACACCGAAGTCCAGTCCGTTTGCGATCCGGCTGGGCGCCGGTCCGGCAATTAAGGTCATGGATTCCTCTGTCATTGCCCATCCCATGGTGAAAGAGCTTATGATCCGCAGGGCGGAGGAGGCAGGCATCGCTTATCAGCTGGAGGTCCTGACGGCCGGCGGCACCGATTCCGGAGCCATTCATCTGTCCCGGGCAGGCGTTCCATCCGGCGTTCTCTCCATTCCCACCCGGTATGTCCACAGCCCCCATGAAATGGTGGACAGCGGCGATCTGAAGCATTGCGTTGAATTGCTGACAAAAATACTGGAAAATGGGATATAAGGGTTCCGATGCGGACGTCCTGCCGGATTCCTTGTGGACTGGATAACCGGTCAGCTGTATAAATGTCAGTTTGTACCATATCAAGCCCCTGTTCGGCAATACTTGTCAAGCCGGATCGGGGCTTTTTATAAATATTTTTAAAACCTCTTGACATCTCAGACGTAATGCTGTAGTCTTGACGTGACGGTATCATTCCATCAGATATTTTGCGCAGTGGGTCAGAGACGAAGCACCGACAGATGGTTTTTAGCTTTCGGACAATGGAATTGCCTGATCCGCAGAAAAGAGGGGTAATATGGTGATCCTTTTCAAAGCAGTTCTTTGGATATCGGTTGTGGCATCCCTGATGATTCTCCTTGTGACAGCAGTCCGGAGAGGCATATCCGGGAAAGTCAGCCCGGCGGTTCTGCTGGTCCTGTGGAGTATTATACTGGTACGCCTGTGCTTTCCCTTTACCTTCTCCAGCCCGGTGCATCTGTCCGACTTCACCCGGACTGCTGTACAGGAAAGCGGACAAAAGATGTCTTCCATCCGGGAGCCTTCCCATCTGTCCCCGGCCCGGAAAGAAGGGACCCGTATAGCAGAGGGAGCGGGCCTGGCATCTCATGGTCCGGACCGGAAACCGGCTGTTCCCGGGATTCCTTCGTTCGAAGGGAAGCTTTCTACCGGGGAGGATACAAAAGCGGCCGAAAAGAGTCCGGATCCCATCCGGACAGCTGCAGCCGTGTTCTGGATCACAGGAGGATGTCTGGTCCTGTGGGGCACCATCAAAAAGGCAGCCCGGTTTCGCCGCCGGCTCCTGTTCTGCAAGCCCGTTGAAGACGATGGGATCCTCCAAATGGTGGAACAGCAGAAGCGGAATCTGGGCGTTACCAGGGACATCGCACTTCTCAAATGCAATGACATTCCGTCTCCCGCGGTTTTTGGGTATTGGAAGCCCTGCATCCTCCTTCCCACCGTGTTTCTGGAAAAGATGAGCAGGGAGCGGCTGAACGGGATCCTGCTTCATGAGATCTGCCATATCCGGCGCCGGGATCTTCTGCGGAATGCAGCCTGGCTGACTGCGAGGGCGGTGCACTGGTTCAACCCGCTGGTATGGATGGCCTACCGGCTGTATCAGGAGGATGTGGAGCTTTGCTGTGATCAGATGGTGATAAGGAATCTGGAGGAGGATCGCCGCCTGCTGTATGGGGAATCCCTGATTGAAGCGGTGCGCTTCGGGCAGGGGGACCGGCAGGTTCCTTCGGTTGCCTCTCCTTTGTATCGGAAGAAATCCAGACTCAGGGAAAGGATTCTCCGATTGACGAGGCCGCAGAAAAAGTCCGGCGCATCCGTCTGCACGGCGATGCTTCTGGCAGTTGTGATGACGGTTATGGGGTTCACCACAGCCTGTCAGAAAACGCCGGATGGTCCTGTGGTAGTCGGAAAGGGCAATTCGAAGCTGGAAAAGCTGATACAGACCGGTTCGGGAAAGAAAAAGGGCCGGCCCGGGGAATTCCTTGTTTCCCGATATAAGGACTCTTTTCCCGGAGCGGATAAAAAGGTATCCATAGATATCGATGCAAAGGTGACGGAACCGGCCAGTGCCATACCGGTGGTGGAGGTTCGGCCCCATGCCCTGTCCATGGATCAGATCCGGAAGATGGCCCATGTCCTGTTTCACGGGAATCCTGCCTGGGAGCCCCGGCTGGTCATGACCAAAGCAGAAGTGGAAGAGCAGGTCATAGCGCTGAAAAAAGAGCTGAGCAACGAAGCGGCACTTCTGGAGCAGTACAGCGGGAACCAGGAAGCTGTGGAGAAACAGAAGGCGGAGGATACGAAGCGCATTCAGGAGTATGAGAAGATGTATCCGGACGTTCCGGAATTCACCCCTCTTCAAAAAACCGACTGGACGTTTCATCCGATCACATATTATATTATGGATCCCATAGACAGGAAAGAATATTCCGAAGGCGATGAGGAAGAGGAAGCGGAACCGGAGGCCTTTCAGGCCATTTCAGACGTGGAAGACTATCACGCCATGCTGCAGGTCGGTAAGGAAGAGAGTCCTGAGTTTATAGGCCACTGCGTTACGTTCGATATGGGCTCCAGAATGTCGAATGCCAACTTTGCAGCCTGGAATCCGGCGGATACGAAACCTATGACCATGCCCCGGAAAGAGGTTATTTCCATGGTGGAGGATGCGCTGGTGCAGATGGGGATTTCCAATATGCAGCTGTTTGACTGCAGGGCACAGGGAAATCTGATGGAGGATAACGAGCCGGTTCCGGATAATGAGAAGGATGCCCTGATCCTGGCTGCCAGTGGAAAGCATTCCCTTTCTCCGGAGCCGAAGGAAGGGGAGGATGTATACAGCTACACCCTGACGTTTGTACCTTCCTATAACGGGGTTCCTGCTTACAACATGGGTCGGTTCGATCCGTACCGGGAGGAGGATCCCTATATTTTCACCTATGGATATGAGGAACTGATGGTGCGTGTAGACAACGGAAGGATCACCTACCTCAACTGGTATTCTCCCGTGGAAGTGGTGAAGACGGAAAACCGGAATGCAGATACCCTCTCTTTAAGGAAAGCTGCTGCTGTTTTTAAAAAGCAAATGCAGCTGGAATATACCATCGGCAAGCTATCCCGATACGATCCGGAAGATAATGACGATTACAAGGAAGTGGTGAAAAGCATTCAATCCGGGGAAATCCATATCACCAACATACGTTTGTGCCTGATGCGGCTGCGTATCCGGAACCGTGCACAGGCGTACCACATGGTGCCGGTATGGATTTTTGAAGGCAGCGAGAAGCTGCATGCCAAACATCCGGAAGAGCTTGCTGAAAAGCTTGCCGGGGGATGTGACGATGTTCCCGGGCCCGGGGTTGACGAATCCATAAACACCTATGCCATCATCAATGCCATCGACGGCAGTATTGTGGACGGGAATAAGGGGTACTGAGTCAGGCGGCTGCAGGAATACGCCAGGGACTGCAAAGGTTCAGATTCGCAGCCCCGGGTATTTGATGGATTGCAGTTGCCGGCAGAATAAACAATGAAAGACCGGAGGAAAAGAGAATGAGCAAATATCCAAATTTATCGGAAGCCGACAGCATCATAATGGAGATTTTGTGGCGGGATGGGGAGCGCACCAGCGCTTCCATACAGAAAGAAGTGGAAGGCAAGCTTCACTGGTCGCGTCAGACGGTGCGGACCTATCTGGCCCGGCTGATGGACAAGGGCCTTGTGGAGACAAAGGAAATAAAGAAGCGGCTGTATCATTACTGCCCGGCTGTTTCCAGGGAGGAATATGCTGCGGACAAGGCAGGCAGCGTGCTGAGCAAATACTATGGTTCCGTGTCCGACATGGTTGCGGGTATTGTTCAGAGCGAACATCTTTCCGATGAGGAGCTGGACGATCTGGAGGAGATGATCCGGGAGCTTCGAAAAAAGCAGTAATAAGTGCGGAGGGCATCGATGCCTTATACGATACCGTATGTGAAATGGACGCGGGAAATCTGACCCGCATACAATAGGACTTGTCAGCATAGGATGGAATGAGATAAGGAAAAAAGAATTCAAAGCGGGACAGGGTACAAAAGACAACCAATAAAAGGCAATCAGAGGAGGAAGGAATATGAAAAGAGGAAAGCAGGCGCTTGCCTGGGTGCTTTCCCTATGCCTTGTTTGTGTGTTGTCATCATCGTGTACAGGGAAGCAGGCCTCACAGCCAAAACCTGCCGGCACTTCATCTGTTTCCGATAAGAAACAGGGCAATGCGGATGCATCAAAGGAAGGTGCCGGGAAATCAGAAAAGCCGGTCAGGATGTCCATGTATTACTCGGACAATGCAACTCTGCCTTTCAAGGAAGACTGGCTTACGGTACAGACCATTGAAGAAAAATACAATGTGGATATCAAATGGGAAATCATTCCGATTGCGGATTACACCACAAAGGTCTCTCTGGCGTTGAACACAGGAACCAACGCACCGGATGTGATCCTGTATTCCAGCACCACCGGAGAGAATGCGTCGCTGGCACTGAACGGCGCCATTGTACCGATCAGCGACTATTCCGAGTGGACGCCGAATTTCAATGAAACCGTGAAGAAGTTTGATCTGCAGGAAGATGTGGATATGCTGAATTTGAAGGATGGAAAACGTTATTATCTGCCGTCCCTTTATGATCTTCCATTTTATGACGGCGGTCTGATCCTGCGGGATGACTATCTAGGAAAAAAAGGAATCCAGGATCCGGTTACCTATGAGGATCTGTATGAAATCCTGAAGTCCTATAAGCAGGACAATCCATCCTCCTGTCCTCTGACCATTCTTTCCGGTCCACGGGTGCTGTATCGCATGACCATGCCCGCCTGGGGCATCAGCCTGCATAAGAACGCGTCTTCCGGCAGCAATGTGCTGAGCTGGGACTATGATAAAAAAGAATATTTTGCCGGCGCTGTCAGCGACGAGTACAGGGAATATATGCGGTTCTTTGCAAAACTGTATGAAGAGGGCTTGTTGGATCCCGAAATGGCGGATCCCATCGATGCCGACAAGTGGAATCAGAAACTGGCTACCGGTGCTTCCATGGCGACCTACGCTTATTATGACCAGATCGGGGGCGTGGAGGCGGCCAGCGAAATTGACGGCTTTTCCCTGAACATGTATCCTGCCCTGGAAGGTCCCGCCGGTGCGCATCATCAGCCGAAGAGCAGAACCGGAACAGGCATCCTGTTCCCGTCCGGCACTGCAAAGCGTGATGATTTTGAACGTGTGGTGCGGACGGTGGACGCCATGTTCTTCTCCGAAGAGGCCGCAAGGATCTGGTGCATCGGAGTGGAAGGGAAAACTTACACCATGAACGGCGGGGAGATTGTTTATCCGGAGGAGATCACTTCGGCAAAGGACGGTGTGTATAAATACATGCAGCTGCAGTACGGCGCAGGCAGCGATGTAACGCAGAAAGTCTGGATCAACCAGCGGGAGATGAGCAAGTACGATGACAATTACCGCGCCATCAATGAAAAAGTCAACCAAATGAAGGATGTCATTCAATATGTCCCGCCCACGCCGCTGTTTGACGATCTGACTGCGGAGGAGGCCGCCAGCCTGCAGACACCGCTGGCAGATGCCTTTGAACGCTGGAACGATGCCTTCCTTACTGGTGCAAAGAGCATCGAAGACGACTGGGAGGCCTATGTTGCCGAGATGGAAACACTGAAAATCAGGGAATTCTGCAAGATGTACAATGACAACATGTGATGTACAATGACAATATGTAAAGAAGACCGGGAAAATTTCCGGGGATGGAAAAGGAGGAGCGGGTATGCAAAGAAAGGAGACCTTCCGTACACATTTTCATAAATACTGGTCCCTTTATGCGATGATGATTCTTCCCATGGCGTATTTTATATTGTTTAAATATCTGCCCATGTTTGGAAACATCCTGGCTTTCCGCCGGTACCGGCCCGGTATGGGTGCCTTTGGAACCGGCTGGTTGGGATCCCATTATTTCCAGCGCTTTTTTCGGGATCCCGCGTTCTGGAGGGCCTTTCAAAATACGCTCCTGCTTTCCGTCTGCAATCTGGTTATCAATTTTCCCCTCCCCATTTTGTTTGCTCTTTTATTGAATGAGGTGCCCGGGGGAAAGTTCAAAAAGACCGTACAGACTGTCAGCTATATGCCGAGATTCATTTCCACGGTTGTGATCATTGCCATACTGCATGAAATTTTGTCCCCTTCCGGCGGCTTGCTGAACCGGTTTCTGGGCAGCGCATTCGGCTGGAAACCTATCTATTTTGTCAATGATCCGAAGTATTTCCGGGCCATTTACGTGCTGACGGACAGCTGGCAGTTCACCGGCTGGACGGCCATTATTTATCTCGCCGCCATTACAAACATCAACAGCGACCTGTACGAAGCCGCTGAGATGGACGGCGCCACCCGGTTTCAGAAAATGCGGCATGTAACGATTCCCTCCATCATGCCCACCATCATGGTGATGCTGATCATGCAGATCGGGCACATGCTCAGCCTGGGCTTTGAAAAGGTCCTGCTGCTTTATACGCCGGCCAATTCCAATGTCAGCGACATTCTGGACACTTTGGTCTATCGGACCGGGCTGATGAATCAGAACTACTCCTATGCGGCAGCCATCGGGCTTTTTTCCGGCCTGATCGGATTGATCCTGGTCAGCGGCGCCAATGCAGTCAGCCGGAAAGTCACCGGCGAATCCATTTACTGAGACAGGAGGCAGGGAGATGCACATGGCAAAAGGGGGCAGCAATATGCAGAAGTCAGGCAGAATATTGAGGCAGGGGAATCGGACGCGGTTCACATGGCTTGATATAGTCATTTATCTCGTCATGATACTGACGCTGCTGATCTGTATCCTGCCCTTTGTGTATATGCTGGCGCTTTCCTTTTCCAGTCCGAAGGCCATCATGAATTTTCGGGTCTCGTTCTGGCCGGTGGGATTCCAAACGGAGTCCTACCGACAGATTTTCCATTATCCGCAGTTTTTCCATGCCTATGGGAATACCTTTCTTTATACCCTGGCAGGGACAGGCATTGCTCTGGCCATGACCATTCTGTTTGCCTATCCTCTTTCCAAAGCTTTTCTGCGCGGCAACAAAATATTCATGAAGATCGTTGTCTTCTCCATGTTTTTCAATGGCGGGCTGATCCCGACCTATTTGATGATTTCCAACCTGCATCTGACGGGTACGCGCTGGGCCATTTTGCTGCCGTTTGCCATCAGCCCGTTCAATTTAATCATTTTGATCAATTTCTTCAGGGGCATCCCTGGTGAAATTGAAGATGCTGCCAGGATTGACGGTCTGGGGTATTTCGGCATCCTGTGCAGAATTGTTCTGCCGCTGTCCACATCTGCACTGGCCACCATCGGCCTGTATTATGCGGTGTTTTTCTGGAATGACTGGTTCAACAGCCTGATTTATCTGAACAGTGAGCAATACCCGGTGATGCTGTTTCTGCGCAATATCGTGCAGGGCACGACCATGGTGGCGGACGGGGCAGGCTCCGCCGATCGCAGCAGCCTGGGCATTTCCGTGAAATCCGCTGTTATCATCGTTTCCACATTGCCCATTATCCTGCTGTACCCCATGCTGCAGCGCTTTTTCATTGCGGGATTGACCGTGGGGTCGTTGAAAGGATAGGCAGCAGGAAGAAGTTCTATTTTAATGCGTAAAAGTACAGGAACCGTTTTCACTTTCTCGCTTTCTCGCCTTCCCTGGTGTTATAAAAGAATCCTGACTTTTCTGCCAGATCCCTTTCCTTTTGCCGCAGTCTGCGGTAGAATGAGGAAAACAGATATTTTGAAAAAAGCCGGGTACCGGAAAGCCTGGCCTTGCATAATGAATGAAATAAATCGGGATGTCTTTGCCTGAATCAGATCATTGGACAACGAACTGCGGCATGCTTTATTGGGATGGGGGAGAGGGTTTGACAGCGGATTGCATTGGGAAAATCATTCAGAAGAAAACGCGTATCGGAGTGGGGGTTATGTCCGGCACATCAATGGACGGCATTGACGTTGCATTCTGCAGCATAACCGGCAGTAGTACGGACACCTGTGTGAAGCTGCTGCATTTTGAGACCATACCTTACGCCCCGGACTTCCGGGCCCGGCTCCTTTCCGTATGCGATGCGGAAAAGGGGAAAGTGGACGAAGTCTGTCTCCTGAATAAACAGCTGGGCGTGGAGATCGGAAAGTCCATTGTTCAGGCAGCCGGACGGGCCGGGATTTCCATGGACGAAGTGGATTTTGTCTCCTCTCATGGTCAGACGGTCCATCATATCCCGGAAGCAGGCGCGACCCTTCAGATTGGTGAGCTCGCGGATATTGCCGCCATTACGGATACGGTGACCGTCGGAGACTTTCGTCCGTCGGATATGGCCTATGGAGGGCAGGGCGCCCCTCTGGTTCCTTATGTGGATTACCTTCTGTACCGAAGCAGCACAGTTTCCAGAATTCTGATCAATATCGGAGGAATTGCGAATCTGACTGCTTTGAAAAAGAATGCAGGGGAGCAGGATGTGGCAGCCTTCGATACCGGTCCCGGCAATGTGCTGATGGATCACCTTGTCCGGCTGCATACCGGCGGCGCCCGGACCTATGACCGGGACGGAGCCCTGGCATCCCGGGGACAGAGAAGCGATGCATTTCTGAAAAACATCATTAAAAGGGATTCCTTTCCTTCCCTGGCACCGCCCAGGAGCACCGGACGTGAGCATTACACCGCTGCCTTTGCGGAGCGTCTGCTGGAACGCGGCCAGGATATGGGACTGTCCTTTGAGGATATTCTTGCAACCGTAACGGACTATACTGCTCTGGTACTTGCCTCGGCAGGGAAGCGGTTTGTTCCGTTTCAGCCGGACGAGATTTATATCAGCGGAGGCGGGTATCAAAACCGGTATCTGCGGGACCGGCTGGAAAAGCGGTTTTCCCATGCTGTTCTCCCCATGGAGGCATTGGGGCTTTCGGGAGACGCCAAGGAAGCGGTGGCTTTCGCCGTATTGGGGAATGAAATGCTGTCCGGAAACCCAAATAATATTCCGGCTGCGACAGGAGCCTCCCGTCCTGTATTGATGGGAAAGCTGGCTCTTCCATCCGGAACCTTTTCCTTATGGTAATCTGAAAGGAGGAGATACATAT
>DAINCI010000080.1:0-9150 GCA_036732425.1 Bacillota bacterium
ACCATGGTGAACCACAGGCCGGAAGTCGATCTGAAAAAGTGTATCCGCTGCTATTGCTGCCAGGAGCTGTGTCCGCAGAAAACCGTTGCCATCAAACGCAGCTGGATCTTCCGAACCTTTCAGTAAAAAGGTCCGGAATTTTTTTATGAAGCAAAGCAGGGATCCCTGTTCGTATCATTTTTCATAGGTACACTTTAGTTATGAACTGTGGAAAGATGAGCGGTATTCTTGCCGCAGGTGCATTTATCTGCCTGGCCTATTTCTCTGTTTATCTTGGTCCGATCAGTTTTGGGAACAATCGGATGTTATATTTCTCTCCCATCAACTGGTGTGATCTCTGTTCCCTGGACTGGCACAATACCGGATCTCTGCCTTCTCCGGTTTACGCAATCGTTTTTCTGCTTGTGTCCATTGCGGCATTGAGTATCATTTCCATTATTATGTTTTGTAAAAAAGATCTGGAGATACAGGAAGGTGAATTTTGATATGGCAGAGTATATCGTGGAGGTTCTGGATGCTTTTAAGCAATTCAAGGAAACCGTTGCTTTGAATCACGTTTCCGTCTCATTTGAGACGGGAAAAATACACGGCGTGATTGGGCGAAACGGAGCGGGTAAAACAGTTCTTTTTAAATGCATTTGTGGATTTATGCAGCTGAATTCCGGGAAAATTCTGATGGGCGGAAAACCCGTGAGGCCGGAAGCACCGCAGGATATCGGCATTATCATAGAGGATCCCGGATTTATTGGCTCCATGAGCGCATATCAAAATTTGAAGCTCCTGGCATCCGTGCAAAGGATCGTGTCAGATAAAGAGATACGCAATACGTTGATCCGGGTCGGATTGGATCCGGACAGCCGAAAACCTGTACGTAAATATTCGCTGGGCATGCGCCATCGTCTTGGCATCGCCCAGGCCATTATGGAAAAGCCCAAATTGTTGGTGCTTGATGAGCCAATGAATGGTCTGGACAAGCAAGGCGTTACGGAAATCCGGCAATTGCTGAAGGATTTGTGCCGGGAGGGAAGTACGATCATTCTGTCTTCCCATTATGTGGAGGACATAGAGACACTTTGCGATACCGTCTGTGAAATGGATGGTGGATCCATTACAGATCAGCATGAACTGAAAAGTTCATTAAAATAAATGTCACTGTTTTTTACTGATGCAGCCCCACAGCAGAGAGAAATTGGTCCAATCCTTTCCGCCCATCGGATGTCAGCTTGAATACCCCCGCATCGGTGAGCACCTGCTGGCATACGGCTCCCACCGAATTTTTCAGTACGGATTCTGCTTCAGCCCCGGACAGATCGGTTCCGTATTGCCGGATCAGCCCCTTGATCCAGATGCTGTGCGAATGCAGCGGATGCTCCGGATCGTCCAGGCAGTCCATGCTTTCCTTTGCCGTTCCAATCAGGTATTCCTTCAGACTGCCCAATTCCTTCTGCAGCCGTCCCGGGAGGATGAACAGGCCCATCACTTCGATCAGGCCGATATTCTCCTTCTTGATGTGGTGCAGTGCCTGATGGGGGTGAAAGATTCCCAGAGGGTATTCCTGACTGGTCCGGTTGTTCCGAAAGACCAGGTCCAGTTCAAAACGTTCGTCCGGTTTCCTTCTGGCAATGGGAGTAATGGTATTATGGGGAATGCGATTTCCCTTCTCATCGGTGGTGAAAGCCAGAATCTCCCGTTCCGGATCGGAATATTTTCTCCAGGCAGTCAGAATCTGAAAGGCCAGGTCCCCCAGCTTTTCCGGATCGGAGCTGCGCAGGCGAAGCGTGGACATGGGCCAGTGAACCACAGCTGCCTGAACGTCCGGGAATCCGTTGCAGATAAGGGAGTATTCCTCACGTGCTTTTTCCATGGGGAAAACGGAACGTCCCCCCTGAAAATGATCGTGGTTCAGGATGGATCCGCCGACAATGGGAAGATCCGCGTTGGAACCGATAAAATAGTGGGGGAAGATGTCCAGGAATCGAAACAGGCGGTCAAATGTCTCCCGTGTCAGCTTCATGGGGACGTGCTTCTCCTTCAGGACAATACAGTGCTCCCTGTAATAAACATAGGGGGAATACTGAAAATACCAGGTTTCCCCGCACAGGTCCAGGGGCAGGGTACGGTGCGTCTGACGGGCAGGATGATCGATTCTTCCTGCGTACCCTTCATTCTCCGGGCAGAGCAGGCACTTGGGGTAGCCGGACTGAGGCGCGCTTTTCAGTGCGGCGATTTCCCTGGGATCTTTTTCCGGCTTGGTAAGATTGATGGTAATGTTCAGATTGCCAAATGAGCTTTTATAATCCCATTTCAGGTTTTTTGCGATACGGTTCATTCTTATGTAATCCGACTTCCGACACAGACGATAAAAATAGTCCGTTGCAGCATGGATACCGTCCATGCGCTGAATGTGCCTGAATTTTCGGATGATCTCAGACGGTCTGGGCAGAAGCAGTCCCATAATACGGGTATCCAGCAGGTCCCGGCAGGTCTGGGTGTTTTCCTTCAGAATTCCTGTTTCATAGCAGTAGTCCAGGAGCTTTTCCAGAATTGGTGTGGCATATTCCGGCACTTCGGCTTTGTCCCATACTTCTTCAGGATGGGCCAACGGCTCCCGGATTTCAAGGAAATCCATCATCCGGTTTCGCATGAAAACCACATCGCTTCCCTCAATCAGCTTATTTTGCACGGCAAAGTGCAGCAGCTCCTCCATTAAAACCGATCCACGATCTTCATCAGCGTTCATAACAGTCCGTACACCTCTTTTTGATTTGTCTCTTTCTTATTCCAGTTATTATACTATGCAGCCGGAAGAAATCCTTTCCTGACCGTCTGCCAAAATGATCCGGGCATCCGTTTCATTTCTTCCAATAAGGATTCAGATGCAGCGTTCCGAAGGGACGGATATTTAAAACGGTGACTGCTTCGTCTCCGAAGATTTTCTCCATTTGCTCCACATATTCCGTGAGGCAGGAGTCCGGCAGATAGACCTGTATGGTTCCGGCAAATCCTCCGCCGTGTACCCGGCATGCGCCTTCCCCTTTTTGGCGGATGAAGTGTTCCGTTACCGCCAGTGCCAGGGGAACCCCCTGCTCCTGTGGATTCTGATTGGAATAACAGTTCTGAAGAAGCCGCCAGGAGCTGCTGCCGGATTCGTTGACCATATCCAGGAAATCCCGGAACCGGTCTTCTTCCAGAGCCTTTGCCTGACGAACGACCCTTTGGTCATCGCCAAAGAAATGCATGGCCCGGAGGATCGCCCGGTCCCCCACCTTATCCCGGAGAGCCGGGATGCTTTCAATCAGTTCCTCCATGGTCAGCTCCCGCAGGACCTTTTTTCCCAGAGTCTCTGCCACCTGCTTCATTTCCCGGGGAACATCCGCATAATCCTGAGTCAGATCGGCATGATTTCCGCCGGTGTCCACAACCAGCATGTGGTATCCGTGGGCTGCCGGGTCGAAATTTATCTTACGGATGCCAGGTCTCTCGCTGTCCTTAAAGTCAATGGTAATGAATCCGCCGATGGCACAGGCCATCTGATCCATCAGTCCGCAGGGCTTTCCAAAGAAGACATTTTCCGCATACTGACCAATAACAGCCAGCAAAGCAGGGGCCATCCGGCTGTGGTTGTACAGGGTATTCAGAATGGTACCCAGCAGGACTTCTATGGAAGCGGAGGAGCTGAGACCGGAGCCTCTGGCGACTGAACTGGACACATACGCCCGGAATCCGCCGATGGAGAGACCCAGCTGGCGAAACCGGGCAGCGATTCCGCGGATCAGGGCCGACGTGGTTTCCTTTTCCTCCGGGATGGGCTCCAGGGTATTTAAATCTGCCTGAAATACATCAGGATATCCTTCAGAACATACGGTGATTTTGTTGTCATCGGTTTTCTCTGCTGCTGCGATGGTGTCGAAGTGTACTGCAGCGGCCAGGACATGGCCTGCATTGTGGTCCGTATGATTGCCGCCCACTTCGGTGCGTCCCGGTGTGCTGAACAGATGGATTGGGCCCGACGCGTCCGGAAACTGCTCCCGATACCTTTCAATCAACTCCTGATAGCGCGCTGTCTGTGCACGTACTGTCTGTTCTTTTCCCCCGTACAATTTGGAAAACAGGCTCTTCGTTTCTGTACTTTCCAATTGAGCAGGGATATTTTTAAAAGAAAAACGCTCCTCGTCCATGTATGACTCCTTTCCCGGCATTGGTTCTTTAATATGGATTGCTTTCATTTTACAGAAAAGCAGCGGCTTTTCTGATTTCTCTTTTCTTTCTTTACGATATAAACGTTATCTCGTTGTTTCGTCAACATTATATCAAAAACTCCTGGTTTTTGCATTACTGTTATTCTGTTCTGTTTGCATTCCTGCTATTTTTTCTCCTTTTCAGGTTACGCTATGGCAGAACTGCTTTATATATCTTGTAGGACGGGTTTTATGGAAGGAGGTTTGCTTTATGGCAGACAAGAAAATAAATTCGGATAAGGTCTCCATTATCGGAGCAGGTTATGTGGGAGCCACGACAGCTTTTGCACTGATGACGGGCGGAGTGGTTTCGGAAATTGCATTGATCGATGTCAACGAGAAAAGACTGGCAGGGGAAGTGCTGGATTTAAATCACGGGATTTCCTTTGTACCCCGGGTCCGCATCCGGAAAGGCACGTATGAGGACTGTGCGGATTCCAATATCGTAATCATTACAGCCGGAGCAAGTCAGAAGCCGGGCGAAACCCGGATGGATCTTTTGAAGCGCAATATCGATGTGTTCCGGCAGATCGTTCCCAGAATTGTGGAGCAGAACCGGGACTGTGTCATACTGGTTGTCACCAACCCGGTGGATATTCTGACCTATGCCACTTTGAAACTGTCCGGCCTGCCGGATCATCAGGTGATTGGTTCCGGCACGGTGCTGGACAGTGCCCGGCTCAGATTTCTTCTCAGTGAGCATTGCCATTTGGCACCTCAGAATGTTCATGCCTATATTATAGGCGAGCATGGGGATACGGAGGTTCCGGCGTGGAGCATCACCAACATTGCCGGTCTGCCCATTGAACAATTTTGTAAGCAGTGTGGCAGAAACTGTGCGGAGAAGGAAAGGGAAGCGATATTTGAGGAGGTAAAGAACTCCGCTTACCGCATCATTGAAGGGAAGGGTTCCACCTATTATGCGGTAGCTCTTGCGGTGCGCCGGATTGTGGAAGCCATCCTCCGGAATGAAAATTCCATTCTGTCCGTCTCATCCCTGATGAAGGGGCAGTATGGGGTGGAGGATGTGTGCCTCAGTTTGCCGTCCGTGGTCAATGAGAAAGGATTATCCCGCGTATTGGAATTGCCCCTCGGCAAGAAGGAAATCGAAGGATTCCGCCATTCCGCCGAAGTTCTGAGAGAGTTTCGGAATCAGATCGGAATCTCCCTGTAAATGCGTCAGTGCATTATACTTGCCAACAAAGCGTCTTCGCGACTTTTCAAAACAGGCGTTCTGGTATAAGATAGTAGTGGTGAGATACCATGAAGAGAACAGTTTTTCTGGTGGATATGAATGCGTTTTTTATCAGCTGCGAGACAACACGGAGTCCGGAGCTGGCGGGCCGGCCTGCCGCTGTGGCCGGGGATCCGAAAAACCGAAGCGGGATTATCCTGGCAGCCAATTACGAAGCCCGGAAATATGGAGTGAAAACGACTATGCTTTTGCATCGGGCGCGGAAGCTGTGTCCGGATATCCTTCTGGTTCCTCCGGATCATGCCTTTTATGAAAGGAAATCCAGGGAGGTCATGGAGCTGTTGTCCCATTATTCTCCGGTGATCGAGCAGAACAGTATTGACGAAGCGTGGTTGGATATGACAGGGTGTGAGGCATTGTTCGGCCCTCCGCAGGAGTCTTCCCGCAGGATCATGGCGGAAATCCGGAGAAAGCCGGGTCTGATGTGTTCCATTGGAATTTCAGAAAATAAATTTCTGTCCAAGATGGCTTCCGATATGAAAAAGCCCATGGGCATTACGGAGTTATGGAAGGAAGATGTCCCAAAAAAGCTGTGGCCTATGCCGGCGGGAGCCATGTACGGGGTAGGAACACAAACAGCGGAAAAGCTGAATGGGCTGGGGATTGAAACCATTGGACAGCTTGCCCGCTTTCCGGAGGAGATTCTGGAGGAGAAATTTGGCAAGGGCGGGACGGAGCTGTACCGGCTGGCCAACGGGATTGACCCGTCCAAAGTGACTCCCCATGCGGAGCATGAGATGAAATCCATTGGAAGATCCACTACCCTGAGTTCGGATGTCCGTGATATCGCAGAAGCGGAGAAAATTCTCTGCCGTCTGGCGGATTCCATCGGCGCCTCTGCCAGAAAGTATGGAAAGAAAGGCCGCACCGTGCAGATTACCATAAAATATTCCGATTTTCGTACCATTACCCGGCAGAAAAGAATCCGTGCGACTTATCTGACAAAGGAGATCTATGCAGCCGGTACGGAGCTGCTGCGGCAAAACTGGAACCGGAACAAGCCGGTGCGCCTGCTGGGTATCAGCATCAGCGGATTTGATGCGGATTCTGAGGTGGATCAGATCTCGCTGTTTGACACATCAGGAGAGGAACAGAATACGAAGCAGGAGAAGCTGGAGAAAACGGTTTCCGCCACCATACAGTCTGCTGTTGTCGCAGCAGATGAGTTTGAAGAAGGAAGGATCCGGATCATCGATTCCATGAATCTCTGCAACGGAATCGGACTTCTTGTGTGGAAAGCTGCGGAGATGGTGGAGAAGGGAATTTCTCCCGAAGAGATTTGCAAGACCATTACCGGACTGGTTCCAAAGGTACGGAGCAGCTTTATGGTGGACACCATGAAATACCTATACATGGGAGGCAGATGCAGTTCCATTCAGATGCTGGCCGGCAATGTTCTCAAGATCCGTCCTCAGATTCTCGTAAAGGACGGCGGGATGACAGTGGAGTCCAAATACCGCGGAAAGCGGCAAAGCTGCATGGATCAGTTCTTTGGGGAGTTTGTCGGAGACGGCTCCCGGATCGCCGGGAAAAGAATTTTTGTTGCCAATTCCGGAAGCCCGGAGGAGGAATTGATTGCCTACCGGGACAGACTGCATCAAATGGGCATTGGGGAGGTATGTATTGCGAAAGCCGGTACGGTGATCTCCAGCCACTGCGGCCCCGGTACCTTTGGCCTTTTCTATATTGAAAAATAGCGCTTATCCGACTTGTCTCCCAACATGTTTCGCCGCCTGTTTTCATAAGATTGTAAAAAGGGGCGTGTGAGACATGAAAATAGGATTTGCGCAGACAAAAAGCAGGGAACGGTTTTCGGAAAACCTGGAGGAATGTCTGGACTTCATGACCTTAGCCGGAAAACTGGGAGTGAATCTTCTTTGCTTCCCGGAGATGCATTTAACGGACTTTTTCCTGTCCCGTGCGGATCATCATTATCCGTTTCAGTATGCGGAAGGGATTCCCGGCCCGACGGTGGAACGATTTCAGAAAGCCGCCCGGGAGCAGAAAATGGCAGTCGTCCTGAACTATATGGAGCAGTTCAACTATGAGTATTACAGCTCTTCTCCCGTCATAGACAGCTCCGGCAAGCTCCTGGGGGTATCCCGTATGGTACATATTCCCCAGATCATGGGATATTGTGCACAGAGCTACTTTACACCAAGTTGCGGGGATTTTCAGGTATACAATACGAAATTCGGGAAAGTGGGCGTTCTGGTTTCCTTTGATCGGCATTTTCCGGAAGCGACTCGTGCCCTGGCTCTCAGGGGCGCCGATATGATCCTGATTCCCGGCTTTATTGCAGAGGGACAGGACCCCGACATGTATCGGGCGGAGCTGCGGACCATTGCCTACCAGAATGGTCTGTATGCCGGCATGTGCAGTCGTGTGGGAGAAGAGGACGGGACCCGTTTTCTCGGGAAGAGCATGCTGGCTGGTCCGGACGGGGATATTCTTGTGGAGGGATCCGCGGAAAGTGAGCTGGCAGTGGCGGACATCGATCTGGCTGCGGCCCGGCGCCGGCATAAGGAAAATCCCTATCTGACCCTTCGGAGGCCGGACGAATATTTATATATCGTACGAAACTGCTGAAAGAGCTGCTGAGCCGCGCTCCCGGCAGTTGGCCGAAAAAATTCGCCCGTTGGTTTGTACGGGCAGCATGGATCGTTTATGATCACTGATGGTCGCTGATTATAATTGATGCTTTAAACAAAAGAACCGGAAACGGTTGACTGCAGAAAGCGGGAATTTTTCATGTCATTGAACATTGTATTGGTGGAACCGGAGATTCCACAGAATACCGGCAATATTGCCAGAACATGTGCAGTAACGGGAGCGGTCCTTCATCTGGTAAAGCCTCTTGGCTTTTCTCTGGAGGATCGCTATTTGAAACGTGCCGGTCTGGATTACTGGCACTTTCTGGACATCCGACAGCATGAGTCACTGGACGATTTTTTCAGGGATTATCCTACAGGAGATTTCTATTTTTGCACCACCAAAGGCGAACGTTCCTATACGGAGGTTTCCTATACGGAAAACAGCTTTCTGTTTTTCGGCAAGGAAACGGCGGGCCTGCCGGAAAGTCTGCTGGCCGCCAACTACGACAAGGCCATTCGGATTCCCATGATCCCCGGCGCACGGTCCCTGAATCTGTCCAACTCGGTGGCAATTATTTTGTACGAAGCCATGAGACAGCTTGATTTTCCCGGATTGAAGCGGGAAGGTGCCCTGACCGGGAGAAGCGGCATAAATTCACACCCTTGAGCAGGACATGAGATATAAAATTCTGCTTAAGGGTGTTATTTTTGGGACCTTTCCGGAACAATAATAGACATCCGTCGGCGGACGTAGTTCATAAAATCGGTATGATGCAGTTATTTCCAATATTTAATTGACATTTCATAAATTGGGATGTATACTCATAGTGGAGTGAATGGACTTTGGAGTTTTCAAGTTTTATTTATGTCTATTTTAGAAAGTGTTTCGGTAATATGTCAAGAGGATTTTGAAAAAAATCAAAAAAACTTTAGGCATAGTGAACCTTGAAAAGAGCATAGCAAAGCTAACCACTACGGCAAAGGCGCGTGGAATATATTAACAAAAATGCCTTCCGAATCTCAGGCGTTCTGCGATTATGAATGCATCCAAATAGTCATTCTT
>DAINCI010000081.1:0-9077 GCA_036732425.1 Bacillota bacterium
GTCTGGGCTTTGAAATGGATGCCATCGCATCCTCCTACATCGGAGGCGTATCCGTTAGCGGCGGCGTGGGCAAAGTCACCAATACCATCATCGGCGCTCTCGTGATCATGTCTCTGACCAACGGAATGAACCTGATGGGAATTGATATCTCCTATCAATATATCGTAAAGGGAATCATCTTCATCCTGGCAGTTGCCTTTGATGTAAAAACCAAAAAACAGGCGTAACGCATGATAATCGATGACAGCCGGTCTCCGGCTGTCATTTCCTTTGCCGCAAATCTTCCCTCCGACAAATCTTCCTTCCGCAAGTCTTCCTTCCGGCTGTCGCCGCAACTTTGCTCCGCCAGGGAGGAATTCGCTTTGTACGGAAAAAATCCGCTCCGCCCGGAGGAATCAGCTCCGCCCGGATGGAAACAAATATTTGCTGTATTTGTCGAGGACCAGCATCAGAACGATCCCCAGCCCATAGCAGGTCACCGCTTGTCCAGCCGTGACGGATAGAACAGAGATCCACAGGGGAAAGTGATAGACATAATGAAGCATTCCTCCGATGATCACACCATTGACAAGAACCGGCGGCAGCGGAACCAGTGCCTTTTTCGGCATCTTTCGGGACAGAAAGGCGGCAATCAGGGAAGCCAGGCTGCCCAGAAACACATCAATCGGTCCCACCGGGCTGAACAGGTTGGATAGGAGCGCCCCGATAAAAAGACCCGGAATGGCAGCCGGTGTGTAAAAGGGAAGTACGGTCAGCATCTCTGAAATCCGGAATTCGATCATACTCTCCCCAAAGCCGATGGGCGAAAAGAGCAGGGTCAGCACCACATAAATCGCAGCAATGACTGCTGCCTGAACCAGAAGACGTGTATTTTTCAATTACTTCTTCCTCCATTTCAGCGGCAACCCCCCTCCCTCTCCATATTTTTCGCAATGAAAAAACGGGCCGTAAAAAAGTATAGCAAAAAAGACATTTCCGCCTTTCAAACAAAAATGCCCCTGATACGGTGACCCATATGATATCCATAGTTTTGTTTCAAGACAGGATGGTTGCGAACTGTCTATTCATTTCTCTTTCCATGATAACACATTTTCTCCTGTTCCGGCAAGAACCAAACTGTCTTACCGCAGCAGCTTGCTGATATCCGCCACCATGGTGCCTTTGATATTGGCACAGGGGATAAATCCGATTTTCCGGCTGTCCATGCTGTTATTGCGGTTGTCCCCCATCACAAAGACAGAGCCCTCCGGCACGACAAACCGCTCATCCGGACCGTATGTGAATTCGTCCAGAAGGTAGGACTCCTTCAGGAGCTTTCCATTCCGGTACACCGCCCCCGACCGGATTTCAATCACATCGCCCGGCTTTCCGATCAGCCGCTTGATCCACAGATCCCGGCTTTCCATCCGATGAAAAATACGAATATCGGAAAGGTCATCCAGCAGGGATCGCTGCCGATCCGTACGATGATCCACAACGACAATATCCCCATACTTCGGGCTGAGATGCAGAGTTTTGCCGATACGGGACAGAAGGACGAAATCGTTGTCATGCAGGGTGGGATACATGGACTTTCCCTCCACCTTTATGGGCTGCATGATGTATAAATTGATAAGAATGGCAAGGACAAGGGAAAGACCGATCAGCCCGACCCATTCCAGCAGAGAACTCAGCAATTTTTTCACTCCGGTCACAATGTACACCTCAAATTCTTTTGATGAAAACTTTTTGGTAAAGACACAGCCCGGATCATCCCCGGCAAATATTCCTGTAAAAACTCAGCAGGACTCTTTCCTTCCTACAGATATATTATACACGAAAGGAAGGTATTTCAAAAGGAAAATTTTCAGACGAAATGTCTTCCCCCGGCAGGAGTTGCCACTTTGGAACAGAATAATTAGGCAGGAGGATTTGATAAAGAGAGTATTTGAAATTCAGTCTGAGGAAGGATCCACTCAAGTTATCCCATGAGACGAGCCGGCTGCTCCAGGAGCAAACCGGCTGCCTCATAAAAGAAAGGATGGTAGAATGAATAAGAGAACGAGGAAAAGAATGCTGCTGCTCCCGGTTATGATCCTGTTCCTGCTGTCCACTCTGACCGGTTGTGTACCGGGAGACGGCAGGAATACACCGGCGCATCCAGCCGGGTTCTTCTGGGGAATATGGCATGGCTGGATTGCTCCGGTTTCGCTGATTTTATCCATATTTCGAAAAGGCATACGGATTTACGAAACGGCAAATAGCGGATGGTGGTATGATTTCGGTTTTTACATCTCCATCATTGCTGGTTTTGGCAGCTTGTCCCTGTTCCGTAAGGCGAGAAGAAAAGATTAGGGTGCAAGGCTGTCGGAACATGAGCCCGGGATTCGTTCAAAACGGTAATTTTTCGATTTCAGGTAATGAATGATCTCCGGCAGGGCCTCCACAGTGGACTGCTTCCTTGGGGCATCGTGCATCAGCACAACCAATCCGTTCTGATGATGGACCGTGTCTTCCAATCGGGAGATGAGCTGTTTTGCAGAACGGGGTTTACGGGTTTCTGCATCCCCATTCAGACTGTTCCAATCCACATACACATAACCCGCTTGATTGGCCGCCTCCCGATAGGGCGCGCGAGTCTCTCCAAAGGATCCGCCCGGGAACCGGGTCAGCTGGAATTTCTTGTCCTGTCCCAATATGGACTTCAGAATCTGTTCACAGTGTGCCACTTCATCGAGGTATATTTTGGGATCGCTGTATATCTGCCTGAACTCATGGCTGTAGCTGTGGGATCCGATGCCGTGTCCCTCTGTGTATTCCCTTTTTATCATCTCCGGATAACGTTCCGCACTGGATCCAATGGAAAAGAAAGTTGCCTTGATTCCTTCCGTCTTCAGGATATCCAGAATGGGAGTCGTCTGAGCGGGGGTTGGACCGTCGTCAAATGTGAGGTATGCCGTCTTCTCTCCCTCCTGATGATAAATGCCGTCCAGTGTGTCCTGCAGCTGCTGCGTACTGGCCTCAACGGCCGGGACGGACGCATTCCCCGGATCTGGTGAAGCCAATGGATCCGGACCGGTGACAGGTGTGGCGTTTGGACCGGTGACAGGCATGGTTTGGGAACCGGTTGCAGGTGTGAATTGCGGGCTCAATGTAGATACCGGGCTGGTTATGGATGTTGAGCCGTTTGTTTCTTTTGGATTCCTTTTTTCCTTATGTACAGACTCTTTGGACCGGTCCCCGGCGATGTTTTTTCGAACCGGCAGAGCTGATGGATTATCCATCAGGTTTACCGGGTTTGCTGCGAATACATAACTTTCGGTCCCATAGGATTCCTTTTCGGAATGGGATCCAGCCGGGCCGGTTGCTTTATGAAAAAGAAAAATGACAGAGATATTCAGAATCAAAAAAAGCAGTGTTGTCCTTCCTGCAAAACTGCGTTTCCCGATAATATTAAACATATCCGCGCCCCCCATATTTGCTGCACTTCCATAGTCAGTATATGCATACAGCAATGTTTATGCCCCTATATTACAGCTATAAGAACAGGTACCTTTCCCTTTGGAAAAGGCTTCTTCTGAGTGGATTCCTCAAAATAACCGAAGCTCTTTTCCATTTCCCATTCTACTATACAAGACGTGCGGAAAATAGTAATAGTTGTCACATTTTCATGCTTTAACAAAGGTTTAACGATTTGTAACAATTGTGTTATATGCCGTATTATATAAACATCCTGTCGAATAAACGACAGGATGTCTTCGGTGTGCCGAATATGCCTTATGCATTACAAACGTTCATAGTATTCCTGCGGGATATCCCTGAAAAACGGGGACAGCTCTCCTTCCGCAAACAGATGGAGCCGGTGCAGCGCCCGGGTACACGCCGTATAAAACAATCTGCGGTCTCTCTCCAGACCATAATTTTCCGCATCTGTCCCATATACCACCGCCGCATCAAATTCCAGTCCCTTTGCAAGATATACAGGAAGAACGACAATTCCTTTGCTGAAATTGACGTCGTCCCTGGTCAGCAGGGAAACATGCAGCTTCTTTTTGATTGCGTCATGAAGCCGTCGGCTCTTTTCCGCCGTTTTACAGATGATGCCTATGGATTCCATGCCTTCATCTGCCAGATCCCGGATGTCCTTCACCAGCTGCTCCGTCAATTCCCCTTTGACCTCCGCCTGATAAAGCCGGGGCTTTTCCCCATGCCTCTGAATGGACTCAATTTGCTGCCCGTCCTTCAGCACCGAACGGGTAAAGTTCACGATATCCGCCGTGGACCGGTACCCTCTGACCAGCTTCAAAACCGCCTGGCTGTGTGGCTTTATGACTTCCGTAACCGTCCGGTATTGGAAAGCCCCCTTCAATGGATTAATCACCTGATTGAAATCTCCGAGCAGAGTCATCTTCGTTTCGGGAAACAGCTGCTTCAGGATTCCATACTGAATCGGGGTATAGTCCTGCGCTTCGTCCACCACCACATGGCGGATCTGTCCCATCTCGGGAACGCCTTCCAACATTCCCTTTAGATATACAAAAGCGGCAATGTCCTCATAACCCGGTATTTTTCGGGAAAACCGGGCAGCGGTATCTGCACAGATCTCCCTGTAGTGTTCCGGCAGATGTTCGCCTGCCAGGGAAACAAAAAGATCCGTGTTGGAAAACAGCTCCATAAAAGCCTGATATCCGTCAAACTGCAGCATATCTTCAATATCCCTGCGGACTTCCTTAAACTCCCTGTAGACAAATAAACGGCTGTACGCTTTTGCATTGTTCCTGTATTCCGGGGAGTCCAGAAGTTCATCCCATAATTCTGTCCGCCGCCGGTGCCATGCCGGCCGGATCCGGTAATACAGGCGGTTTTTTATCTTCTGCAGCCTTTTTGCCAGGGGCAGAGGCGCATAGTCCTGCTCATACAATTGCCTGATCTCCTCAACAGGCACCAGTGTCTCTCCCCGGAAAACAATATCATGAAACCGCATGGCCTGAAATTCCAGATAACGGGCATAGTCATTGAGGAGATGATAAAAATCAACCGAAGACTTATAGGCGATGCCCCACATTCTCGGAAGCTGATCTTCCCGCTGTCCGGAGGCCAGGATATATTCCATCTGTTCGCTGCTGGTCTCATAGGTCAGTCCCCTGCCGGCCATCTTCGCAATATATTCATCAAAGGTGGTCTGCTGCATATTCTCTTCTCCCAGCTCCGGAAGCACATTGGAGATATAGTCATTGAATACGGTATTAGGGGAAAAGATCAGAATATTTCCGGAAGTCATGTTCTCATCCCGATACTGATACAGCAGCCAGGCAATCCGGTGCAGTGCGATGGAAGTCTTTCCGCTGCCTGCGACCCCCTGCACCATCAGCAGCTGATGACCTTCATCCCGGATCACGCGGTTCTGTTCCTTTTGAATGGTGTTGACAATGTTGCGCATCTTTTCATCGGTGTTCTTGCTCAGAATCTCCTGCAGAAGCTCATCGTCAATCTTGATGCCGGTATCCAGCATATAGTCCAGCCGGTCCTCCGTGATCCGATACTGGCGTTTCAGATTGACACGGCCATCTATCACGCCATCCATACAGCGGTAGGAGGCCGGGCCCAGTTCATAATCGTAGAAAATGCCGGAAATCGGCGCACGCCAGTCATAAATGAGGATGTTCCCCCGTTCATCAAAAAAGGAGGTAATCCCGATATAAACCTGCTCGGTATCGGCAGTGCCGTTTTCCATAAAGTCAATTCTTCCGAAATAGGGGGACTTTTTCAGTCTCTCCAGTTTATTCAGCTGATTTCTGGCAATCCGAAATCTCTGATTTTCCTGTTTGAGGACATCCATGGACTGCTTGACTTCCACTGCAGCATCCGTATCCCCGTAGTTCCATGTATGGTCCCCCTCCTCCCATATCGATTGCCTTGTTTTTAGAATAGACGCCCGGTAGGATTGCACTTCGGACGATCTTCGCGAAAGCTCCCTCCTGATTTTTTGGTACACCTGTGCAAGATGCTCCGCTTCCCTGTCCCACTGACTCGGATCCATAAACTCCTCCCCTTTTCCAGTATCACTGCTTCACGAAAGCCTCAGGAAAATTAAAATACAACAAATATCCCAGGCCCTATTTGACAGTTAAACTATTGACAGTTAAACAATAGTCTGATATACTATATATTAGATAAGTATTGCTTAAATATTATATTTGAGCATGCTGATATTTTACGTCATTTTATTGAACTTGTCAAGGTGGTTCGGATGAAACAATCAATCCATAAATGCTTCCAAATAATAAGGATATAGAAATGTGGGGAGCAGAAAGGCCGGTGGAAAATCCACCGGCCTTTCCTGATTTCTGTCTTATTTTAAGAGACCTTTGAGCCTGCAAAGCCCGTCAGGCTCCCTCTACCGTCTGACTCGCCTGGCTGTCGGAACCATCCATTCCCACCGAATTGTCTGATTTCTCCGCCTTCGGTTTGTACATCTGCCGGTTATTAAGCAGCCAGATCCGATCCGAAAATTCTCCCGGCTTTACTGCAGTCAACGCCTTTTGCATATCATACATTCTTGCATCAATCATATCCAGATAATGCAGGATCTCCCCTTCCGGAATCATGGGCCGTTTTGGGCTCCCGAACTCCGGCTCATAATGATGAGCCAGTATCATATGTTCCAGCAGCATGACCGTTTCCTGGTCCGCATGGATTTCCCTGCCGACCCGGTCGATGTCCATGATCCCCTGGATGATATGTCCCAGAAGCACCCCTTCCGGAGTATAGGAAGATACGACTCCGAGTTCGTTGGCATCCATTTCCTCTGTCTTTGCCAGGTCATGCAGGATGACTCCGGCATATAGAAGATCCCGGTTCAAAAAGGGATAGACTTCCAACACTCTCTCGGCCATTTTCAGCATGGTGGAGGTATGATATAACAAGCCACCCCGAATGGAATGATGGTTTTTCATTGCCGCCGGATAGCACATCAGTTTTTCCCGTTTTTCATTCAAAAGTGTGCTGGTGATCTGCTTGAGATCCTTATCCTGGATCCGTATGACAAACTGCAGTATCTCTCCCAGCATATCCTCGGAAGAATAAGGCGCTGTCGGTACGAAGTCCTCCGGTCGGACATGGTCCTCCGGACGGATGTCCCGGATTCGCTCCACTTTCACCTGAAGCTGGCCCTGCCATTCGTTGACCAGCCCTTTCAGCTTGACCAGCATGCCATCCTTTAATTTCATGTTCCGCATCATATTATCCGGATCCCAGATCTTCCCGTTGACTTCTCCGGTGCGATCCGCAATGGTCATATCGATATATCTGTTATTTGCATTTGACGTCCTGAGAACGGCAGTCTTGATCATATAGAATCCCTGCACGGTCTCTCCCTTGCCAAAAGAGATTACCTCCTTCTGCAAATCAACCCCTCCTTTTCTACTCTATTGATTCTATCATGATCCCCCGCAAAAAAGAAGGCATATTTTGAAAACAAACCCGCTTTGCGGAGGTAAGAGCCGTTCGGGAGAGGATCTGCAGAATGGCGGATTGCCCTGCAGGGCAGAATCAGCCGTCATGCATCCAGATTCCATTCTTCATAAATCTTCGGCACATCTTCGATCAGATGCCTGGTGTAAGGTGCCTTTGGATGCAGGATGACCTCATCCGCTGATCCATGCTCCACAAACTTTCCATGCTCCATAATATAGACCGTATCGGATACATAATACGCCAGACCGATATCGTGGGTAATAAAGAGGATCGTCATATGGATCTCATTCCTCAGCTTCTGAAGCATATCCAGGATGGTTGCCCTGGAGCAGGCGTCAATCATGGAGGTCGGTTCATCCGCCAGAAGGATTTTCGGCTTCAGCAGAAAGATCCTGGCGATCATCAGCCGCTGCATCTGCCCGCCGGACAGTTCAAAAGGATATTTGTTGGTCAGTTCCTCATATTTCAGATTGACAAAGCCGCATGCTTCTGCCATTTTCTCTGCTTTTTGCTTCCTGGAAAGATTCCTCCCGCCCCGCATATTGATACAGTCCAGCAGCACGGAATCAATGCGGTTGAACATGTTATAGGAGGCAAAGGGATCCTGGAAAATAGCCTGAATGCCTTTCCAGTATTCCCTTCTCTTTCTCCCGGTGGAAAGTTCCCTGGGCTTTCCCTGATACTGAATCTCGCCTTCCGTAAGAGAAATGAGCCCCAGCAGCATCTTGGAAAGAGTGGTTTTGCCGGAGCCGGACTCTCCCACAAGGGAAATGAACTCCCCCTCGCGGAAATCAAAGTCCACATGATCCACCGCCACGGTCCGGTTCTCTCCTGCCCCGAATACCTTTGTCACACCCCTTCCGGAAAGGCAAAAGTCTTCCTCCTTCGTTTTACTCATTTCCATACACCTCCCGGATTCTCTCCTCCGACATAATGCAGCGATAGGCTCTCCCGTTGGGAAGCACCTTCTCCTCCGGCCGACCTCCCCTGCACGCAGGAATCACATAGGGACAGCGATCCGCAAACAGGCAGCCATCCGGAGGATGCTTCAGATTCGGCGGAGTCCCGGGAATGGCAGTCAGCTTACGATCCCGGACCCCTTTCTCCGGCACGAGGATGGATCCCATCAGGCCTTTGGCATAAGGATGCAGCGGATCAAACACCATTTCCTCCGCATTGCCCCTCTCCACGATCTGGCCGGCATACATCACCATGATATCGTCTGTCACATTATAGAGCAGAGGCAATTCATGGGTGATAAAAATCATGGAATGAATCAATCCCTTTTCCATCAGATCCCGCAGCATCCGGATGACCTTTTTCTGTGAGGTAACATCCAGCGCGGAAGTGGGCTCATCGGCGATCAGCACTTTCGGCGAGAGAATGGTTGAAATGGCAATCACGGTACGCTGCTTCATTCCACCGGACAGCTCCACCGCATGTTTCTGCAGCACCTGTTCCGGAAGGCCCAGTATCTCGAAGCGCTTTCTGGCCAGATCGTAAATATCTTTTTTCTTTTTTTTCGGATCGTGTGCACGGATCACATCCTCCACGAAGCGGATAATCCTCTGGGTCGGGTTCAGGGCATTCATGGCCGACTGGGGAATATAGGCGATCTCATT
>DAINCI010000082.1:0-9047 GCA_036732425.1 Bacillota bacterium
GGCAAGGGATATCGCCATTTTTGCAAGACAGTTTTATACCATGTTGAATGCAGGGATTCCCATCGTAACATGTCTTGATATTCTGAGGAAGCAAGCGAAAAACAATTTGTTGAAAGAAGCGCTGATTCAGGTTTATGAATCCGTTCAGGAAGGTTATACCCTTTCCGAAAGCCTGAAGGATCACAAAAACGTATTTCCGGAGTTGTTTATCTATATGGTGGAAGCCGGAGAAGTCAGCGGCACTCTGGAAAGCATTATGGAACGCATGGCGATGCATTATGAAAAAGAATCGACAATGCAGCGCAAAATAGCGGAGGCAATGACTTACCCAATTTTATTGGCGATTGTCTCGGTTGTAGTGGTTGTCTTTATGCTGATCGCCATCCTTCCCACCTTTTTATCCATGTTTGAAGGCAGCGGCATACCGCTGCCCGCACCAACCCGCTGTTTGCTTCACATAAGCAACGCGCTGCGGCATCACGGTCCTGCCCTGCTGCTCATCGGCACCGCTGTTGGTTATACGGTCTATCGTTCTGTCCGAACAGACAGCGGCAGAAAATCATTGGATCAACTGAAACTGAAGCTGCCTGTTGTAAAAAATCTTGTAATGAAGAGTTCCATTTCCCGGTTTACCCGGACACTTTCCATCCTTTTGGCCAGTGGGATTCCACTGCTTGCTGCAATGAAAATTGTGGCCAAAGTAATTGGAAATCGTGTGATAGCGGATGCAGTTCTGTCGATCCGGGAAGATCTTCGTAAAGGATTCGATTTGTCCGGATCCATCCAAAGGCAGGGGATTTTTCCTTCCATGGTTGGTTCCATGGTTCAGGTTGGAGAAGCATCCGGAACATTGGATGACGTTCTCTCCCGAACAGCGGATTTTTATGAGGAAGAGGCTGATGCAGCCATTCAGAAGATGACAACCATGCTGGAACCGGTTATGCTGATCCTGATGGCGGTTGTGATTGGTTTTATCGTGATTGCCATGTACCTTCCCATGATTGATATGATGCAAACCATACAATAAATAATACGATGATACCCTATGTGTGGAAAAGAGGTGGGGATCCCAAAATGGTTGGGCGATGGAAATGGAAACATGGTTTTTTGTAATTGTTTTTACAACCGGCTTGCTGATGGGAAGTTTTTTCAATGTATGTATTTACAGAATTCCCAAAAAAGAGTCCATTGTTTTTCCTGCTTCCCATTGTACAACCTGCAACGCGAAGCTGAATGGGCCGGATCTGATTCCCGTCCTCAGCTATCTCTGCCTGCGGGGCAGATGCAGGTATTGCCATGCGAAAATATCCGTTCGGTATCCGCTGATTGAACTGTTGACCGGATCGGTCTATCTGGCATTGGCAGTCCGGTTTGGCATGGAAAAGATATTCGTTGCCTATGCGGTTCTTTGTTCCTTTCTGATCATTGCTGCTGCCATTGATATGGAATATCAGATCATACCGGATGGACTGATCCTTGCCGGTGGGATTTTTGGCATTCTGCTGAGCCTGGCCGGTTGGTCCGTTTCCTGGCAGGATTCGTCGGCAGGAATGTTGTTTGGCGGAGGCGTCCCCTTGCTGATCGCTTTCCTGTTTTGGAAGGTTCGGCACAAAGAAGGGATGGGAGGAGGGGATGGGAAGCTTATGGGCCTGGTCGGTCTGTTTCTCGGGTGGAAGCAGGCTGCCTTGTCCATTCTTTTGTCCATATATGCCGGAGGCCTTTTTGGCGGCATTCTTTTGCTGCTTCACAGAAAAAAAAAGGACGATGCCATTCCTTTTGCACCTTTTATTGCCATAGGAACTTTTCTTTCCATTCTTTATGGCAGGGATCTGATCCGGTGGTATCTTCAAAGCTTTTTTGGACGATATTCCGGATAAAGGCGGATAAAGATATTGAATCGTGTTGAAATATATACTATAATATACCTGATTATCAAATGTCAGAGGAATTTGGCTAATTTTACAGAATTCCTTTTTGGTGAAAAGGAAAGGAATGATTGGATGCGGGAAGGCGTCCATTTACCCGGAAAGAACAGCGGCTTTACATTGATAGAGCTCCTGCTTGTTCTCCTGATGCTGGGTATTCTGACTTCGCTGGCCATTCCGGATCTGCTGCACTTCAGCGACCGCTGGATATTGCACAGCACGGCCTGTCAGATTGCCAATGATATCCGACGGGTGCAGAGGACAGCCGTTCAGGAGAGTGATTCCTGCCACTTCGAACTGCACACCGGTGAGTTTTATTACCTCATCCGAAGAGAGAATCTGTTATTGGATCCCATAAAAAAAGTATCTCTGGACCCCAGGATATCAGAAATCTCCTCCACTCTCTATAAACCATATTATGGAGGGGAGTGGAAAGACTATCGGATTTTGAAATTTTCCTATTTGGGGAGTCCCAATCAGGCCGGATCCATACTCCTGAAAACGAAACACGGGAACCATATCCGGATAACCGTTGAAGTAGCCACCGGCAGGGTACATGTATATGAATGAAAAGGGCAAGTCATTATCGAATCATATGGGGTATAGCCTGATAGAAGTGATGGTTGCGATGATGATCGTTGGAATCCTGGTTCCGCCTTTTTTTGGCATGGCAATGCACTTTACCAAGGTAAATCAGAAAAGCAGGGCAATTTTGCTGGCAGATGCGGCTGCAGACAGCCAATACGAAGAATTAAAGAGTCTGTCTGTTCCGGAGCTGGCTCCGCTGACGGAAGGGGAGCGAAAAAAGGAAGGAGATTTTTTCCTTGAAACGGAGGTAAAGCGTTATTTTCCGGAATCCGATACCGGGGAAGAAAGTATGGATCATCTGGATTTGATTCTCAAGGATAATGGAAAAAGCGGATTCCTGTCCTATTTTGTCGCCAATGATCTGCAAAACCTGATCTCCCTTTCCGGCAGTGGCTTTCTTCAGGTGGACCTGAAGCAGGAAGCAAATGGAATGTCCATGCGAATGGCGGATGCAGGCGGAAATTCCGTGTTCCATCAACTGAATCCATCCACAGGGATTCATGAGCTCAATATTTATGCACAGCAGATGCATACGGATCACTCGGTTTCTGTCTGCGTGGAGGATTGTACGGATCCGTGGAATATCAACGTATATGAATCTCCGTTTCGTTACGGAAGAGTGCTGGTCCACTGTAACGGACAGACCTTTTCAACAGATCAGCAGGCAGGCAGACTGGGAACGGATCCGATCCGATTTTTTTCCTTTAAAGCCGGAGAGGCGGCCAGTACCCTGGTTTCTGTGGAGGTTAAGGTGTTTGCAAAACCAGGGGATAAAAAACCCGTTTCTGTCCGTCAGGGCATCATCCGGGCAGTTTATTAGGAGGAATGCATTGAACAAACAAAATGGACTGACCCTTCTCGAATGCATTCTGTCACTGAGCATTTTTTCCATTGTAATATCGGCTGTCATGACGTTTTCCATGACGGCATATCGAATGGTCCAATCCATCGAAGCTCAGGTGGAAACAGAGGAAAATGTCCGGGCAGCAATGGATCGCATATCGGAAACAATACGATGTACGGACGGGATCGGTAAAAAAACGGAGGTTTCCGGAAAACAGCTGAATATCTATATCGAGGACGTTTCAAACCCGTCACATGGGGTGCGTTCCTATACTTTATTGAGAGATGGAACCCTGAAAGAAAGTTTTGGCGGTGGAGTAAATGATCTTGCGCACAATATATCTGTTTTTGAACCCAGTCTGGAGAAGGATCTGCTGACGATAAAAATAGGCAGGGAAGGGACTCATGGCAAACCTGCGTTTACGTTGAAGAAAGTATTCTACCTTGGAGATGAGTAATTGAAGGGCTCGGTACTGATTCCACTTCTTTTTATACTGGCAGCTCTCTCGGTTCTGCCGGGAATGGTATCCTCCGTGGTGGATAACCATTTTGCCATTTCCAGGGCGGAGGATCTGCATCAGGAAGCCTATTATCTGGCAGAATCCGGCGCCCGTTGCGCTGCCCGGGATTTTACGCAGATCATCCGGGAGGTTCAGGCGGAATGCCTGTCGGATTTTGAGTGGGATCCTTTGATGCATTCGCTTTCCAGTCTGCAGGAAAGTGCGGACCGGCATGTGGCGGAAGAGTTGATCCCAAAACTGAAGGGAAGATTGAAAGAAATGGGCTATGGGGATTCTGTGGTGGATTATACCGGACCGGTTTTATCAGATCTGCCTCCCGAATCGGATATCGATGTGAAGATTATCTGCAGGTTCCGCAACCAACCTCCAGAGATGAGGATTGTCTCCAGGGCAAAAATCGGTAAAATAAAAAGACGGGTCGATGCCACTCTACAAATCAATAAAGTAAGTCAGCTATATGACAGTATTCTGTTTCACATGACTCTTTTATCCGATGAGGGAATGGAAGTACGCGGCTCCGGATCGTTCCAGTCCGATGGTGCAGTGTACACCCAGGGGGAGATTCTTGCAGAGGGGCAAAGCAGACTGGAACTGCACAATCATCTTTTCACCAGGCAGGATATCGCCATCCGGGAGGAAAGCTCCGCTTCTTTTTCACAGGATCTTGTCTGCGGCAGCATTATAACATCCGGAGCAGGCAATCAGGTTACCTGCCGGAAGGATGTATACGCCTATCGTCCCATGGAAGCCCCGCAGAAATCCATTGCGATTGAGGGAAGCCTTCACATTCCCCGTCAATCCGATCTTTTTGCGGGAGCAGCAACCGGGGATATATTGTATGAAATGGAAAAGCAGGCTGGCTGGGATTACAAAACGCAGCTGGATCCATCGGTTTCGGTACCGAAAGTCAATGTGCAGCCAAATGCTGCAGGATTTTCTGTGATAGATCCGGATTCCCCTGTTCTTTGTGTGATTCCGGAGGAAAAGGATATTGTCCTCCCTCCGGGGGAATACAGCGGGATCGTATGTACAAATGGTTCGATTCAGGTTGAACCGGAGGATTCTGTAAATTTTCGTGGTCTGTTGATTTCCGGTAAAAAGGTGATTGTGGAAGGAAACCTCAGTTTGAAGGAGGATAAAAAGCTTTTGCTTCGTTTGCTGGAGGAACAGGGGGAACCACTGAAGCGCTTTTTCAGGGTAAATGACCAGAAGGCATTGGTGGAGATTTCATCCTTCCGGGAGCATCTCTATCGGGAAATTATAGAAGAATGAGGTGAGTCTTTCGTTGGCCTTTTCCAGAAAAGTTCTTGCTTTGGACATGGGAAACCATTCCTATAAGATCATTGCAGCTGTCAAAGAGCCGGATATCCGCATTCTCCACTATGACATTCTTCCTTGGGAGGAAGTCAATGGAACCGGAAACCTGACACAGCTCCTCCGGAAATTGCGATACCATTCCATGGATACGGTATTGTCTTTTCATCACAAGTCCATGGTGATCCGGGAAATAAAGCTGAAGGGGGAAGAGGAATCCAGGTTCCCCGGGCTTGTACGGGAAGAGATGAGCCGATACCAGGTGGATCTGAATGAGAAATTTGATTATGATTATCTTCTGTTACCCGAAAGGGATCGTCAAAACGGGCAGCATACTGCGGTAACCGCTGCCGTTTCCAGAAGCGTAAATCGGGAGTATATTGACAGGGCAATCCGCCTGGGATTCCGGCTGACCGCTGTCGATGTCCAGATCCATGCCTTTCTGCGGGTTTTCCGCTGTCTGATGGATCGCTGCAGGGAGCTTCCTTCCCATTCTGCTTATTTGATGCTGGATTTGGGGTACGATAACACCACGGTTGCCATCGCTTATCGGGGAAGAGTATTTGCCCCCAGGATGATTTCCATAGGATGCAGATGCCTGGAGGGAGAGTCCATGGACCTCATGGAGGATTATCTGATTCCCATTCTCCGAAGCTGCAGCAGTCTGATGGATACATTTACCTACTCCCATGCAGGAATTCCCCTGCAGCAGGCGATCGCATACGGAGGAGGCGTGTATGCCAAAGATGTTTGTCCTGCAATGCAGGATCAGATTTCCATAAAGCTTTCCGATATGAATGAATTCCGGGGTTATTTTCCTGAAATTCCGTCCGGAATGGATTTGAATTTGTATGGAAATTGCCTTGGCTCCGTGCTATGGAAGGAGAATGCCGAATGAAGGATCTCAATCTTTTGCCACAGGAATATCAGGGAAAATCGCCGGCGGGTCACTGGTTTGTTCTGTTACTCATCCTGTGCCTTTCTGTCTGGCCGGTTGTGAATTACGGTTTTCTGAAACCATTAAGGACCAGAAGTGAGAAAAAACAGCTGCTTACTTCTGCCAGGACGCAGACAGGGCAGCCCTCCGTGCTGGAGAAGGATTATGAACAGCAGCAGGCAAAACTGGAGGAATGGCAGGATCGGATATCGGCTTTTCATGAAATGGAGGAGGAAGCCCCGCAATCCTGGCGGGACAGATGTGATACCCTGGTGGATTCCCTTCCGCATGGAGTCTGCATTCAGGAGATCACCTGTGACGGGACAACGGTCGTGGTGTCCGGAGGCAGCCCGGATGATGTCCTTCTCGCAGAATATCTCCGCAATCTGAAGGACAGCGGGTACTTTTCAGAGGTCCGTATGGAAAGAATCCTTTATCGGGACAATAAAGAAGTGACTTTTCATCTATATGGTACTCTTGATTTCCGGGAAACGAAGGAGGAGACATCATGAGCCGGAAGAATATTCGGAAAGAGCTGCTCCTGCCGGCCATCCTTATTTTTGGTTTCTTCCTTTATTACAGGCTCTTTCTTGGCCCGGTCCGCAGAGACATCCACAGTTATGACAGAGAGCTGTCTTCCCTTCAGAAAAGTGCAGATATGGTTTTGAAACGGGATGATCTTGCTGCCCGGTCTTCAGAACTGAAAACCAGGTTTCAGGAAATGAAGGCCGGCTTACCGGAAGATCTGGACTCCCATAATATCATCGTCATGCTGTCGGAATCGGATTCAGGTCATTTAAAAAAAGAAAGCCTTATTTTTCTGGAGCCCATGGAACGGAAGGACTATATTGTCCTGCCGGTGCGCTTTCATTTTTCAACGGATTATACTGGCCTGACACAGCTGTTGTCTTCGCTGGACTCCCTTTCCATCCGGCCTTCTGTGTCCGACATGCAGATATCGCTGATCCATTCGGAAGATGGCAATGGGGATTCCATTGGGATGGGTGGAGAGAAGGATCCTCTTGATGTGGAGATGACATTGAATTTTTACAGAAGGGAAGACAAAACATCATCGGACGACTCAAAATCCCTTTCGGTCAAATGACTTTTAAAGGAGTGTGTTTTTCATCGTGAACAAAATAAGATTCGGTCCGGCCGGCAATTCCGAAAGCTTTTATGAACAAGGTCATCAAAACAGCAGGGAAATGCCGAAATGGCTTCATGACATGGGCCTGGATGCCTATGAGTATTCCGTTACCAGAGGGATCCGCCTGAAGGAATCGACTGCAGGGGAAATTGGGGAACAGGCTGCAAAATGGGGAATTGCCATGAGTCTGCATGCGCCTTATTATATCAACCTGGCCAGCCGGGAGGAGGAAGGGCGGGAGAAAACCGTCCGTTATCTGTATCGCTCCATGGAAGCTGCCGACTGGTTTGGCGCAAAACGTGTTGTGTTCCATCCGGGCTCGGCTGGGAAAGGGGACAGGGAGCAGGCAATGGAAGCTGCAAAAGATCTGTTGCTGCAGGCTTTGGAGGAATGCAGTGAGTTTATCGTAAAAGGGATTCACCTCTGCCCCGAGACCATGGGAAAAAAGAACCAGCTGGGCTCCCTTGCGGAAGTACTGGATCTGTGTCAACTGGATGCATCCCTGATTCCCGCTGTGGATTTTGGACACCTTCATGCCCGTTCGCAGGGAGGAATCCGCACATCAAAGGATTATGAAAACATATTGGATTCGATTTCGGGAGCTTTTGGCGATGAGCGGGGAAGAGCATTTCACGTGCATTTCAGCCGGATTGAATATACTGCTGCGGGGGAAAAAAGGCACCGAACCTATCAGGAAACGGAATACGGTCCGGACTTTGGGCCCCTGGCGGAACTTCTTCTTCAAAAGAATCTGGAACCCGTCATTATATGTGAGTCCAGAAAAACCATGGCGGAAGATGCGGTCCGGTTGCAGAAAATTCTGCAGGAAAAATTTTCTCTATTCAACGAAGCCCGTTTATGATAATATGGTAATGAAATTCAAAAACGGCTGGTCTGCGGAACTGTCCGTTATAGAAGTACATAAATTGGAACACAATATATCTTAGAGTCAGGAAAGAGAGGTACCATCCAATGATATCAGCAGGTGATTTTCGAAAGGGCGTTACAGTGGAAATGGATGATTCCGTATATACCATTGTGGACTTTCAGCATGTAAAACCGGGCAAGGGAGCAGCTTTTGTCCGGACCAAGCTGAAAAATGTCATAACAGGCGGGGTGTTGGAGAAGACGTTCAGCCCTACGGACAAACTTCCCAGAGCCCATGTGGAGACCAAGGAAATGCAGTATCTTTACAACGATGGGGAGCTTTATTACTTTATGGACCTGGAAACTTATGAGCAGATTCCCCTGAACCAGTCCCAGGTGGAGGATGCGATCCCTTATATCAAGGAAAACTCCAATGTTACCATCAAATTTTTCAAGGGGGAGGCTTTTTCCGTGGATCCGCCGAATTTCGTGGAATTGGAGGTGGTTCAGGCAGATCCGGGTTTCAAGGGAGATACTGCCACCGGCGGGACCAAATCCTGTACTCTGGAAACCGGTGCGGTCATTCAGGTACCATTGTTTGTAAACGTCGGGGATGTCATACGGATTGACACCCGCACCGGGGAATATATGGAGCGCGTATAATGCATAAAATCCGTAAATGGAAGGATTCTATCATCATATTGAGGAAGGAGGCAATGGAATGTACGATCTGAATGAAAGAGTTTCCTATCTGCGGGGTCTGGCAGACGGAACGGGAATCAAGGAGGATACGGACGAAGGAAAGCTGTTGATCCATATCATCGATGTCCTGGATGAAATGGCACAGGCAATGTCCGAACTGGAAACCTCCCAGTCCGAATTGGACGATTATGTGGAAACCATAG
>DAINCI010000083.1:0-8964 GCA_036732425.1 Bacillota bacterium
CTTCCACAGTATTGTCCAGTGCCACATAAATGCCATAGTTCGTTACACCGGAAATGATGCCGTCATATTCCTCCCCGATCTTGTCCGCCATGAATTCGGCCTTTTTCAGATCTTCCGTGGCCCATTCCGCTTCGTCGGCCACTTTCTCACGTTCGGAACAATGATCTGCCACTTCCGGGAGACTGCCGGCCAGCATTCCCCTGTGCTTTTTATCCATCCGCTTATGAATATAATCCTTGATGATCCGATGAACGACCAGATCCGGGTAGCGGCGGATGGGGGAAGTATAATGGCAGTAAAATTTGGCGGCCAGCCCAAAATGCCCTGCGTTTTCGCTGCTGTACCTCGCCTTCTGCAGGGAACGGAGCATAACGGCGCTGATGATGCCTTCTTCCTTGGTTCCATGAACTTTTTCCAGCAGATTCTGAAGGCTCTTGGGATGGATCTTTTCCCCGCTTCCCTTCAGATGATATCCGAAATTATGGATCAATTCATTGAATTCCTCCAGTTTCTCCGCCGTAGGATCTTCATGGATCCGGTACAGAAAGGGGACTTCGTTCCATGTCATACACTCCGCCACGGTTTCATTGCAGACCAGCATGAATTCCTCAATGATCCGGTTGGATATGCTGCGTTCATAGGGCCGGACATCAATGGGCTTTCCCTTCTCATCCAATATGATTTTTGTCTCATCCAGGTCAAAATCAATGCTGCCCCTGCGCATCCGCTTCTTCCGAAGGATCCCGCTCAGGGTTTCCATGTTGCGGAAGTCGTTTACCAAAGGACGATATCGTTCCGTCAATTCCGGATCGTTTTCCAGTATTTTGGTTACATCCTCGTAAACCATTCGCTCCGAGGAACGGATCACACTTTCTTCAATCCGATGATCCACCACTTTTCCCCGGTGATCAATTTCCATGAGAACCGACAGCGCAAGCCGGTCTTCCTTTGGATTCAGGCTGCAGATCCCGTTGGACAGCTCCCTGGGCAGCATGGGGATCACCCGATCCACCAGATAGACACTGGTCCCTCTGGTATAGGCTTCCCGGTCCAGTTCACTGTTTTTCTTCACATAATAACTGACATCGGCAATATGCACTCCCAGCAGGAAATTGCCATTGTCCAGCAGTTCAACCGATACGGCATCATCCAGATCCTTTGCATCGGGACCATCTATGGTCACCATCCGCATATTCCGCAGATCCCTTCTTCTCCGGATTTCTTCCTCCGGTACGGTCTGCGGAGTCTGCTGCGCCTCCCGGACCACCTTCTCAGAAAATTCCTCGGGCAGCTCGTATTGTCTTACGATGGACAGGATATCCGTTCCCACATCATCCTTATGTCCCAACACTTCCTTAATCCGACCTGCCGCATTTCTGCGCTTATCCGGCCACTTCAGGATCTCGGCAACCACTTTGTAATTGTCTTTGGCGCCATTGATGTCATCCTTCGCAATGAAAATATCCTGACCGATTCTCTTGTCATCCGGTACAACAAATCCAAAACGCCGATCTTTTTCAAATGTCCCGACAACTGTCAGATTGGCATGCTCCAGGACCCGGACAACTTCTCCTTCCCTGGATTTTCCGTCGTTTTTCAGCAGTCGGACCATAATCCGGTCGTGATGCATTGCCCCATGAAGATTCTCAGCTGAAAGGTGTACGTCTTCCTCCTCTGCACTGTCCGGGATCAGGAATCCAAAACCCTTGGCATTTCCCTGCAGCCGGCCCGTCAGATAGCCAAGCAGCTCCGGCAGGGCATATTTCTTCTTTTTGGTTTGGATGAGCAACCCTCTTTCCGCCATATCATCCAGCTGATCCAGGAAGACGCCTTTCCCGGACTCCGGAACCTTCAATTCCTTCATCATCTGATCCGGATAAAGTGGGATCCCGTCTCCGGAAGACAACAGATTCATAATTCTTTCTTCCTTAACCCCATCCTCCTTTCTTTCCATTTTTCTTTCTTCCTTTTCCTTTAAAATCATTCCATTCCTCCAACTTCAAATTAATCGGAATCACTTCGTTCAAAGCTCCTCCTCTTCCATACTTTCCTTATCATGAGCCCAATAAACCCATTGGGAAAGTCTTCAAAAAACCGTTCGAAAAAACGTACCATCCGGATATGGGCCTCCAGGAATGATACATCCATCCATTCTGCTTAAAAACTATTCTGTTGATAGGATAACCACTTATAGGATAACCACCCGGGACCAATATTAAGCAAAAATGTATCCAATAAGAACGACGGGAGAGTAATACAGGCAGTAAATGATGGTACATAACAGTGAAAGCAAAGGCAATGAACGAAAACGCAGCAGACGCAGTAAACCAGGAACAAAAACACAGTACGAACACAAAATCAAAATACGGCAAAAGGACTTTCCCCCCTGCCGCATAGCCATACTTATTGAAGGATTGATACAACAATTGCAAGCAAAATAAATCCAACTGCCGAAACTTTCGTCAATAAGCGAAGTTTTCCTTCGTAGCTCCTGGCTTTATGCTTTCCGAAAAAAGTCTCTGCCCCACCTGAGATCGTCCCGGACATTCCTGGGTTCTTGCTCTCCTGCAAAAGAACCACTGCTATTAAAAACAACTCCATAATAACCAATACAACCGTTAAAGCAATTCTCAGCGTGCCCATCCATATCCCTCCCTATATAGTCAGCAGTAATATTTTAGCATAGGAACATCGGAAAAGCAAGAATAACATTCAAAAAGGGGGCATTCCGCCCCCCTTTGCTTTTTGCTTCGATCTTTTCCGTTCCGCTCTTTTTCCGGACTTTCCGGAATTTATTTATTTTTCAGGTTAAACCATGCATTCAGTCCAGGATACTGTGCGTCATCCCCCAGCTCCTCTTCAATTCGAAGCAGCTGATTGTATTTGGAAACCCGGTCTGTCCGGGAAGGTGCGCCGGTTTTGATCTGTCCGGCATTCACACCCACAACCAGATCAGCAATGGTGGTATCTTCCGTTTCACCGGAACGATGGGATACCACTGCAGTATAACCGGCACGATTGGCCATCTGAATGGCATCCAGTGTCTCGGTCAGGGTTCCGATCTGATTGACCTTGATCAGGATGGAATTGGCGGTCCCGTTCTCAATCCCCTTTGCAAGTCTTTCCGTGTTGGTGACAAACAAATCGTCGCCGACCAGTTGAATCTTTCTGCCCAGTTTTTCAGTGAGCAGCTTCCAGCCGCCCCAGTCTTCTTCCGCCAGGCCGTCTTCCAGGGAAATGATGGGATATTTGTCCACCAGCTTTTCATAATATTCCACCATCTCTTCCGCTGTCCGGACCACGCCTTCTCCCGGGAAGTGATACTTGCCATCTTCCTGATAAAGCTCGCTGGCTGCTGTATCAATGGCAATGCGGATATCGTCGCCCGGCTTGTAGCCTGCCTTTTCCACTGCCTTGAGAATGACCTCGATGGCTTCCTCATTGGTCTTCAGGTTGGGAGCAAACCCGCCTTCGTCTCCCACGGATGTGCTGTAGCCGGCATCCTTCAGAACGGATTTCAGATTGTGGAAGGTCTCGGCGCACATCCTCAGTGCTTCATGGAAACTCTTTGCTCCCACCGGCATAACCATGAATTCCTGAATATCCACGGTGTTGTCTGCGTGCTTCCCGCCGTTCAGGATATTCATCATGGGCACCGGCAGTACCTTGGCATTCACGCCGCCGAGATACTGATACAGGGGCAGGCCCAGTTGCTCCGCTGCAGCTTTTGCAACGGCCAGGGAAACGCCCAGTATGGCATTTGCGCCGAGCTTTGCCTTGTTTGGCGTGCCGTCCAGTGCAATCAACGTCTTGTCGATTCCCACCTGATCCAGGGCATTCATGCCGATAATTTCCTCTGCGATGACATTGTTTACGTTGTCAACGGCATTTTCCACGCCTTTGCCAAGGTACCTCCCCTTGTCCCCGTCACGAAGCTCCACAGCCTCAAAAGCACCGGTGGAAGCGCCGGATGGCACGGCTGCCCGTCCCATGGCACCTCCTTCCAGATAGATTTCCACCTCCACGGTCGGGTTTCCCCTGGAATCCAGTATTTCCCTGGCCAGTACATCTTCAATATTCATCATAAGCTTTTTTCTCCTTTCGCTATCTGATCAGGCTTTCGCCTGTCATTTCCACTGGTTTGTCAAGATTCATCAACTGAAGCATCGTAGGTGCAATATCCGCCAGACATCCGTTTTCCCGCAGCACAGCATCTTTCCTCCGGTTATCCACGAGAATAAAGGGAACCGGGTTGGAAGTATGCGCAGTATGGGGCGCTCCGGTGGAGGGATCAATCATCTGCTCCGCATTTCCGTGATCCGCGGTGATAAGAGCGGCGCCGCCGGTTTGCTGAACCGCTGCCACCACCTTTGCCACACAGGCATCCACCGTTTCCACCGCTTCCACAGCTGCTTTCAGATCCCCTGTATGTCCGACCATGTCGCAATTGGCAAAATTCAGGATCATCACGTCATACTTTCCGGAGGCAATCCTCTTTACCGCTTCTTCCGTTACTTCCGGTGCGCTCATGTAAGGCTGCAGATCATAGGTGGCAACTTTGGGGGAAGGAATCAGAGCCCGGTCTTCTCCGGGATTGGGGGCTTCCACCCCTCCGTTGAAGAAAAATGTAACATGGGCATATTTCTCCGTTTCCGCAATCCGGAGCTGCGTCCTGCCTTTTTCGCTGATATACTGCCCGAATGTATTGCTCAGTGTCTGCGGATGGTAGGCAACTGTCAGATTCTGAAACGTCTCGTCGTATTGGGTCATGGATACAAAATGAACCGGAAAATAGCCCTTTTGCCTTTCAAACTCATGGAAGTCCGGCTCGATAAAGCTTCTGGTCAGCTCCCTGGCCCGGTCCGGCCGGAAATTGAAAAACAGCACCGCATCGTCTTTGCCAATGGTTGCCACTGGCTTTCCATCTTCCGTTATCACAGTGGGCCAGACAAATTCATCCGTCTCCCCGGCCTGATAGGACTGCTCCATGGCCTGTACGGAACTTTCCGCCTGCTCTCCTTCTCCCAGAACCAAGGCATTGTAAGCCTTCTGCACCCGATCCCAGCGTTTATCCCGGTCCATCGCATAATACCTGCCGGATACGGTAGCCACTTTCCCGAACTCCATCTCCTTCAGCCTGGAATCCAGTCCTTCCATAATAGCCTTCCCGCTGGACGGAGGAACATCCCTGCCGTCCATAAATGCATGGATGTATACCTGCGGCAGCCCCTGACGCTTTGCCAGCTCAACCAGGGCATACAGGTGCCCGATATGACTGTGTACACCGCCCTCCGAAACAAGCCCCATCAGATGGAGTTTGCCATGATGCTTCCTTACATGATCCATGGCATCCAGAAAGGCCTTGTTTTCAAAAAAGTCCCCGTTGTGAATGGCTTTTGTAATCCGGGTAAATTCCTGATAAACAATCCGTCCGGCACCGATGTTCAGATGCCCGACTTCGGAGTTTCCCATCTGTCCTTCCGGGAGACCCACCTCCAACCCGCTTGCATGAATCGGCACATGGGGAAAGCTGCCCCACAGCCTATCCAGATGCGGTGTCCTTGCCATATGTACCGCATTGGCTTTTTTATTTTCACTGAGTCCGAAACCATCCATGATGATCAGGGCTGTCATTTGCTTTGCCATATCGTCCTCCTCGATTCCTTTTCTCTCAGGAAGCCCGCACCCCCGACTTTATTCCGCATGTTTCCGGTAATGGACAACTTCGGAAAAGTCCTTTGCTTTCAGACTGGCACCGCCGATCAGGCCTCCGTCAATTTCCGGCATGGCCATCAGCTCAGTGGCATTTGCGGGCTTCATGCTTCCGCCGTATTGAATCCGTATGGCATCCGCTGCTTCCTTTCCATAAAGCCCGGCCACAGTATTCCGGATATATCCGATCACTTCATTGGCATCCTTGCTGGTAGCTGTCTTTCCGGTTCCAATCGCCCAGATGGGTTCATAAGCCAGGACACATTTCTTCACGTCATTCACTGACAGATCCTTCAACGCGGCTTTCACCTGTCCTTCCACCCAGGAACGGGTAACACCCTTCTCCCGCTGCGACAGTGTCTCGCCGACGCAGATAATCGGGATCAGCCGATGGGCAAAGGCGGAATGAACCTTTCGGCTGACGGTCTCATCGGTCTCGGCAAAATACTGCCTTCTCTCCGAATGCCCGATAATGACATATTGGACGCCCAACGCATTCAGCATGGTCGGGGAAACTTCCCCTGTAAAGGCACCGGACTCTTCCCAGTGCATGTTCTGCGCACCGACTCCGATGTTGGTTCCCTCTGCCGCTTTCTTCAAAGCCGGAATATCAGGAAACGGCGCACAGATCACCACTTCTGCCTCTGCGTCCTTTGCCAGCGGGGCCAGCTCCTTTATCATGGCAGCGGCTTCGTCCGGTGTCTTGTTCATTTTCCAGTTTCCTGCGATAATCGGTCTTCTCATAACCGCACTCTCCTTTATTTATCGTTCAGTGCCGCAACACCGGGCAGCTCCTTGCCTTCCAGGAACTCCAGGGACGCACCGCCTCCGGTGGAAATATGGGTCATCTTATCGCCATAGCCCAGTTTCTTGACGGCCGCAGCGGAATCCCCTCCGCCGATAATTGTCGTGCCACTGCATCGGCTCATGGCATCGGCAATCGCTTCGGTTCCCTTTGCAAAGGCCGGCATCTCAAATACTCCCATGGGACCGTTCCATACCACCAGTTTTGCTTTTTCAATTTCCTTTCCAAACTCTGCTCTGGACGCAGGACCGATATCCAAACCCTGCCAGCCTGCCGGAATGGCATCGCTCGAGACGATCTGACTCTTCGCATCATTGCTGAATTCCTCTGCAACCACCGTATCGGAAGGAAGCAGCAATTTCACATTTTTATCACTTGCTTCCTTCATCAGCTCTTTTGCCAATGCAACCTTGTCTTCCTCCAGAAGGGATTTTCCTATCTCATAGCCCATTGCCCTGAAAAAGGTGTAAGCCATTCCTCCTCCAATGATCAGGGTATCCACCTTATTGATCAGATTTCGGATCACGCCGATCTTGTCGGAAACCTTGGCGCCGCCCAGAATCGCCACGAAAGGATGCTCCGGATCATCCAGAGCCGCGCCCAGGATATCCAGTTCCTTTTTCATAAGATACCCGGCAGCGGCAGGCAGGTAATGCGCTACGCCTTCCGTGGAAGCATGGGCACGGTGAGCCGTACCAAACGCGTCATTTATGTAAACCTCGCCAAACCCTGCCAGCTCCCTGGCAAATCCGGGATCATTCTTCTTTTCCTCTTTATGGAAGCGAAGATTTTCAAGCAATACCACTTCGCCTTCCTTTATATTTCCTGCCAGCGATTTTGCACTGTCCCCGATGACATCCTTTGCCGCATGAACTTCCTGACCCAACAGCTCACTCAGCCGCTTTGCCACGGGAGCCATGCTGAAATCCGGTTCAAAGCCGGTTCCCTTCGGCCTTCCCAGATGGGACATCAGAATCACCTTCGCATTATGATCAAGTAAATACCGGATAGTGGGAAGCGCAGCGCGGATTCTGGTATCATCGGTGATATTGTGCTCTTTATCCAGTGGAACATTGAAATCCACACGTACCAGAACTTTCTTACCGCTTACCGGAACATCTTCCAGTGTTTTTTTGTTCATATGATCACTCCTTCTAATTAATCTGCATGCCAGCTTTTGTTAACCCCTTGTCAATGTTATTTTACTATACCGCAGGTGAAAATTCAATAGCACCGCACAGGTTGGTTGGCAGGCCTGCGTCCGCCGACGGATGTTTATTATTGTTCCGGAAAGGTCCCAAAAATAACACCCTTGAGCAGAATTTTATATCTCATGTCCTGCTCAAGGGTGGTATCTCAACAAAAATTGATACTAAATAAGATCTACAACTTATTAACCTGCATTAAATGTATTTGTAGCTTTTAAATGCAACAATTGCACAAATCCATTTGCGTCTTGAGGATGCCCTGTTAATGTAACTGTACAGTTTTTCTTATTGGAACTCAATTTATAAGAGCCCGAATCAACTTCAAAGTGATAGCCTTTATAAGTTGAAGGCCACTGTGAACCATATTCATGAATTTTTTCATAAGTATATGATCCAGCTTCTCCAAGCACTGTAAATACAGTTGATTTAAGATACATCTCCGAATTATGCCCAATCGGTGTTGTTTGTTTGTATTTCTCTCTAATCGCATTGGGGCTTTTAACTTCCGAAACATTAGCTTTTTTTAAATTTCGGATATCTTGGTGTTGCATATGAACTGCGTCTTCTATCATATCATCATTGTTGTATATCTCACCTGAGTCTGATGACATGGGCGCTGCATCCTCTATCAAATCATCATCTTCCTCATCTATCTCGCCTGAGTTAGGTGAATCATCCGCGATGTAGTCCTGATATTCCTTTCTGAGCATCTCTTCAACTTCTTTGGGAGTTTTATCCTTGATGTTTTGATAAACCTTCACCCTATTCTTCTTCGGAATGGATATGGATGATCCCAATTCCTCATTGAGCTTGTCAATCACAGCCTGATATGGAGCAAGCAGTTCATCAAGAGTCGTCTCCTCCAACTTCGCATCTGTCTTTGGATGGCCGTTCGCAACGGACTCCCGGTACTCCTTTCGAAGCATCTCTTCAACTTCTTTGGGAGTCATATCCTGGATGTTCTGATATACTTTCATCTTATTCTTCTCCGGAATGTAAATATCAGATCCCAATTCCTCATTGAGCTTGTCAATCACAGCCTGATATGGAGCAAGCAGTTCATCAATGGAATCCACTCGTTTCGCATAAGTAGGCACAGTCAAAAGAAGTAAAAGCAAAGATGTCAAGGTTATGGTCAGTACTTTTTTCATAATTACTTCCTCCTCGTATAATTAATTTATAAGCAACGTCAATGACGTTAGTTTCAAGTAAGTAATACCAGTTGTTGAAGAACTGGAA
>DAINCI010000084.1:0-8889 GCA_036732425.1 Bacillota bacterium
AGCAGAATCCGGCAAAGAATGGGAAGCCGGATCAGAAATTCATTTTTGATCAGAAAGGATCTGCCCTTTGCCCGGGCCAGAATCAGCTCATCAGACGTTTTGTTTTCCGGAAGGGGAACAGGAAGCCGGAAGGTATAGCTTTGTTCCGAAAAATCCTCCTGAATGGGATAATCCCGCCTGGCCTCCGGACAGTTTCCCCTCCCCCGTTCCTCTTCGTTGAAAAAGTCATTGGGAAGAATGCACAAAATAAAAATGACAACAGCCAGGAGCAAAAAAGCCGGAGCTTTCCTCCCCTGAAAACAAGTTCTTCCCACTGTGCTCCCTCCCTGTTTTTATCTTTTGGACGACCCCTTTATTATATATGGAAAAAAGAGTGGTGTAAACAGAAACCTGTTTGTTTCCCTTACCATCACGAAAGAACCGGACTCTCCCCCTTGCGGATTCTCCTAAGAATCCACCCGATCAAAAAGCCGCAGAATGCAGGAACAATCCAGCCAAATCCAAGCCCGAAACCCGGCAGGATCCGTTCCGCCAAGTGAATCAGATGCTTTACGGCCGGCATTCCCTGAAAAGGCACCGGCAGAGCCTTGCAGAAATCAAAAAAAGACGCAATCCCTGCAAACCCTGTGGTCCATCGGTAAATGTCCTTCTGCCTGTGAATCCAGGGAGTGAGCAGGGACAACAGGATCAGGGTAATCGCCAGTGGATACAGGAACATTAAAATCGGCACAGACCACTGTATGATGTTGTTCAATCCGAAATTGGCAATGAAAAACGACACAAGCGTGAACAATGCCACATACGCCCGGTAGGATACGGATTTTGGAAACAGCTTGCAGAACATTTCCGAACAGGCAGTAATCAGTCCGACCGCTGTCTTGAGACAGGCAACCGCTACGATTGCCGCCAGCAGCACCTGTCCGGGGATGCCAAAATAGTGCCGGCTGACCATGGACAGAATCAGGCCGCCGTTGTCGGCCCGGCTGATACTGCCAGGGCTGGTCGCTCCCATATACGCCAGGGATGCGTAAATGATACCCATCAGAAAAACGCTGACCAGACCGGACTTGCAGGTCTCCACTGCAATGGAATGAGGCCTGCGTACGCCCAGATTCTGAATGCCGGAAATAATAATAATGGCAAAAGCCAGGGATGCCAGCGCATCCATCGTATTATACCCGTCCAGCAGCCCGGTAAAAAATGACTTTGCTCTGTAATTCCCCTGAGGCGGGAATATGCTCGCATCTCCCATAGGCTTTGCAAAAACAGTGATCAGCAAAACGGAAAGAAGGATCAAAAAAGCAGGAGTAAGACATTTTCCGATCCAATCCATGATCCGACTGGGCCGCAGGGTGAAAAAAACAGTCAGGGAGAAGAAGACCAGTGAAAACAGGAACAATCCCGGCTTGATCTGCTCTCCGGATACAAACGGATGAAGCCCCACTTCGAACGCAACGGTGGCGGTACGGGGAATGGCAAACAATGGTCCGATGGTTAAATACAGCGCACAGGTAAACAACACCGCGTAGCCGGAGCTTACCGGTTTTGCCATATCAAACAGGCTTTCACTCTCTGAAAGCGCGGTGCCAACCACACCCAGTACCGGCAAACCCACACCGGTGATCAGAAATCCGATCGTCGCCGACAAAGTATGATTTCCTGCAGCCTGTCCCATTTGTACCGGAAAAATTAAATTGCCTGCGCCAAAAAACAATCCGAATAACAGGGAGCCCACCAGTAAGTTCTGTCGTAAATGTAATTTTTCTTTCATACAGCACCTTTCTTCTATTCTGCCCCTATTTTATTATGCCCGAAATCGCCTCACTCGTAAAATATCCCAACAGAGGCAATGCCAGTTGAAGGATATAATTCGACAGAAATCATGAAAATCCTTCTGCCATTGTTTTATGCAGGATCCACAGGATCTGCCCATTGTTTATTGCCAAGCGACCGGATGGAGTCCTTCCTGTCCCCTCTGAACATATTCGATGACGCAGAATATGATATAGCAGGGACTTTTTGAGGAGGTATGGCATGAATGAAAGAAAAAAACATCGTAACACTGAATCATGTAAATTTAAATTATCAAAGCCTCGAAGGGGAAACTCCTGCCCTTGAAGATATCAGCTTTTCAGTTGCAAAAGGAGAATTCATCGGCATTATAGGGCCGAGCGGATGCGGAAAAACCACTATTTTATCCCTGATTGCCGGACTGATGAAGCCGACGTCCGGGACGATCCTTGTGGAAGGAAAGGAAGTGAATGGTCCTTCCGGCAAGGTCGGATACATGCTACAGCAGGATCACCTGTTTGAGTGGCGTACGATCCTGCAAAATGTCATGCTGGGACTGGAAATTCAGGGAAAGGTCAATAAGGAAAGCAGGCAGAAAGTGCTGCATTTGCTGGAAACATACGGCCTGGCAGACTTTCGGAATCACTATCCCCAGCAGCTGTCCGGCGGAATGCGGCAAAGAGTCGCCCTGATCCGCACCCTGGCCATCGATCCCGATGTGTTGCTGCTGGATGAGCCCTTCTCCGCACTGGATTACCAAACCCGGCTGGCACTGTCGGACGAAGTGACCGGCATTATCCGGAAAGAAGGTAAAACAGCACTGCTGGTTTCCCATGATATCTCAGAAGTCATCAGTATGACCAGCCGTGTGCTGGTACTGAGCAAACGGCCCGGCACCATAAAAAGCACTTATGATATCAAATTGTCCGGTCTGAACCGGAATCCTGTGGAACTGCGGAAGGCTCCGGAATTCCGGGAATACTTCAACCATATATGGAAGGAGCTGGATGTCCATGTTCAATAACAGCAAGCAAAATCCAGGTCAGAAGCCGGCATCTTCGGAACATCTGGCTTATCTGAAAAAAGTAAAACGAAGGAAGACTGCGATCCGGGCCACACAAATTGTCATTCTCGTTATCTTCCTGGTTCTCTGGGAAGTGGCAGCAGACCTGAAATGGATCGATCCCTTCATCACCAGTCAGCCGTCACGAATCTTTCATACCCTGCAAAACCTCCTTCGGACGGGAGAACTGTGGAAGCATGTTTCCATTACCCTTTACGAAACGATTGTCGGGTTTCTGGTCGGAACCATTCTGGGTACCCTTATCGCCATCATCCTGTGGTGGTCGGATTTTATTGCAAAGGTAGCCGATCCGTATCTGGTTGTACTGAACAGTCTGCCCAAAGTGGCACTGGGCCCCATTATCATTGTATGGATCGGTGCCGGTACCAGGGCCATACTCGTTATGACCCTGCTGATCTCCATTATTGTCACCATTATCGGCGTACTCAGCGGTTTTCTCGAAGTCAGCAGGGATAAAATCAAGCTGCTGAAGACCTTTGGAGCCACGAAGCGGCAGGTACTCACTAAAGTTGTACTCCCTGCCAGTATTCCCACCATTATCTCGGCATTAAAAATCAATGTGGGAATGTCCTGGGTCGGCGTCATCGTCGGGGAGTTTCTGGTATCCAAAGCCGGCCTGGGATATCTTGCCGTATACGGCGGCCAGGTCTTTCAGCTGGATCTGGTGATGACCAGCGTTGCGATTATGCTGGTTGCAGCAGCGATCATGTACCAGGGGGTTGCCTGGCTGGAAAAAAAGTATTTGAAGTGGCGCCAGTAACCAAAATCTATTCCATCCCGGAAAGAATATCCAGAAGCCAGGGCCGGCTGTCCGCATGGAGTATCGTCAGGTTCCCGTCCTCAAAATCGCTGGACGGATAACTGTCCGGAAGCTTTTCCAATACTTCCTTTGCCATACCGAGCGGTACCGCATAAACCAGATATTGCTCCCAGACGGCAAGAGGCAGCCTGGTGGAACCTCCTGACAGCTGGCTGCGGAGAAAATCCTTGAATTGCTGCCATTGAGCGATCTGGAACATCCCGGATTCGCTGGTTTTTTTAAGAGACAGAACATATCCTGCCAAAGCCAGGGCAAACAGAACGGACAAAATACCTGCCCGGGGATTTTTCAGAGGAAATGCTGCCACTCCTGCCGACAGCAGGCCAATCAATACGGCTGCCAGTCCCCAGGCTTTATCCTTTTTCCCACTTTCCTGAAACTTCCATTTTGCGGCTTCCTGATTCACCATGTCTTCCCACCTCAGGGTTCTTTGCCGATGAAGACCGGAATAATTGCCCAGAAGCCTGTTCAGCGCTTCCAGTGCCAATTCCTTTCCGTCTCCCATCTCCGCAACAAGCCATTGAAGTACATATTCTTCCTGGGACCGGAGCTCTGCTTCCCCGGTCCTGTCCTTTCGGATCAGGCTTCCTTCCTTCTCTTCGTTAAAATGCAGCTCCAGATACCCGGTTTGAATCAGATGCAGTACTGTAGCTGTAAACTCCCGGATCCCGATCTTTTCCTGATGGAGCAAAATCCCCAGCTCTGCCGGTGTGTACGGAACATTGGGCAAACCCTTCGCTTTGTCCTTTTTCGATTTCCCTGGCTTTCGCCGGTCTTTCCAATACAGCAGCAAGCCTGTCCCACAGGACAGCAGCACAGACAGGACTGCAATCGCCCATGCGCCGTAAAACTTCAGATCTTCTTCCTTTCGGGCCCGCGTGGCTTCGGCTTCCCATTCCGCCATATTGGCTGCGATGGTGCCCTTCGCATTGTCGTCAATGACTTTTCTCCCGTCCGGAAACAGGGAATTGGGCAGCAGCAGGGCGACCTCCAGGGCTTCCTCCGGACTTATTTTCCCAGCGGTAACCCGGAAGGTTCCGTTCCCGGACTCTTCCTTTTCCGCATAGGCAGAACCGCTGACATAACCATCCATCTGATCCTTTGCAATTTTTCCAGGCAGTGTGATCCGCACAGACAGGTTCCGGGCTTCCACCTTCTGCTCCGGCAGGATGAACTGCCAGAGGAAGGCAGCGGTATCCTTATAGAGATACACGGTATCCTTTAATTTATAGCGATAGACAAGCGTCACTTTTCCCCGCTTTTTCCCCTGGAACGGAACAGCAATCTGATAAACATCCTCCTTCTTATCCGCCGGGAAATATCGGTAGACATCCTTGCTGTTCTTTTTATTTTCCTCAGACTGCTTCAAAGGAATCAAATCCGCTGCTTCTGGTTTGTCCGCCGGATCCCCGGGCTGGCGGAAAACCTTCATTTCCCCGACCCCGGAAGCATTGGACATGGGTATGGGCTTTTCAATCCGGACTTTTTCCTGAAGCAGCCGGTATGTAATATATTCATCAAAGTATGCGGAACCGTCCGGATACAATGTAACATTCGATTTGTAATTTGTTATGGAATAAGGAACAGCCGTCTTCGCCTCTGCCGGTTTATTCCCCCATAATGATACGAAAATGATCAGAAGCAGCATAATGATTTGTCGTCTTTTCAACATCTTGTCCCCTCCCTTTGCTCTATTTTACCATGAATCTCCTTCCATCTCCACATCCATATTTCAATTTCACATCATTTCGCAGAAATTTTCTGCCCTGCCGGGAAATTGCGGGTTTGATGGCCCGCACAGTTATATTCCCTTTACGGATCCGGTATATATAAATCAGGCAATGAGGTGAGTCTATGAAAATGAAAAAACGTTTCCTGTTCCCTGCTTTGATTTTGCTGGCTGTACTGCTGGTAGGCAGTTTGATTTGGTATTTCCGGTCCTTCCCTTCGCCCCCGCAGAAAGCCGCGGACCAGTTCCTGTCCGCGTTGTCAGAAGGCCGGGATTGCAAACAATGGGTGGCACCGGGCCTGTCAAAACATCCCTTTCTCTCCCTGGCCCGGGAATCCGAAATCAGGCAGTTTTCAGTGGGCCATCTGGAACGGGCAGACAAAAAGCATGGAAAAGTGCGGGTTACCCTCCTGTTCCCTGCCGGAGAGATCCATACCGCCCTTCCCATGACAAAAAAAGGACAGCGCTGGCTGGTTTCCGGGCTTCCGGAAACGACCTTTCATACCCATGGCATCCCCATTGCGAAAAAAGCGAATCAAAAAAATCAAACCGTGTGGGCTCTGGATCTTGGCAATCAAATTGTTGAAATCCATTCCCGCCCCGCGATGAAGATAAAAATCGGTCAGCCCGTCAGTTTCCACACGGTGGAGGGAAAACTGATTGACATTCAGGCATTGCAGCCGGTGTCCCTGTCCAGAGTCCTTTCACTTTCCGATACGGTACTGGAAGACAGGGAACTAGGCTACTTCAAAATACAGCAGGATTTTCCGGTTTTTTCAAAGGAAGGCAACCAATTCGTTTTTTCCGGTTCCTATGGCATTCCCGTCGGATCCGCCGGAGCCACTCTTTACTGTACACCGGATCACATCGGAAGAATGGCGATCCTGTCCGGACAGCCGCCGGATTCCTATGAAAAGATCCGGGTCCTCCTTCAGGACAGTGAATACGAAAGCCCGCTTCACTCCCGGATCGAAGTAACCTGTCCAGGCGATTATACGGTTCAGTCGGTTCCCAACGGGAAATCCCTTTCCTTTCAGAAGGGAGAAACCGCGGAATTCAAACCGGACGGCAAAAAAACAGTCGTCTGCAAAAACGGGCAGGTTCTGGATTCCTCCATTTTTCGATGGATCGTTACCACACAGCAGGAAAAACCGCTGTATGTAAAAACCATACAAAGAAGTCATACAGATTCTTCGACCGGTACGCCCTACCAGGGCAGCCTGGAGGTGTCAAATCTGAATGGCCGGCTTACCCTGATCAATGAAGTGAACCTGGAGAAATACCTGTGTCTGGTGGTCCCCAGTGAAATGCCCGTCAAATTTGGCCTGGAGGCGCTTAAAGTTCAGGCGATCGCTGCCCGGTCCTATGCCGTCCGGGCCATACAGTCCTCCGGATACCGAATCTATGGAGCCCATCTGGATGACAGCACAGCCAGCCAGGTATATAATAATATTGGAGAGGAATCAATTGCCACCCAGGCCGTGACCGAAACATCCGGGGCCGTGGCGGAATACCAGGGTGAAATTGTCGATACCCGGTTTTTTTCCACTTCTTTCGGATACACTGCCAACTTTCATGAGGTCTGGAGCAATCGGAAAAATGAATTTCCGTCCGGGGAGATTCCTTACCTTACCGCAAACCCGCAGTTTGACGGCAATGTTCCCGATCTGTATCATGAAGAAAATTTCCGTGCCTTTCTGAACCAGGCAAACCTTGCGGGATATGACCGGTATTCTCCCTTTTTCCGCTGGAGTGTTACCATGACCCGCGAACAACTGGAAGCGGTTCTCAATAAAAGCCTGCCCGATTTATACCGGCAGCAGCCTTTGTTTGTGCTGACAAAATGTTCGGATGGAGATTACAGAAGCATGGCGATTCCGGAAGACGTGGGCACTTTGCTGAATATTGGGGTGCTGCAAAGAGGGAAAGGCGGAAATATCATGGAACTGGAGATCACCACCACGTATGGCATCTTCAAGGTCATAAAGGAATACAATATCCGCCTGGCCCTGCAGCCAGTGAATTATCTGCGCGGCAAAAGCCCGGTGGAGCTCCAATGCCATGACGGGACGGTGCAAAAGAATTTTTCCCTGCTGCCCAGTGCCTTTGCCTGCCTGGACTTTGAACGGGATAAGGAAGGCAATCTCCTGGACGTTGTGATCCGGGGCGGAGGATACGGTCATGGAGTGGGCATGAGTCAATATGGCACTTACGGTCTGACCCTTATGGGGAAGGACTGGCAGGAGATCACCGAACACTATTATCCGGGCAGTCAACTGAAAAATATATACAAAAAGGAAACGAAAGGAACGGATGCAGACAAATGAGCACGACGATAAAAATACCGGAAGCGGTGGGATCCATCCTGACGCACATCATGCAGTCCGGAGGGCAGGCTTATCTGGTAGGCGGTGCACTGCGGGATCAGATTCTGGGCCGGACCATTGCAGACTACGATATTGCCACGTCCCTTCCGCCGGAAAAGATCGAATCCGTGTTTCAAAAGGAACAAACCTATCGTACCGGAAAGCGGTTCGGTACCATTACCGTAAGGATGAACGGGCTTTCCGCGGAAGTCACGACCTTCCGGATGGAATCCGGTTATTCAGACAGCCGGCATCCCGATCATGTAACGTTTGTGCCGGATCTGGAATCCGATTTGTCGCGCAGGGATTTCACCATCAATGCCATGGCATACAATCCCTTCCTGACCTCCGGCCTGATCGATCCTTTTCATGGGAAAAAGGATCTGAAACAAAAAATAATCCGCGCCGTAGGGAATCCACAGGAACAGTTTCGGGAGGATCCGCTGCGGATGCTGCGGGCGATCCGGTTTGCCGCCCAGCTGGACTTTGAACCGGAGGAGGAAACCGGGAAGGCCATATCGGAATGCCGCACCTGGCTGAACAGGATATCACGGGAAAGAATGCGGGAAGAGCTTGTCCGCCTTCTGCTTTCCCCGCATCCGGACAAGGGAGTCCGATTGCTTCAGCAGACCGGTATCCTCCCCATTCTGCTGTCCGGCGGCGCCGATCCGGGTCCGGATACATGCACCGGAAAAGAAGGCCTCACAGGGGAGAAGGAAGCCGGATGGACAGACAAGGAAGCACAGATTCTGAAAAAGCTCCCTGAAAGCGCCGATATCCGGCTGGCGGCCCTGCTGCAGATGTATCGTCCATCTGCAGGTCCGGCACAGCTGCAGCGCATTCTTCAGAATCTGCGTATGAGCAAAAAATCCATACAGCATATCCGGAATCTGCTGTACGGATACTCCCGTCTCCGTATCATGGACCTGACGCCGTATTCCATGCGAAAGCTGCTGGGATCCGGAAACCTTTCGGATATGGAACAAATCCTTCAGTGGCAGGAAGCTGTACAGGACGCCTGCGGGGATCCGGAGATAAAAAAAAGGCATTCAGAAGCCGTACGGCTTCTGAATGCCATACAGACAGCCAAAGATCCCGT
>DAINCI010000085.1:0-8854 GCA_036732425.1 Bacillota bacterium
CAATGTTTCCATCATGGCTATGATCGCTGAAAGGAAATATGGATGCATTCAATCAATAGATTCTGTATTTCTCATGGACCGGGCGGAATGCATCCGCTTCCCTGTTCCATTTATTCAGGATTTGATCGGCAGAGAGCTTGCCCTCCCGCAGATCCGTATTCCCGGATGCAAGATCAATATGATACTGTGCCCCTTTGGAAGGCGGCGGATTAAATGCAAACTGCTTCGGGTACATCTCCCGGATGGAGCACATGAGCCGCACTCCGAGCTCTACGGCACGAATTGTTCTGGGTTCTGAAATATGGATCTGGACTCCATAGCAGCATTTTCCGGCATGTTTTCCAAAGGAAGGGATAAAGAATGCCGGGCTGAATGCAAGACCGGGACAGTGTTCCCGGTTCATCCGATCGGAAAGTGCCATCGGATCAATATAGGGTGCGCCGATTGTGGTAAAGGGAGTGGTGGTTCCGCGCCCTTCCGAAACATTCGTTCCGGAGAACAGACAGGTTCCGTTATAAACCAGAATGGAATCGAGAGCAGGCAGATTGGGACTGGGTTTGACAAACGGCAGTCCGGTCTCATTGAAATACATTTCACGACTCCAGCCCTGCACGGGAATCACTTCCAGATCACAGCCGAGGTGATGCTCGCCGTTGTAATATTGTGCCATTTCGCCCATTGTCCAGCTGTGTCGGATCGGGATTTGCGTAAGCCCGATAAAGGAGAGCAGTTCCCTCGTATGACAGTTGCCTTCCAGCACAGTTCCGCCAATGGGATTGGGGCGATCCAGTATCACCATTTTTTTGTCCGCAGCAGCACAGGCACGCATGGCATAGAAAAGGGTGGAAGCATAGGTATAATAACGCGAACCGACATCCTGGATATCAAAAACCATGAGGTCAACTTGATCCAGTGCTTCCCTGGAAGGCTGATATACCCGATCTTTTGTGCTGCCATCCCCGGAAGAAATGGAATCTTCATACAGACTATAGGCCGGCAGTCCGGAAAACCGATCGATATGAAAGGAAACCTTTTCTCCTGGTTCGAGAATTCCCCGTACTCCATGTTCGGGAGAGAACAGGACACGAAGGTTGAACTTTTCTTTCAGGACGTCAATACTGGTCTTCATGTTGCGGGCAAGGCCGGAGTATCCGGTAATCAGACCAAGCCGCGCGTTGCCGAAAACACGCCGGCACTCTTCTGTTCTGTCAATGCCGGTCCGGACACCAGCAGTCATGGATTCCATCATCCTTTCCTTTCCTAAGGCTTGCGTTCCATACCTATGTCTATGTTCTTCAATACCCATAACGATACCTCTAATAAAAAGGATAAAATTCATGGCCATTTCAGAAAAGAACAAGAATACACAAGAACAAAATTCATGTTGATGTTTGCCTTGGATTTGGGTATGATGTCTGCAGGGAGGCGATAATATATGAATATAAACAGCAATGCGATGATCTCCATTTCAGAAGCCAATCAGGATTTTTTCGAAAGAAATCAAAAAGTCTGTGGGGAACCTGCCAGGTGAAGCTTTCAGCCAGGCAGCAAATATTACAACACATGATGACCGGATGATCCGGAGCGGTTTTAAATGGGATACGGGATGAAGGAGGATCAAGATGGCTGGCAAATATAAAGTGATTACACTTTGCGGGAGCACCCGGTTCAGGGATGCGTTTTCTGAGGCCCAGAAAAGGCTGACGTTGGAAGGCAATATTGTCATCAGTGTCGGCTTGTTTGGCCATTCCGGGGACGATGAGGTCTGGGAAGGGATGTCCGAAGATACCCTGACCCGGACAAAAATCATGCTGGATGATATGCACAAACGAAAGATTGATATGGCGGATGAGATTTTCGTAATTAATGTGGGCGGCTATATCGGATCCAGCACGCAATCTGAAATAGAATATGCAGAGAAGACCGGGAAGGGCGTTCGTTATCTTGAACCTCCCTGCAGGGAAGGCCGTGTTCGATTCCTGTAGAAAAACAAAAGAATCCGATACAAATGGAGTGAGTCCCCGTTTTCTTTGACTGATATCTTGCAGTATACAATACAACGAAAGGAACCCCTTTATGGATCTTTTTCTCATAAAAAGGTTCCTTTCATTATGTGAACTCATGAGATATCTCTATTTCTCTGTCGGGCTATAGGTATTTTCTGAATCACCCTGACGCGTGTTACAGGGCATCCCCCGATTCGCTGGATATTATATTATCCGGATTCAATTCATCGATATCCATGGCATTCTTTTTTACCTCTTCCGGGACCTGAATCGGTTTTACCTTGTTATAGGAATTCATGGTCATTGAAAGAGTGATCTCTTTTATTTTGGCAGCATTTTCTTCATCCGTTCCGGAAATCATTGCATCGGTCAGATCGCCTAAATCTGCTGTAACTTTGGCGGGGAGACTGGAGTCCTTATAAATATAAATATCCATGTTAATGTTGATGTCATCCGGATTCAGATTATCTGAAATATCTTTTGTTATGTCTCCAAGGGAGGAAAACAGCTCCTTCACATATTCTCCCTTTAGTGTAACCTTCAGCAGATAAGCATCTTTCTTGCCGACTTTCTGCAGTTCATCATCCAGGGAAGCTTTTACTTTTTTATCAACGATCGCTTGGTACACGTCCTTTTTGGCAAGTGTATCCATGCTCAGTTTCTTATCATTGGAAGTCTGTTTCATCCACTTGCCGACTAACGAAGTGTATGCTGTATAACCGCCATCTGATTTGACAGAATAGCTTTCGGTGTCTGTTTCAATACGGACTGGCCCGGACATGGATATCTTTCCTGAAGAATGCATCGCTGGCTTTGGCGCCAGGATGGACTGAAAATCCATGTTCATCTTCATGCCCATGTCACCACCGTTTATGCCAACGGCTGGATTGGCAGGAAGTGTCGCCTTCAAATCAACTTCTGTGGTTCCATCCACAGACTTCAGATCCTTCATGGCCTCCACCACATTTTTTGCAATACTTATTGGGGTTGGTTTCCCGCATCCGGACAAAAGTCCTATAAGAATGGTGATTGTGGCGAGGAGCATGATCGTTTTCCGGTATTTTTTCAAATGAGTTCCTCCTTTGCAGCACTGATATCGCCGCAACTTTGTTATAGTGGTTTCTGAATTATATCATAGTTCCTGCATTTTTAATACAATCACATAATTTGTTTTCTATGCTATAATTCCTATAATCCTGATAGAGCTGCACGGAAGTCTCATGGCCGGCGTGAACGGGGCTTCCAGGCTCATTCATCATACCCAGATATTGATAGCACAGGATCTTTTCCACGTGTGCCGACAAGATTTCAAGCTGTCTGCGGACCCGTTCAAAGGGTGCAGGGATCAGCACCTTCCCCTGAAACTGAAAGATCTCCATATCGGCCCAAAGCGGCTTGCCCACCCGGTCATGCACCTCACGCAGACGCCGGAAGGTCTCATCCACCTGTTCAAAGGTGGTTCGGGCAACACCTATTTCATCCTGGTAGGCGATAAAATCCGCATCAATTGCTCTCACCTCATCGGTGAATTGTTCATCAAACACGATGGACCTGGCACCATAAGGGGCAATGATCACCTGATGGGGGCCAAGCCTTTTGCATTGATCGGTAAGTTTGTTGACATAAGAAATATAACCATCCGGGTAATGACCCTGTATTCCCGCTTCCACCGGTAAATACCATCCGGCAAAGGAAGGATGGGTGCCGTAACGGGCAACAAGTTCCTCCGCAACAGCCGTTCGCAGGCCGGAAGCGCTGTTGTCCGAGAAGTCATGAAAAGCGGGAGTGGTAAAAAAGCCAAGTCCCATGTATAGTTTGGCATTCAGACGATCGGAAGCCGTGAGCACTGCTTCGATGGGGTCATGGCAATCCAGATTCCACTGCTGTTTGATCACCTGGGATGGATAAAAGGACTTTCCATGGAGCGCCACGGACAGCAGCAAAAAAGAATCCATACCTGCCCGGGCCATCTCCCCGATCTTTTTTTCCCAGTCCCGGGAAGAAAACAGACTTGTCGTTGCGTTCCAGTAATCGCCTTCATAGGGGTTACAATGAAAAAAGTCAAACCAGGTTCCACTTATCGGTAATATTTTCTTCACTTTATCCTGCCTCCCATTTTATTTTATCAGATATTGATCTCTTGAAGCAACTGAACGGAGCGTGATTAGTTAATTTTATATGCGAACATATGTTCACTTATTGGAAGAATTGTGTTATACTAAAGCCAGAAATACAAAGGAAAAGCGGGAGGGGGAGCAAATGGAGCAAAATGAGCACAAAGAAAGTATTAAGCTGGATGAAATTTTTAAGATGCTGTTTGAGGTATCGGATCCTTTGGTGATCCGGCTCGTAAATTACTTTTTTGATGAGAGCTTTGATGAAAATCAGGATTATGACATCAGTTTTGAGAATACAGAAAGTGTCGACGGAAAACTGGAATTATTGAGGGCGGATAAGCTGATACAATTCGGAGAAGTACCCAGCTTTCATTTTGAGTTTCAGCTGAACCACGCAAAGGGCATGGTACTGCGGATGTTCGACTATGGGTACCAGGAAGCAAAGAAACATGTCTGCGAGGAGGAAGGCATCAAGACCATCTGTTTTCCAAAGCAGGTCGTTTTATATCTGGAGGAGGGAAAAGGCAGCTCTGAGGATTTGAAATTGAGAGTTCTTTTTCCCACAACGGAGGAAGGCGAACAGTCGATATTGTATAAAGTGCCGGTAAGAAGAGCGTGGGAGATAGATAAGGAAGAAAAGATTGAGAAAGGTTTATATAACCTTTTACCACTTGAACTTTTTAAACTAAGAAGGCAGATCGAAAGAACAAAAACAGCAGATGAGGAAGAATTTTCAAGATTGTCAAAGGAAATAAAAGCTGATACAATGGAAGTAATGGAAACAGCAACAAAAGTATGGGATGAAAAGCGAATAACGGAAGAAGACTATAGGAAGATCATGGAGGCTACGACTTATCTGCTGGGATATTTTTCAAGGAATTACGCGGATTTAAAATTGTCAAAGGAGGTGTCTGAAGTGATGGAATCCTTTTATTACAAAGCAAAAGATGAAGGCCGACAGGAAGGCCGAAAGGAAGGCAGACAGGAAGGCCGAAAGGAAGGCAAACAGGAAGGCAGACAGGAAGGCCGAAAGGAAAGAAACCTGCAGACTGCTCAAAAGATGCTGAGGAAGGGCTTAAGTTTGGATTTGATCTGTGAGATAACGGAGTTACCAAGGGAAACAGTGGAAAGGCTGAGAAAAGAAATTGCAAATTAGCATGAAAGCATAAAATCTCCTGCCAGATTAAGCAACAGCAGGAGATTTTGTTTTGGGGTTATTATTATGTAACGTCTTTACACCATCATCATGCCGAAGGCAGCAACGCCCACAACCGCATATAGACTATTTACCAGAAGACAGATTTTCATAAGATTGTTCTCCACCTTTGCTTTTATATAGGAGGCTATGGTAAAAATTCCGCTGAAAATCATAAAGGCTGCATAGCAGGATAGGATGATTTCCGCAGCAGGGGATTCCAGCGCCCAGTCCAGCGTTCTGAGCGGAAAGATGGACCACGGCATAAACATCATAAGGGTACTGATGAACGTAAGAATTTTACTTTTCATTGAATTTATCTCCTTTCCGCCTGTCCGAAACGGAAACAGGACAGGAGCAAACAAAGTATTGTAATCCCGGCTGCAGCAGGCAGCCATGGAATCCACCCGATGGGTGCGGTGGAAAGACGCGTGGCCAGTTTTCCGTATTCCGATACAACGACAAAAAACGGATAGGCCATGGGATAGACAAACCACGCTTTTGTATTGATCATTAAAACGGACGGTACAATGGAAGCAAGCCCAAGTCCCACAGAAAAAATGGGAGTCTGAATCCATATGGAGAGGAGCCAGAAAAACGTCAGCATGGGAATGGAAGCCAGTAAAATGGAACCTGCCTGCCTGAGTACATAGGACAGTGGCAGCAGGAAGCTATAATCCTGTATCCGGGAAGCAATGCCTGCGCTGATCCCATATATACCGACGGTCATCAGGATCTGGGCTGCCGCCAGTGACAGCAGTACAATAAACTTGGCGAGACACAGCATGGCAGGACGAACCGGCAGGGACAGCATTTTCAAAATGCCGTGATGGCTTCGTTCCGTCTGCTGAAGCAATACGGTGCAAACGACCATGCTTGCCGGAAACAGGAACGCCGCCATTCCCATGAATCCCTGTATCAGAAAATTGTTTTCCGGTGAAATGCCTTCCGTCTGCATTTGAAAGTTCATGTCAGCATGGAAGATGGAAGGCAGCCAGAGAAGGACCGTTCCCAGGAACAAGAGAATCAGGATCCTGGATCGGCGGATCTTCCGGAATTCCACTCCGACGAGAGAAAAAAATTTCATTCAAACCGCCTCCTTATATTGGTAAGCAGAGCTCCAGCAGTACCAATTGTCCCCATTTCGATGGGCACAGCAAGGAGTAATTTACCGGCCGTGTCCGCTGGCAAACCTTTGGGGATCTGAAAAGGCAGCGCATAGGGAAACAGCGCCCATGCAAGATTTCCGGAAGGCAGCATTGTGGCTGTGAACACGCAGATCACACCGATCCCTAAGGAAATCCACATATTTTCACACAACGATGCAATGAAAAGCGAAAGCAGCACAGCCGGCATCATCAGGAGCAAAAAGCATCCAAAGTTTTGAAGCAGATCCATGACGAGCCCATGAAAACCTTCCAACAGCGGAAACCAATGAAAGGAGCAAAGTCCAACTGCTGCTGCTTCCAATGCGAGAAGGACGATGCAGGCGGCAGCCATCAACAGAAACTTATCCAAAAACAGTTGGCTTCTTTTTAATGGCAGGGCAGCCATCTTCTGAATGGCATGATTCTCATATTCCGTATGGTACAGAATACAGGTACCGGCCAGAACAAGCAGTATGTTCAGCATGGACATCATCTGCCAGTTTGCATCAAGCAGGATTCGGACAGGAGGTCTGTCCTGGCCGGTATAGAGTTTGGAACGGAGAGCCATATTCAAAACGGGGATCATGGCGGAAAGCAGTCCGCCAGGCAGCAGCGCAGGGAAAAAACCGGTCCGCTTCATTTTCTTGCATTCCAGGAACACGCTCATCTCACGCCTCCTGTCTGCCGGTTATCCGCCTCAATCAAAGAGAGAAAGGAGTTCTCCAGGTTGTCCGTAGCGTACCCCTGGGTCCCGGTTCTTTGTTTCATTTCCTCCAGTGTTCCTTCAAACAAAAGGCGCCCGTGATTCAGGATGCCGATATCGTCCGCCATTCGTTCCATTTCGGACAGCAGATGGGAAGATACCAGCACCGTGCAGCCAAATTGCTGCGGCAGGGAACGGATGAGGGTTCGTATTTCATGGATCCCCACGGGATCCAGCCCGTTTGTTGGTTCATCCAGAATCAGAATCGGGGGCCTTCCAATCAAGGCGCTTGCCAGGCCCAGTCTCTGCTTCATGCCGAGAGAATATTTCCTGGCAAGCTTTTTTCGGTATGGGGTCATGCCCACAAGCTCCAGCGCTTCAGAAACAGCGGACTTTGGCAGACCCAGGATTCTGCGGACAATGTCCAGGTTTTCCTCTCCGGTTAAGTTTCCGTAGAAAGCAGGGGATTCAATGAGGGATCCGATCTCTCCCAGGATCTCCATCCGATCTTTCGGATATTTTCTGCCGTCTATCACAAAGGTGCCGCCTGTAGGTTTGGTCAGTCCCAGCAGTATTTTCATCGTCGTGGATTTTCCTGCCCCGTTGGGTCCGAGAAATCCATAGACTTTTCCCTTTGGTATGTGAAGATGGATATCGGATACGGAGGTAAAGTCCCCATAGGTTTTGGTCAGGTGGCTGGATTCAATGATATTCATATTCCCTTGTCTGCATTGATTTTGATTTTTTCTCATTTCATACCCCTTTTCTTTTCTACTTCTTATCTGTCCGGACTTTTCTGCCCGGCCTTTCCTTTCTTACAGAAACATTCTACCGGTCCAACCTTGCAGCAACCTTTTCCTTTCCTTACATCTGCCTTACATTTCACTGGAAGGTGATAAAGGAAAGCACCCTGTGCTATAATGAAATCATGGGTGATGAACAGGGGCAGGTACGGAAACAGAAAGAAGGTGGAGCCCTGTGGATTCGGAATACTTAAAGGAAAAACGAATCCTCCTTGTCGATGATGAGCCGGAGCTTCTGGATATGGTGGGCTCCATCCTGACGGAGAGCGGATTTAAAAAGATAAAAACAGCAGGCAGTGTAAAGGAAGCCATTGCGGCAGCAGAGAAATTTTATCCGGAGCTGGCAATCCTGGATGTGATGCTTCCGGACGGAAGCGGTTTCTTTTTAATGAAGGAACTTAGGAGCAGCGGGGACTATCCGGTTTTGTTTCTGACGGCCCGGGGGGAGGACGAGGACAAGTTCAAAGGCTTTGGACTGGGGGCCGACGACTACATGGTCAAACCGTTTTCGCCAAGGGAGCTTCTGTACCGTATCATGGCTATTCTGCGCAGATGCTACAAAGAGGAGGGTTCCCCGGTAAAGCTTCGTTACAGTGAAATTGATTTTTCCCGTGCGGAGGTGGTAAAAGGCGGAGAATCCATTCCACTCACCGCAAAGGAACATGCGCTGCTGCTGGTCCTGTATCGAAACGCAGGCCGTATCGTATCCATTGACGCCCTGTGTGAAGCAGTCTGGGGGGAGAACCCGTATGGCTATGAGAACTCGCTGATGGCCCACATACGCCGGATCCGGGAGAAAATAGAGCAGAATCCATCCCGGCCTGTGTCCCTTCTGACCGTCAAGGGGCTGGGATATAAACTGATGGTGGAGGGAGACTGAGA
>DAINCI010000086.1:0-8798 GCA_036732425.1 Bacillota bacterium
AGAAAACACAATCCGGCATTCCGGTACTGCATCATCCTTTGTTCACCAATGGGATATCTTATGTAAACTTATGGTTCAACACCGATGCCATACCCGTGGATCTGCTTCCCTATGCCGGGCTGCTGGTCAATGTACTGGGCCAGATCAACACCAAAAATTACAGCTATGAGGAGCTGTCCAACGAAATCAACATCCACACCGGCGGAATTGAATACTCCATCCAATCCCTGGCTTTGAATGCAAAGGACGGGGAATTCAAGCCCAAGCTGCTGATCCAGGCCAAATCACTGGCGGACAAGCTTCCCAGACTGATGGAGCTTTTGTGCGAGCTGGTAAATGAAACCCTGTATCAGGATACCGGGCGGCTCCGGGAAATCGTGCAGGAGGTTCGTTCCCGCATGGAAATGGTAATCAATCAGTCCGGCAATATCATAGCTCTGAACCGCGTCAGCTCCTATTTCTCCCCAGCGGGGAAATATACGGAGCTGGTTTCCGGAATCGAATATTACCGCTTCCTGAGCCATTTGGAACGCAACTTTGACAGTGAAAAAGAAACATTGGTACAGAAACTGGAACAGGCCGCCAGTCTGATCTTTCAGAAAAGCAATCTGGTCGCCAGCGTTACCCTGCCCGAAGAGGATTATCCGAAATTTTCCGGGCCGTTCGACCGTTTTGCTGACAGCCTGAAACAGGAAGAATCGGCTCCCGCACCGTTCCCGTTCCGGATTTCGGCAGAAAATGAAGGCCTGATGACCCCCAGCAAGGTGCAGTATGTGGCCAAGGGATACAGCTTCCTCAAGATGGGCTATCACTATACCGGGTCCATGCAGGTGCTTCGGACCATTGCCAATATGGATTACCTCTGGAACCGCGTCCGGATCCAGGGCGGTGCTTACGGCGTGTCTGTCGTCTTTACCCGAAGCGGGATGATGATCTTTACCTCTTACCGGGACCCCAGTCTGCGGGAAACCCTGGAAAACTATGACGGGCTGTCCGATTATCTGTCCGGCTTTGAAGCGGACGAGAGGGAAATGAAGAAATACATCATCGGTACCATCAGCAGTATCGACGCGCCCCTGACCCCGCAGATGAAAGGCGGCCGGGCGGATATCAACTACTTCACCGGCCTTTCCCAAAGCCAGATCCAGCAGGAAAGGCGTGAGATTCTCCGTACAAAGGCAGAAGACATCAAAGCACTGGCCGGTTTGGCACGGGATATTACAAAGAACAACTTTATCTGCGTGCTGGGTGGAGAAGGCAAGATTGAAGCGAATAAGGATTTGTTCAAAAAACGGATCCGCGTCTTCGGACAGGAATAAAACTCTGAAACAAATAAGGAAACAGATAAGGAGACGGAACCTTTTAGGGGACCGTCTCCTTTTTTCATGGAATCAGATCCCGCTGTTTTTCCCAATCAGCACCATCATATCCACCGTTACACTGTCCATACCGGAATGCAATGCGCCCTGGATTTTCTCACGGGAAGCGCTCCAGGAGAGCGGCGTCATACGGATCAAATCCCCCAGCTTTTCCGGATCCATTGCCACGGAATAACGGACCCGTTCCTGGCCGGACAAATGGAAATGTTCCTGAAAATGCCGAAGAACCTTTTCATTGGAATAGGTCTGCTTCTCCGTCCGGTCATACAATGTTTCCCTCAATTCCTTCAGATAATCGCTTCCGGGCACTATCTTGATCAGCAGCCCTCCGTCTGCCAGGATCCTGTGGAATTCCCCGTAATTGGACGGCGACAGGAGATTCAGAATCACATCCATCCTGTAGTCCTGAAACGGACAGTTCGCAAGATCACCGACGCACCAGAGGAAACCCCGATGCTTTCCGGAGGCAATCCGGATTCCTTCTTTTGAAATGTCCATTCCTATGCCATTGACGCCGGCAGGCACCAGATTCCTGAGGCGATCCGCCGTCTGGGCCAGAAAGGTGCCTTCCCCGCATCCCGCATCCAATATCCTGATCGGATTTTGACCGGCAGGGCTGGTTTCCCTTTCCAGAATCCCGCATATTCGCTGTGCCAGGGACAGAAAAAAGCCGCCTGTCAGGATCCGGTTCCTTGCCTGGAGCATTGCCTTGTCATACTCCGTCCGGACAGGACGCAGCAGAAAATTGATGTAGCCTTTCCGGGACAGATCGAAGCAATGCCCTTTCCCACAGATCAAGCTCTTTTCCTGTTCCAGCTTCATGGCGCCGGAACATATGGGGCATCGGAACAGCTCCTCACTTTTCTGCAGTCCTTCAAAGGACATGATCTTCCCTCCTATATTTCCACCTGATTTTCCGAAGTGTTGTGGCGTCTGCGAAGCGCCAGGACTCCCAGCACCATCAGAACCGGAAACAGGACGGCCAGCAGGAGCCCCGCCTTCAGGCCGGTTTCCGTACCGCTGCTGCCGGGAAGCCGGCCAAAGAGAGAAGAATGCCCCGCACCCTGCACGGCACTGGATACCAGACCTACAAGGCCGGGACCGGCAGAGCAGCCCACATCCCCTGCCAAAGCCAGTACAGCAAACAGAACCGTTCCTCCCTGTGGATAGAGTTCCGCGGACAGACTTATCATGCCGGGCCACATAATCCCCACAAAAAGCCCCACCAGAGCACATCCGATGAGAGAAACCAGGGGCAGGGGCGAAAAGACGGCCAACAGATAACTTGCCGCACAGCAGACGCTGCTGATGACAAGTGCCCTGCGCAGATCCAGCCCGCTCCCCTTCCATCCGTAAAAAGCGCGGGATACTCCCATAAGCGCGGCAAATGCACCGGGACCCAGCAGATCCCCAAGGGTTTTCGATACCCCGAGCCCTGTTTCCGCAAACAGGGAAGACCACTGGGACATAGCCTGCTCTGATGCTCCCGCACTGAGGATCAGAACAAACAGAATCCAGAACATTCCGGAGGAAAACAGTGTCCGAACGGGAGTCTGCTCCTGTTTTTCCACCAGATTCCGAAGCGGTACCTTCCAAAATAAAAAAGTGTTGCAAAACGGAACCAATGCCCAAAGCAGCGGCAAAAGAAACCAGCGCTCCGTTCCTGCCATCTGAAAATACAGGGTCGAAATCGTCACAACCGCCACATGTCCCCAACAGTAAAAGGAATGCAGCAGGCTCATGGCAGAAGCTTTCTCCTCTCCGGGCAGGGATTCCACAATGGGACTGATAATCACTTCAATCGTGCCGCCTCCGATCGCATTCAAAATCACGGCTGCCAGCAGCCCCGCATAGGGATTCGGCAGAACATTGGGTAAAATGCCAAGACAAATCAGACCTGCGGTACACAGGATGTGAGCCAGAACGGCAGAGGTGCGATAACCAATCCGATCCACAAATTGAGCCGCTGCAAGATCCACGAGAATCTGAATGATGAAGTTCAGGGAGATCAGCAGCCCAATCTGCTCCAGGGAAATTCCAAATTCCCTTTGAAACGTGACAAACAAAAGAGGGGACAGATTATTGATAATCGCCTGCGTAATATAACCGATGTAACTGGCGTTTCGGGTATGTTTATAAGTGAATGTCAAGGTCATCCTCATCTGCAGGCCAGGCCATTTGGCTGCCCACTGTTCCGGAAAAGATAATTGCTGCCATTATCCGGAAAGCTGCTGAATCCTACCTGTCCGAACAGAACCGAAAGGCCCCAGGATATCAAAAACAAACCGATCAGCACCTTACCGGTGGAAACATTCCATTTGAAACTGTATTTCAGAATGAGAAACAAACCGGAGGATACCAGGAAAACACCCCAAAAGGTTAACCACATTTTAAATCCCTCCACTTTTTCCGATGCAATGGGTACATTATATCAAAAAAGGACAGGGATGCAAAGATGGAATTCCATACGCACCATACGCAGTGACTGCTTCACACGACGAAAGCCGGTGGGTTCCCGTGGGACAGAAAGGCAGTGAGACAGATTGCAAAAAAAGCCATCCTGATATAAGATGAGTGCAGGATGGCAGAAATCCCGTGATCAGACGGGAATAAGGGAGAAAAATGAATTCCATATAAAAAAGTAAGGCAATGGAAGGAGAGATTCAGATGAAAATCCTGGTACTGGACGGACAGGGAGGAAAAATGGGCAGGACCGTTGTGGAACAGTTGAAAGCAAGCTTTCCGGAACAGGAACTGATTGCCATCGGAACCAACAGCATTGCCACCTCCACTATGCTGAAAGCTGGTGCCGACAAGGGAGCAACAGGAGAGAACCCCATTGTTTACAACAGTGCAGACGCCGATATCATCATCGGCCCCATCGGCATTACCGCTGCCAATTCCCTGCTGGGCGAAGTAACCCCCCGGATGGCTGCCGCAGTCGGCGGGTGCCGGGCTGCCAAAATCCTCATCCCCAGCAGCAAATGCAACAGCTATGTGGTGAGCACACAGAACTTAAACCTTTCAGAGTATGTATCCCTGGTTGTGGCAAAGGTCCGGGAAATCATGTCGGAAAACCGATCCTTCTGACCAAATCACATTGGTCCGCAATCCGATACGTTTCAAAATACCTGTTTTCCATGGGAATCCACTCGTCCTGAAAACGCTTTCCCATGGTCACCCCGTTCCTTCGCCGGATCCGTTCCATCTGAATATCCGGCGCAATGGAAAGAAAAATCCGAAGATCGAAAACGTCCTGCCATAAAGGATACATACTATATACGCCTTCTACGACAGTAAGCCTTTTCGGGACAACACGGACCGTATCCGTCAACGCTGCCTGATGACAATCGTAGATCCGATAATGGAATTCCCTGTCCCCATTCAGATGATCCGCGACTTCGCTTTGAAAGCGTTCATGGTCAATGTTCCCTCCGGCCTGGCAGAGACGTTCCCTCGTATGTTGATGAGGCTGCAGGAAGAAATCATCCATATGGATGACATTGCAGTCGCAGCATCCGGCAACCCGGCCGGCCAGATCGCTTTTGCCGGCTCCGCTGTTCCCTTCTATGGCAACGGTCACCTTCTGCTTCTGATCGAGCTTTTTCTCAATTGCGTCCAGTACTGCCTGGAGAAACCGGTCATCCGGCTGCACCTCCCTCTCAGCCATGAAAAGACGGCCTCTCCCATATCCCGTTTTTCTCCAGGGCAAACAGAATGGCCGGGATCAGGATCAACTGAAGGAGTATGCCGGGCAGAGCCGTAACAAAAGCGCCGGACAGAAAAGTCGAAAACAGATAGGACTTTCCTGACATCCCCAGCAGGACCAGATTGGCAACCCCCATTACCACCCGTCCCGCCAGCATGGCTCCCACCAGAGATACCATGATGGAATGCTTCCGGGACAGGAAACCGGCTAAAAAGCCATAGGCTGCCAACTCCAGTGCCATGGAGATCCCTGCCGGGTAAATGGGAGGCATACCGGTTGTGAAGCTGGAAAGGAACGGAACAAGGAATCCCACCAGAACACCGTACTTCCACCCGACGAGAAACCCACAGAGCAGGACAGGAATATGCATGGGCAGAAGCACCTGACCAACCGGGCCAAGGGGATGCAAAGCGATGGGCAATAATACACCCAGTGCGGTAAACATGGCAGCCAGGACAAGCTGAAGCGTCGTTGATTTTTTCACGAGTATCCTCCTTTAAAAAAATAAACCACGAAGCAGTTGTTTTTGGTTCTCAAAAACAAATACCTTCGTGGTATTATGATTCATGGTATATACTTTTCGTTTCCACTGAAAAATTCTTTTAAAATACTTCCTAATCTTATTTCAAAATACTTTCGTTCTTTCCAACGCATCATGGAATGCCAACGCGCCGGCGGCATTGACTTCTGTCAATCATTGGATTCATTATACCGCAGCGGCCGGGACAAAGTCAATCGCATTTTATCATTGACAAGATTGAAATTCTGCAGAATACATGTTCCTCCAAGGCCCTGGATCCGCCATTCATAAGGGATCTCTTTTACCAGTGCAGCCTTCTCTGGATTTCTTCCCATAATGCTTTCCTTTCAAAGAACAACAAGGCTGCAAGGAAAATAACAGAGGCCCCGAAGCAAATCGCACAGGGGGTTATCACGCGGACGATCCTCGCCCGAATCAGCACAAACGAGATAATTCCCAGCATACAGTCCATAAAGAGATACAGGATATAATCCTGAATGTGTAGTTTCTGTATTTGGGCAATCAACGTTATGGCAATCATGGCGCAGGTAACGAGGATCGGAAGCACATAATCCAGCGACCAGCCATGGAAGCCTGTAAAGCGATCCCACAGGTAAGCGAGGAGGGATACGACCACCGCCTGCCACAGGACGTCTTTCGTAAGATTATTCCGTTTCCGGATCAGGACAGCAAAGTCGATCCACAGACTGGCAAAACCAGTGATAACAAACAGGGACCACCAGCCGCCCGCCGGCCGGATCAGATTGATGACGATGCTGATGACGGAAGCACAGACAGTCCCAAAAGCAATCAGGGCAAGTAACTTCCGGCTGGCTTTTGGAAGGGCATTCAGCACAGGAAAGCGATTTCCGGTGTTGTCGGGCGTCCCGGAAAGAGCACTTTGGCAAAGGGGACAGCGAAGCGGATTCCCCGGCAAATCAATTCCACAACGGTCGCATCGGAGCATGGAACTCCTCCCCTCTGCGGATTTGTTCCAGATTGGATACCATCTGCACGGAAAACCCCAGATCGGTCAAACTGCGGAAAAAGCGCCGCTGAAACCCTGTATCAGCCAGTGGAGATGACACACTGACTGACAGGGTATCCCCAAAGGAACACAGACAGAGCTGGGGACGTTTGGCACTCAGAAACACGTCAAACAGTCGGATCGTACCTGCCGCTTCAGCCGGCATGGCGATTCGCCCAACGTTGGAAAAAGCCGCGGTATCTCCCCTGTCCTGGCAAAATCCTGCCAGACGAAGAATCGGAATCTTGATCACCAGGGGGATGGCTTTGATCCAGGGGTTATTCTCCATAGCCGAGTAGCGGCTGATAATACCAGACAGATATTCTTTCGTCAGCTGTTGTTCAAACGATTTCCTTACATGGGCGAGAACCTGCTCAAACTCCTGTCCATCCTGGCAAAAATTATGGGTGACCTGAATCAAACCGAAAAAATTCCGGACGGTCTGGGCAGGAAAAAAGCGCCGCAAATCCACCGGAACGGTAATAACCACCGGACGGGCCCGCTCCCGAACCGTCATACCGTCATAAATGGAACATATCAGCACCGAGACTAAAAACTCGCTGAGAGTGGCATGATGTTCATGCGCTTTTTTCAACACCGCACGGACAGACAGAAAACCTTCGATAATGCCTATGCGGTTATCGGGCAATCTTTCCCCGCGGATACGGAAAGGCCGGTATCGCTTCGCTTTGAGAGTGTTCTCCCTTTTGTCATAGTATTTATGAAAGGCATCCAGACCTTTTTGATCCGGCGCAATGTCATCATCCGGCAGCCGACCCGTTATCCCATACATCTCCGCCAAGTAGACAAAAACCATAGTGCGCATAAAATGCAAGGCGCCGGTTCCGTCCGCAAGGGCGTGGAAAACTTCAAGATTGATTCTTTTCCCATAATAGGACACACGGAACAATAATCCCGATCTGTCGGGATCGTAAATTGGTGCGCAAACCGGCAGGCTTTCCTCAAGCACCTCGGGCTGCAGACTGCTCTCTTCAAAATAGTACCAGAATAATCCCTTCTTTAATATGGAGCGATATAAGGGAAAGACTTCGACTGTTTTATCCAACGCGTGTTGGAGCACAGCCCCGTCAACCGGTCCCGTCAGCTCACAGACAAAGCGGAAAACCTTTGTACCCCGCTTCGAACTGGTAGGGGGAAATATTTTCGCGGCATTGTCCAACCGGCTCCATTGCTTGCTTTGTCCCATGAGATACCCTTCCTGCTGTCAATTCTTCTTCTGTAAGCATATTCGTCATTTATTTTAAAAATCCTCTCGAAAAATATCATAATCGCATTTAGCTTCTCCCATTCTTTCTGTTTCCACACATGGTGTCGCATTCACTCCTTCACGGATCCGATCATGACGCCTTTTACAAAATACTTCTGCAGAAACGGATACAGCACAAGAATGGGTATCGTGGCGATAATGATCGTACAGTACTGAACAAGCTGACGCGCCATATACACCAGATCTTCCGAACCGCCCATGATCGCTTCCTGATTTCCCATGGAACCCATATCGTTGGAAATAAGAATCTGGCGCAGAATCAGCTGAAGCGGATGCAGCTTTGCCTTTTGCAGATAAAGCATGGAATCAAACCATGCGTTCCAATGCCCCACCGCATACCACAATGTAATAACAGCCAGCATGGATTTGGACAGGGGAATAATAATGCGGTACAGAATGACAAAATCATTTGCACCATCCAGTCTTGCGGATTCCTCCAGACTCTCCGGTATTCCGCGAAAGGCCGTCCTGCAGATGATCATATTGTACGTGGAGATGGCCCCGGGGACCGTAACCGCCCAGAACGTGTTGTTCATATGCAGGATTTTGGAGATAAGCAGATAACTTGGGATCAGCCCGCCTCCGAAATACATGGTAAATACAATCAGGATCGTCAGGAATTTATTCCACAGCACATTCCTCCGCGATAGTACATACCCGCCCAGTGTCGTCATGAAAAGATTGATACTGAGCCCCAGGACGAGAATGATCAGGGTATTCCGATAGCCGCTCCATATATTGGGGTTGTTCACAACGATTTTATAACCTTCCAGGGTCGGCTTTCCGACGGGCCAGAAAAGCATGCCCATATTCTTCATCAGTTCCACCGGATTGGAAAAGGAAGAGGCAAGGACATGCCACATGGGAGCGACACA
>DAINCI010000087.1:0-8603 GCA_036732425.1 Bacillota bacterium
CCTCCGGCGAAGTCCCCAGCGCCTCCAGCAGGTCCATGGTTTCTTCCATATTCAGTTTCCCGGCCTTGAACATTTCCAGAATCCGTAACTTCTCCTCACTCATTTTGAAACCCTCCTCATTTTTTGCTTTCAGGCCTTCAGCAGCCAGTTTTCTCTCCAATGACCTGATCCTGATCTGATTTCTCCTTTACCTGCTCTTACTTTTTCTTTTTTAGTCGGTCCAGTGCTTCCTGCGCGCTGATCTCGTCTTTTTCCAATGCATTCAGAATTTCAGCTGTTTCCTTTTCATCCGGTAAGTTCCGTTGAACCGGCGCAGGCTCTGTCACTGCTCCTTTTGCTGACAGGTTCAGGGCCTGCAGCACCTCCTCCAGACGATTGCGGATCGTGGGATAGGATAAACCGAGCTCCTTCTCCACGTCCCTGATATTCCCCCTGCATTTCAGAAATGCCTCAATGAAGTCCACCTGCTCCCGTTCCAGGCTGCAAAACCGACAGGGAGCAAACTCGCCTTCCGTTCTGGTATGACAATGATTGCAAACAAACCCGGTAATGGTAATCTCATGCCCGCAGATACTGCATTTTCCCGGCACCTGATATCTCATATCCGTCACCTCCCTTGTATGTATTTAAACATATAGTTTTAATATTGTCAATGCAGTTTTAATATATTTAATATTTTAATTAATAATATTTATAAATGAATTGATGTTTAACATAATCTGCACATTTTTTTGCATCTGTTGCACTTTCATTTTACTTTCCAGACATAAAATACCCACTTTTTAACAATTGCTTGTATATGACTTTTAACGTACAATATAGTAAACAGCAGGAAGTATTCCCGGAAGGCTGAAAGTACTCAAAAAGTCTCAAAAAGATGGGATGGTCTATGAAAACAGAGTATTATTTCATTCATGATCTTAACAGAATAGGGAAAATAGAAGACCACGTTCCATACCTTTACGATATAAAAAAAGGCTGGGCGGTGGACTCAAACAATATTGTAATGGACAGATTGATGGGATACGATGGTGAGTCAATAGGTGCTACAGATGTTTTGCTCAAAATCAAAGAAATTTCGAAAGCGGAGGCTGAAAGCAAAATAAAAAATTATGAAACCCGTGACCGTTGCAAATAAGAAATTATTATTTTTCCAAAACAAACAGATCATCCAGCCTATCGTCCAAAAAGCGGTACACATCCTCCAATGCCTGATTATAAATAACCGGAGCGATTTTTTCCAGAATAAACCCCAGAAAGAGTTCGGCAGCCATATCTCCTATGACCTCGTCCCTTTCATTTTCAAAATAAACCTTGATGTCCTCGATACACTGCTTTTTCTTCTCCCGATCCATATCGTTGCGATCCATAAAAGTCCTCCTTTTCCGTTACGCTGAAGTGATCTGTAACCGCCGCCTCTGCCGGTCTGCCTCATACAAAAGAATCGATGCTGCACATGCCACATTCAGGGAAGAAGCGGAACCGTGGATTGGAACCTGAACCATATTGTCGCACAGGCCGCGCCAGCTTTGGCTCATACCGCTGGTTTCGTTTCCGAGAACGAGAGCAGTGGGAGTGGTGAAGTCATGATCCGCAAGATCGGTATCCGCCCTTTCATCCGAGCCGACAACCTGAAGCCCCGGCAGGGCATTCCGGATTCCGGTCAGCCAGGGCAACAGTTCCTTATGGGACGGCAGCCGGAGGACCGGTACGGCAAAAAGGGAACCGACACTGGCCCGTATCGTGTGCGGATCATAAAGATCGGCGCAATGGCCGGTCAGAATCAGTCCGTCTGCCCGGAAGGAATCACAGGTCCGTATAATGGTTCCCAGATTTCCATAATCAGAAGGTCGGTCAAACAAGACGAGAAGCAGATTATCATGAATCCGAATCCGGGACAGGGAGTTATCCGGCATATTGGCCACCGCCAGCAATTCCGAAGGTTCCTCCTTGTCGCTGAGTTCCGCCATAAGGGCCGCCGGCAATTCGATGTGTTCCCTTGCTCCGGCCGTTTTCAGAATATTCTGTGCCCATTCGGACAGGCGGACACCCTGCGTATGGATCAGGGAGCGAATGCTCCATTTGTTCTCCACCAGACGGGAGATGGGGTTCACGCCTTCCACAAAAAATTCTCTGTATTTGCTTCGCTTTTCCCGATTGCGCTTTAATACCTCAATGTGCTGATATACGTTATTTTTGGACCAGACCCGGATGACTTCCGGAACCATTGAAAACACCTGCCATTCTTTTGTTTGGGGAAACCATTTTTCTTCAATGATTTTATCATCTCCCATCTCGCATGGTTTGTCAAGGACAATCCTCAACGCCTTCCAATGCGTCAACAACCATTCGTGCATTGCATGGTTTGTCAAGGATTCCACGGCAAGGATTTCCCGACAATCTGATTCCAAAATATTCTTTGTCGGAATCCTTCCTTCTATCGGAATCAACGGGATACAGCCGTGTTTATAAAATCATGAGTATCAACGGTATGGTAAAAATGGATAAAATGGTGGAAATGCTGATGCATCGGGACGCCAGACCGGCATCCCCGTCATATTTTCTTGAATAAATGGCCGCATTGGCCGCGGCAGGCATGGCAGTCAGAATCACGCAGACATGCAGTACGTCCTTTGGCACCTTCAGGGGACTCAGCATGGCATAAACCAGCAAGGGAAGAACGATCAGCCGCACGACACTGCCGTAATAGACTTCCTTCCCCCGAAACAATTCCCGCACCGGCACCTCTGCCAGCAAGGATCCGACGATCAGCATGGAAAGAGGCGTCGTCATGGATCCCACCATGGAAACAGCCTGCATCACCACATCCGGCAATGGAATCTGCAAAAGAAAGAGAAGCATGCCAACGGCAACGGAAAGAAGAATGGGATGGGTCAGGATCTTTTTCAGGGCATCCCTGTCACTCCTGCCTGTAAAAATCATGACCCCGTAGGACAAGGCCAGGATCTGAAACGGAACGGAATACAAGGCACCGTAAAATACCCCTATGCTGCCAAAAATACTGTCCAGCACCGGCAAACCCATAAACCCGCAATTGGAAAATACCGTTATGTACTTCAACACGCTTTGAGTCCGCTCCGGCCAGCGCAGATATAGAAATCTGCCTGCCAGCATGGAAACCAAATGAATCACCAGGGACAACAGCAACACCAGTCCGGCATTGCGGAGCATCTCTTCCGAAAAGTCAAAATCAAAAGAGGAAACGATCAGCAGCGGCTGGGTCACCTGAAGCAGCAGATCGGACAGTTTCCCGACCATATCCGCGGATATGATATCTCTCTTTCTGGCATACAGGCCAACCAGCAGCACCAAAAACAAAACGATAACCTGATGAACAACAATACTGCCTTCCACGGCAACCCCCAACTTTGCAGCATGGACCCCCTGCAACACTGATTTTCCTTATCCCTTTTATTACTGATTTTTTTATTAAGCAACAAAAGTCATTATAGCATATTTTTTTGCAACGCGCCGCTGCCCAGGTCCATCTTCAGCCAATTTTCCAAACGAGTCCGCACACGAGCCGTATTATGATCCAATCACGGGCCATATTGTGACATAATCATGAGCCGTATACGATCCATATCACGATTTGCATGATATTACAGGGGGTCCGCCCTTTTATGACATCCCCCTATGAGATCAGGATTCCGACAGCAACAAGCAGAATCAGGGAAACATTGATCAGCAGAAAGTTTTGGATGGCAACGATAAACGTGTCCTCCTTTGTCGGAAGCTTCCGGAAAGCATCGACATTCTTCCGGACCGGAATCAGGGCAAACAGAACCGGGAGAACCGTCCATGGAAGAATGCGGAGAATCCCAAGCAGAACAATGCTGACAAATGCAGAGGTATAGAGACCCTGAAACAGGAACAAAGCCCTTTCCTTCCCGATATAAATCGGAAGGGTGTACCGTTTGTTTTCCAGGTCGTCCTGCATGTCGCAGATATTGTTTGCCAGCATGATATTGGCGATGCAGGCACTGGCCGGCCAGGCCGCCAGGAAAAGGCGCAGCAGTTCATAAAAATCCAGATGGAGGTCCGCCATCCCGTCGGCAAAGGTCAGATAAGCCAATGTCTGATCAGGAATCTGAATCCATACGGACAGAAAAATGATGACAAAGCCCATAAAAAATCCGGAAAAGCATTCCCCCAGAGGCATCCGTGAAATCGGAACCGGTCCGCTGGTATACAGGATGCCGACAGCAAAGGAGACAATCCCGGTGATCAAAGCAACAAGTGAGGTGCGGTGATACAGCAGAATTCCAAATGTCACGGCAACAGCAAACAGAACCAGAATCGTGGCCCGTACCGTGGGTTCCTGCAGATGATCCCGGACTATGGCATTGTGCCGTTCATAGCCGAATCCCTTTTTCTTTTTCGCTCTTTTATAATCCTGATAATTATTGATGGCCGTTGTGGTCATATCAAAGCTCAGCAGGGAAATCAGCATAAACAGAAAGTTCCAAAAATCAAACCGCCGGTACCGGAAAAGGGCAAAAACGGTGCCGAAAATGAAAGGAACCATGCTGGCTGCCTTGGTCTGTACCTCCACCAGCTTCAAAAAACTGCGTATCTTCAACAGGCATCAACCTTCTTCGAAAATTTCCCACCCCCATCGTCTCTCCGTTTCTATCATCTTTTCCCATTGCAGAAAAAATATAGGCTCATGAAACATATAGCCTTATGTGCTCCAAAAATCGTCCAGAATCCGGCCCGCGGCATCCGGGGAGAAGACTTTCCGGACACCCTTCCACTCTTCCGGAAAAAGGTCCCGATAACGCCGGTGCAGGAAACGATCGTCCAGCAGCAGCACAAAACCCCTGTCCTCTCCGGTACGGATCACCCTGCCGGCTGCCTGCAGAACCCGGTTCATGCCCGGAAACTGATAGGCATACTCAAACCCACGTCCGTTGCGCTGCCGGTAATACCGGGACATGATATCCCGCTCCGGAGACAGCTGCGGCAGTCCCACACCGACTATGACCGCTCCGGACAGCCGGTCGCCGGTGAGATCAATCCCTTCGGAAAAGATCCCTCCCAGGACAGCAAAGGCAATCATGGTTTGGGATGGATCCCCCTCAAAGGAATTCAGGAACTCCTCCCGCTGCTCCTCCTTCATATGGCTTTCCTGTATCCGGGTATTCTCCTCCGGCCAAAGGCTTCGATATTTTTCATAAACCTGATTCATATATTGAAAGGATGGAAAAAACACCATATAATTGCCTGCCCGCCGGGTCACCGCCCTGATGTATCCTGCGATGCCGGCACAGCTGTCCCGCCGGTCCCGGTAGCGTGTGGATAAATTCCCCGCCGTCATGACGCAAAGGTTTTCCGGCGGAAAAGGGGAAGGCAGACACAGGGTGGGGTCCGTTTCCTCTCCCCCCAGCATATCACGATAAAAGCTCAAAGGATGCAGCGTCCCGGAAAAGAAAACCGCCGACCGCCCTTTTTCACAGGCCTTTCGAAGCAGGCCGGACGGATCCACGCAGAAAAGCTTCAGCCGGACCTCCTGATTTCGCCGTGTCACGCAGGTAACATACCGCTCATCATAAAGCCGAAACACCGTCAGAAAGGTTCTGCAGTGAAAAAACAGATCCAACAGGCCTGAATCGCCCCTGCCGGAATGCCTGCTTTCCAGAAAGGCTTCCAGAGCTTCCGTAAACCGTTCCACATGAGCATGAAGCTCAGTGGGCAGCTCCACCGTCCGGGCTCCTTCCTCCTCCGCGAATTCCCTGCGCATGGCAAGAAAGATCCGGTTGATCTGACTGATCTCCTGATACGCCTTCGGCGCGGCTTTCTTCAGTGCTTTCCTCTGCTTCAGGAATTCCTGTTTGGAAAGCTCTGCGGAATACATATCCCTGGCCCGTTCGACCAGATTGTGGGCTTCATCCACCAGCAGCACGTAATCCCCGCCGGAATCAAAATAGCGTCTTAAACAGGCCCGGGGATCAAATGCATAGTTATAGTCGCAGATAATGCAGTCCATCCACAGGGAAATGTCCAGCTCATATTCAAAGGGACAGACCCGGTGTTTTTTGGCATACTTCACCACAATTTCCCGGGTGATATCCCGCTCCTGAGCCAGCAAATCCAGAACAGCTTCGTTGACCCGGTCATAATGACCGCGGGCAAAGTCGCATCCCTCCGGATCACAGGAAGCTTCGGGGCAAAAGCATATTTTCTCCTTTGCCGTCAGCGTGATACGCCGGAAAACAAGCCCCCGCTCCTCCATAATCCCGATTGCCTGCTCCGCTGCCTGCCGGGTTACCGTTTTGGCGGTCAGATAAAAAATTTTCTCTCCCATTCCTTCTCCCATGGCCTTTACCACCGGATACAGAGTGGAAATGGTCTTGCCTGTTCCGGTGGGGGAATGGGCAAACAACAGCTTTTTATCCCGAACGGCCCGGTACACACCCACAGCCAGTTCCCTCTGCCCCCTGCGATAATGGGCAAAGGGAAACGGGAGCGCCCGTGCGGAACGATCCCGCTCGTCCTTATACTGCAGTGAAATACGCGCCCACTTTGCAACCTGATCGGCCAGACCCTGAAAATAGTCCTGCAGTTCCTTCCTTTGAAATGTTTTGTCAAACCGTCGGATCCTCCCTGTCTCCACATGGAAATAGGTCAGGCGGATGGTAACTTCCGGCCAGTCCGTCTGATGGAGCAGCATCCATCCATAACACTTTGCCTGAGCCCAATGCAGGGGATTGGAATCCTCTTCAATCTGTTCCGGCGAAGTCATGGTACTCTTGATTTCCTCCAGGACGGTTCCTCCTCCTGTATCGAAGATGCCATCGGCGATTCCGTCCACCACAAGAAGAAATTCCGTAAATTCCGTTTCGCAGGAAAGCCGCACCTCCGCCTGATAATTCTCCCCCGCTTCCTTCTGCAGTTTCCGGTGGACCCTCGTGCCGCGCTGCATGGCCCTGGTTCCGCCGCTTCCTGTCGGTTCAATATCCCCCGAGCGAAGAAGGAACTCCACCATATTGCGTACCGATATTCTGATCCTGGGTTTTTCTGCATCTGCCAATATCCAACAATCCTTTGCCATTTGCTTTGCTGTGTTCCTGCAAAAATTACATTTCATTTCCAAAGACACAGACCTATAGTTTACAGATCTGAAGTTTACAGATCAAAGTCTCCGTTCCTGAATATGGAAACCATCTTCCCGTGCGCTGTCTTTCCCTCAATACACAGATCCTTCGTGCCAAACATAAAGTCCACATGAATCAGGGAATCATTGATCCCGGCATCAAGCAGCTCTTCCCTGCTCATGGATTCACTGTCCTTCAGGCAGGTTGGATAAGCTTTGCCGATGGCCATATGGCAGGAAGCGTTCTCATCAAACAAGGTATTGTAGAATAAAATGTTTCGTTCGGAAATCGGCGAATGCCAGGGTACCAGGGAAAATTCGCCCAGATAGCGGGCACCCTCATCCGTATGAATCAGGTGTTTCAGGGTTTCCTCCCCTTTTTCGGCCCGGACGTCGGCAATCCTGCCATCTTCAAAGGTCATGGAGAAGTTTTCGATCAGGTTCCCGTTATAATTCAGCGGCATGGAGCTGACCACCGTTCCGTGGACACCGGTTCGCGCAGGCGCGGTAAAAACCTCTTCCGTGGGCATGTTCGCGATGAACTCCACCCCGTCGGTGGATGCTTCCGCCCCGCCCAGCCAGATATGATTCTTCGGCAGCTCCACCCGGAGATCCGTACCCAGTGAATTCTTCACATGAACCCACTGCAGCTGCATTTGATTGAGCGCGTCCATATGCTCTTTCAGATTGGCCTTGTGCTGTTCCCATGCCTTTACAGGATCCGCCGTATCGGCCCGCACGGATTGGAGGATTGCTTCCCAGAGTTTGCCCATTGCCTGCTCCTCCGGCTCGCCGGGAAACACCTTTTTTGCCCATGCCACTGTGGGGACGGAGACCACACACCAGGTATTCTGATTGCTCATCGTGCGCTCCCGGTATTCCTTCAGGGCGACGGAAGAAGCCTTGCTGGCCCTGGACATCCGGCCCGGGTCCACATCCTTCATCAGTTCGGGATCGGATGCACTGATGCTGAGAAATGCAGCACCTGCCCTGGCATGGGAAAGATAGAATTCCCTCCGCCATTCCGGCACTTCATCAAAAATTTCATCGGCACCATGGAGATAACGGATTTTGGATGAAATCTCGTCGTTCCAGTTCAGTACGACCTCCCTGGCCCCTTCTTCGTAAGCTGTTTCTGACAGAATCCTGGCAAAGGGGGCACATTCCACCGGTGTGGAAACTACCAGGGTCTGATCCGGCTGAATGTTGATCCCTGTCTTCACAATCAGCTGTGCATACTTTTTCAACGCTCCCTTGTTCATCTTTACACCTTCCGTTTCCAATGTCCGGTCCCGGCTGTATTCCTCCTGCTGATACCGGGCATTTTAATGATTTTTCCGCTTTCCGCCATGCGAAACTCCTCTTATGATAAGATAAGAATACATCTATACGGAATCTATGATATCATAAATTCAGCTGTTTTTGAAAGGGAGGATTTCATGAATTGCAGGGCCTGTTCCGATCCCGGAAAAATGCCTGTTTTCTA
>DAINCI010000088.1:0-8345 GCA_036732425.1 Bacillota bacterium
GGCTCCAGGCCACTTCAATGGCATGACGAATGGCTCTCTCCACTCTGCTGGGAGTGGTATTGAACTTCTGGGCGATTCCCGGATAAAGCTTTTTCGTAATGCTCCCCAAAAGATCAATATCATTGACCACCATGGTGATGGCTTCCCTTAGGTATTGATACCCCTTGATGTGAGCCGGAACCCCGATCTCATGAATGATATTCGTAATCTCCACCTCCAGGTTCCGTTCCCTTCCGACATTGGAAACAGTGGAATCGGGAGCGGAAACGGACGGAAACGGAACAGCATCCATATCTTCCGTCATGGTTAATTCGCGGATACGCTGGACAAATACCTCCAGATCAAATGGCTTTACGATATAATAATCTGCACCCAGAGTAATGGCTCTCTGTGTGATTTTATCCTGACCCACGGCAGACAGTATGATTACTTTCGGGAATTTTTCCAGGTTATCGTCATTCAGTCTCTCCAACACACCCAGCCCATCCAGATGGGGCATGATAATATCCAGCACAATGACATCCGGCTGCGTTTTGTAAAACAAATCCAAAGCCTCCATGCCATCATTTGCAACCCCCACCACATCCATGTCTTCCTGTTTGCTCAGATATTGGTCGATGATGTCACAAAAGTCCTTGTTGTCATCCGCAATCAGCACAGTAATTTTTTCCTTCATTCCATGTATCCCCCCCAAAAATATTCCGGATTTCGGTCGCTCGTATCCATACCCCTATTCTATTCGACAAATGAACCAGTATTCCTTCTCGCTTTCCGGAAAATTCCACTAAACCACAAAAGTCCGCTATTCGATGATCTTATTCGATTCCTCCAGCATCCATTCGATAAAAATCCCGTAACCCTTTTTCGGGTCATTGACGAATACATGGGTTACGGCTCCCACCAGTTTTCCACCCTGTATAATCGGACTTCCGCTCATTCCCTGGACAATGCCGCCTGTTTTTTCCAATAACCTGGGATCCGTAATTTCCAGTACCAGTCCTTTGGGTCCCGGAGAATTCTGCCGGTTTACTTTTAGAATCTGCACATCGTATTCCTGGATCCCCTGATCATCTATGGTTGTCAGTATGGATGCCTTTCCCGGCTTGATATTGTACTGATGGGCAATGGGCAATGGATCTTTGTAAATCGGATTGGTGATCTTTCCCGAAGCCTTGCCGTATATTCCATAGGATGTGTTTTTTATAATCGTACCCAGGGACTTCCTTTTATCCGTAAAATTGCCCACCAATTCACCAGGAAGGCCCTTTTTACCAATTTTAACATCAATAATTCCGGATTCGGTAATCTCTCCATTTCGGACAGAAAGCTGAGAACCCGTGTCCACGTCCGTAATGGCATGTCCCAAAGCGCCCATATGCTTTGTCCCGGGATCGACAAAAGTCAGGGTTCCAACTCCTGCTGTACTGTCCCGCACCCATATGCCAAGGCGGTATTTTGAGTCCGTTGCATCCTTTACCGGATGGATTTGTGTAACAAAAATCCGGTTATCCCGTTTACATTCCAGATCCACTGCGATACCCTTGACTTTATTTACAAGCCGGGATAAATGGTTGGCATCCTTTACCGTGACACCGTTAATCTTCTCGATGACATCGCCCGGCAGAAGGCCGGCATCCATGGCTGGAAAATGGGTGACTCCATCACCATCTGTCACCTCCGATGTCCCCACAATCAACGCTCCGTTTGTATACAAAGACACCCCGATGGAATTTCCACCCGGTATCAGTGTCTTTTGTGATGTGACGTTTATTTTCAGCTGTTTGATCGGGATCACACCAAATAATCTGAAATCAAGATTGACATGTCCCTGCTTTACCGGTTGAATCGCCAATGGCTGATTTACCTGACAGTATTGTTGATCTTTCAGGGAATCCCCATTGAGCTTCAGGACATTTTTGTCTTTGCTTCGGATCTTTACCTGCAATGGCAGGCGAAAATTCAGTGTCTGGGTATCCCCCTCGAAGATCTCCAGTTCGGTTGGAAACATAATAATATTCTGAACAAAAGAAGAGTAATTAAAGGCCAGGAAGAATGCTGCCAATAAAACTCCGACTATTTTTTTGATGATTCCCTTTCTCATCCTCCACGCTCCTGCAAAATCATTTTTGTCCATGCTCCTGCATAGTAGCCGGGCATGATCTTAAGTTAACCTTTCAAAAATGATTTATACAGGGAAGGTATCGCATAAACTAGAAAAAAAGGGATATCCGTTTTCAGGAGTTTTTATGCTGCGATGCCGATGCAATCAGTTCGCCGGCATGCTGCAGACTTAATGGTGTCAGGGAAGATCCGCCAATCATTCTGGCAATTTCCTTTTTCCGATCTTCCGGTCCCAGTTTGGAAACCAAAGTGCGGGTGTGATTGCCTGTAAACTTTTTTTCAATGACATAATGGCCATCTGCCATGGAAGCAATCTGAGGCAGATGAGTCACACAGATGACCTGCCGGTTTTTTGAAATGGCACGGATCTTTTCTGCTACGCTTTGTGCGGTTCTGCCGCCAATGCCCACATCAATTTCGTCAAAAATCATGGTAGGGATTTCATCCAGATTGCCCAGTATCGTTTTGAATGCCAGCATCACACGGGACATTTCCCCTCCTGATACAATCTTCGCCAATGGTTTCAGAGGTTCCCCCGGATTGGTTGAAATCTGAAATTCCACCTTATCGTAACCATTTTCTGTGATATCAGCCGCATCCGGTTTCTCCAGGGATGTCGGATCCGGTGTCGTAAAGGAAACCCGAAACTGTGTTTTTTCCATGTTCAGGTCTGCCAGTTGCCTGGCCAGCCCGCTCTCAAGAAACTTTGCACATCGCTTTCGGGTGTGGGAAACCTGCCGGCACTTTGCCAGTATGGTTTGATAAATGGATTGATAGTTCTTCTGCAGGGATTCCAGTCTTCCCTGACTTTTTTCAATTTCCTCCAGTTCAGATTCCATCTGCTTTTTCCGCTCCAGCACCTCTTCTGCCGTACCACGATATTTCCTTTTGACAGCCTGAATTTCTTCCAGTCGGGTTTCGATATTCTCCAGCCGGAGAGGATCAAATTCGAAGCGCTCTTTATAGGCTCTCAGGTTCAGTACGGCATCTTCCAGGGAGTACTGTATATTTTCCAATGAATGCAGAACAGGCTCCAGGGACTCATCGAAAGCTTTCACGGTATGAAGCTGATCCAGAACTTTCCCCAACTGGGCCGTAATCGATGGTGTCACATTTGTCCCGGAATAAAGCTGCTGATAGGCATCGGTTACCGCATGGATGATTTTTTCTGCATGGATCAGAACTTCCCGCTCTTTCCGGAGTTCCTCTTCCTCACCCGGCTGCAGGCTGGCCCGTTCAATTTCATCAATCTGATATTTCAGGAAATCCTTTTGAGTTTCCCCGTCCTCGTTTCGGTTGACTATTTTGTTGATTTCCTTCTGGACCGACTTCCAGGAATGCCAGGTTTTTTGGAAGTCCTCTTTTTGGGATGCAAGCTCGTCACCACCCAGCCGATCCAGGTAGTCAATGTGGGATTCTGCAGAAAGCAGGGATTGATGCTGATGCTGTCCATGGACATCGACCAAATGCCTGCTGACGTTGCGGAGCATGGAAAGGGTAACGGATTGTCCATTGATCCGGCAGATGTTTCTTCCCTGAATGGTCAGCTCCCGCATAAAAAGCAGAGTCCCGTCGGGTTCCGGTTCAATCCCATAACTTTTCAGAACCTCATTGACTTTTTCGGTTACCATGGAAAACAGTAATTCCACCCTGGCATGGTCTTTTCCGGTCTGAATCAGCTCTCTGTCTGCCCTCTCCCCCAGGGCCAGATTTACGGAATCTATGAGGATGGATTTGCCGGCGCCGGTTTCCCCTGTCAATACATTGAACCCCTTCTCAAAGGAAATCGTCAGATCGTCAATCAGGGCAATATTCCTGATTGAAATTTCATGAATCATGTTATCCCCCTTATCCCTTGATAACAGTGCCTCAGATAGTATTCCTGTCACAGGCTGCCCAAACCGCATCCATATGGTCTCATGACCTGTTTCCGGAGGATGAATGCATCAGTCTGGAAAAACGTTTCAGAACATCACCGACAACGGAACCACTCCGCAGGATAACGAGTATGGTGTCATCTCCCGCAATGCAGCCTATAATCTCCGGCCAGTTCATGGCATCAATGGCGGACGCGGCAGCCTGTGCCCCCGCAACGATTGTTTTTATGACAATCAGATTGTCGGTATGCTCCATGGATATGACCGATTCTGAAAACACCCGGATTAACCGGTCGGACAGATCGGATTCGGGACGTTCCAGAGCAGCATATTTATAAATGCCGGATTTGCCCAGAACCTTCACCAGCCGTAATTCCTTGATGTCCCTGGATACCGTAGCCTGCGTCACATCCATTCCATATCTCCGGAGTTCCTCTGCCAGTTCCTCCTGCGTCTCAATGTCCTTCTCCTCAATGATTTTCAATATCAGGGAATGTCTGTCATACTTCATTGTACCGATCACTCTCCCATCTTAATCTGTTTGTACGGATAATTTACTGCGAAGCAAGTGAAAAAAGCCGGAGTCGGAAAGACATATCAATTGGGTGATCCGATTGGATTTACGTATCCGGATCCGATCTCCATCCTGAAGGTCCACCGCTTCCTGGCCGTCTGCCATCAGCTGTATATTCCTGTCTTTATCCTGGACTTCCACTTCAATGTCCGCACGGGGATTGATAACAATCGGTCTGGAGTTTAATGTATGGGGACAAATCGGGGTAATCAGAAGACATTCCATGTCCGGTTGAATAATTGGTCCGCCTGCGGAAAGGGAATAGGCAGTGGATCCGGTGGGGCTGGATACCAAAAGACCATCCGCTGCATAATGGTTGACGAACTCTCCATTGATCTGAACCTCCAGATGGATCATACGCGCAAAGGTTCCTTTTGCCACTGCCATATCATTCAACGCAACAGACCGGCTCACGGGCTTCCCGCCCCGCAGCACTTCCGCATCCAGCATCATTCGCTTTTCAATGTGATAGGAGCCGGAAGACAAAGCATCCAGGATGGATTCGCAATCTGCCATTTCTGCCTCTGCCATAAAGCCAAGCTGACCGAGATTTATGCCCAGAATAGGTTTTTCATAGATGGATGCCGGCCTGGCCGCCCGTAAAATTGTACCATCCCCGCCCAGTACCAGGATCAAATCGGACTGTTGGTACAATTTCTTTTCCTCCAGAGGAGTGCCGACGTTCAATAACTGGTAAAGAGATATGGAGACCAGGGGATTCATATCCCGTCTCTTCATGCTCCGTATGATTTTTCCGGCATTTTTGCCGCCGATATCCTTACATAAGTTGGATATGATACCGACCTGTATCATTTTGTCACCCGCTTACCAAAAGTATCATGAGCTGTTTGAATGGTTTGATTCACCAATATTTTCCTGTCCGTCAAACTCAATCCGTCCCCTCCACCTTTCCGAAAATATGCCAGAAACTCTATATTGCCTTTTGGTCCGGTTATGGGAGAAAAAGCAAGATCCTGAATCTTCCATCCCATATCCAGTGCAAATTCCAATATCTCTTCCACAACCCGCCTGTGCAGACCAGCCTCCCGAACGACTCCCTTCTCTCCCACCTCATCCCTCTCCACCTCAAACTGAGGCTTGATCAGGGACAGAACAGGACTATCCTCCGTCAGAAGACGGGAGACCACAGGAAAAACGAGCTTCAACGAAATAAAAGATACATCTATGGCAGCACCGTTCACAGGGGAACCCAGATCGTCCTTTTTTACATTCCGTATATTCGTTCGTTCCATCACCACAACTCTGGGATCCTGACGCAGTTTCCATGCCAGCTGTCCATATCCGACATCTATGGAGTATACCTTTGCAGCGCCATGCTTCAGGAGACAATCGGTGAAGCCTCCGGTAGAGGCTCCGATATCCAGCCAATTGCGTCCGCACACCGATATGGGAAAACGGTCCAACGCCTTTTCCAGCTTCCGGCCGCCACGGCTGACGAAAGGGTTCTTCGCTCCCCGGACTTCAATATTTCCCATAACAGGGACAAGAGTGCCTGGCTTGTCCACTCTCTGCTGATTGACAAAAACCCGTCCGGACATCAGAATCCTTTTCGCATTTTCTCTGCTGTCAGACAGTCCTTTTTCTACCATGAGGATATCAATACGCTCTTTTCGAGGACTTCTCACGGATCATTTCCCTCCCAAGAACAGAACAAATCCGGATTGCGACACCGGACGGATCCAGTTTGAGATCCTTCCTCAGTTCGCTTACGGAACCATGGGCAATAAACCGATCGGGTATCCCCATGTTGACCACCTTTATCCTGGCTTCGTAGCCCATGACATATTCGTCTATGCTGCTCCCAAATCCCCCTTCTGTCACATTGTCCTCCAATGTAACCCATAGCTGACATCGATTCTGCAGGAAACGGTCCATCATTTCCTTATCCAGGGGCTTGACTGTCCGCACATTGACCACTGTAGGATGGATGCCCTGTCTTTTCAGGATTTTTGCTGCCAGCAGGGCTGTCTCCACCATGGATCCCACCGCCAGTAAAACAAGGTCCCTGCCATTCTCCAGAATCTCCCATGACAAGTCGGTTAACGGGAAACTTAGCAGCTTTTCGGTTACTTTGCTGTAACCTTTTGGATATCGGATCGCAATCGGACGATTCTGCTGAAGGGAATAATCCAGCATGTATCGAAGTTCTGAAGTATTTTTCGGAGCAAGAATGGTCAGATTTGGAATGTGCCGCAGATAACTGAGATCAAACACTCCCTGATGCGTATCCCCGTCTTCCCCAACCAGGCCTGCATGGTCAATGGCAAGTATCACCGGCAGATTCTGACGGCAAACATCATGCAGAATCTGATCGTAGGCTCTCTGCAGAAACGAAGAATAAATCGCCACCACCGGCTTCATCCCATTCACCGCCAGTCCTGCTGCAAACGTAACGGCATGCTGCTCTGCTATGCCTACATCAAAAAAACGGTCCGGAAACTGTTTCTGAAAAGGGATCAAACCGGTTCCATCCGGCATGGCAGCCGTAATGGCGACAATGGAAGGATCTTTCTGTGCCAACTTTGTCAGATGCTGACCCAAAACCACGGAATAGCTTTTGTATGGATCCGGATGGGGCACACACCCCTGACGGATATCAAAGGGGGAAACCCCATGATAACGGGCTGGATTGGCTTCCGAAAACGAATAGCCCTTCCCCTTTTTCGTGACAACATGAATCAGTGTCGGTCCCTGAATCTGCTTGGTACGGTTCAGAATGCCAATCAGCAGCGGAAGATCGTGACCATCCACCGGCCCGATATAGGTATACCCCAGTTCTTCAAACAAAACACCCGATACCAATAGATATTTGAAGCTGTTCTTTAGCTTTTCCATCTTATCTGCAAGCCAATCCCCGCCGATCGGCAGGCTTCGCAAAGTCTTTTCCACTCTCTTCTTCATATTCTTGTAGCGCGGACTGGATCGGATTTTGGATAAATAGGCCGCCATTGCCCCTACATTCGGGGCAATGGACATTTCATTGTCGTTGAGGATAACAGTAAGATTCGTATCCTGATGGCCGGCATCGTTCAGGGCTTCATAGGCCATACCGCCTGTCAGGGCGCCATCCCCTATGACTGCCAGAACATGATAATCCTCTCCCTTCAAATCCCGTGCCCTTGCGATTCCCAAAGCAGCAGACAACGAAGTACTGCTGTGACCGGTTTCAAAAATGTCATGAACACTTTCGGATCTTTTGGGAAACCCACTTAATCCGTCTTTTTGGCGAAGAGTAGTAAACTGGTTCCTGCGGGATGTCAGAATTTTGTGTACATAGCATTGATGACCGACATCCCAGATAATTTTGTCAATGGGACTGTTGTATACATAATGCAGAGCTATGGTAAGCTCCACGACTCCAAGATTGGATGCCAGATGTCCTCCGGTGGTTGCTACATGCTCCAGAACAAACTGTCGGATCTCTTTCGCAAGAAGGATCAGTTGTTTCGGACTCAGGGCTTTTAAATCCCCGGGATCGTTTATTTGCTCCAGCAGTGCCATTCCTTGATTCCTCTTTCTTTCCGAGCCTTGTCAACCTGAGCTCCTGGATGATCACAGCATCCGTCTTTTTGACATACATTTAAATTATATCATGAAACACAGCAGTCTACAAGAACGCCCGTTACTCCTTTCACTCTTCAGCTCTGGTTACTCCTCCATTACTCCTTCCTTTCCAGCTGTATCCTGCTCACGGCCGAAGGGATTTCTTTATTGATTCCTGTTCCGGACGGAAAAAGCAAGTTGTCTTAAAA
>DAINCI010000089.1:0-8197 GCA_036732425.1 Bacillota bacterium
CCTGGGAAAGCTCCTGAACCATCCGGTCCTCATCCAGGGACAGTTCGGTGGAATGCAGTCCGAGTTTTCTGGCGCCGTCCGTCATCAGGGACCAGAGGGTGCTGCCGCTTTGCTCATCAAGGTATCCGTTCGTTTCACTGAACGCGCAGACCGCTTTTGGGTTCCACGAAGTATTTCCGGTCAGGCCCACTGTTACCATGGAAAGGCATGTCGGTCCGCATCCGTTCAGAGCGATGGTGCCTGGCCCGTAGGGAGCATATCCCCAGTCTTCGTCCCACTGGATCAGCAGCGGGATTTTTCCCGGTTTGTATTGACCGGAAAGATTGATATTGTCCTCCCAGGTGCCCTTCTTTTGCGGATAGTTCAATGTATAGGAAAGGAGTTCCGGGTTGTTGGACAATGCCTCCAGCAGTTTCGGAGGGTACTGGGCAGAGTTTTGCAGAACTGACATGACCTGAGGATCCCTGGAGGCCATGGCCTCCAGGGATCCGATGACTTCATCGGACACCTCTCCGTTCAGTTGGCTTGCGTCAAAAGTAGGTTCGGGAGTAAGCGCGGGGCTCTCCTTGCCTCCCTTGCTCCCGTTTTTCTCTTCCATCGTTATCGGATTCGGTGTTTTCCCGTGATCTATTATATATGGAAGTTTTTCCATAAATTGTTTTCCAAAATAGAAAATCAGAACAATCAGGATCATCTGCGTCAGACGCTTGAAAAAGCGGCGCCGAACCGATCTTTTTTTTCTTCTCACGCAAACCTTCCTTTCCGTTAAGATAGTCCAAACCCCTAAAATGGTTCAAACCTCAGGGCAAGCAGGATCGCAGGCCTGTCTGCCAATGACTATTATAGTATACCGGAAACCAGCTGTCTATGCGGAAAATTTTCCTTATCAATTTCTTAATATTTTCTGAATTTATAAAAAATGAATTCCACAGGCTCCGTGGGACTGCCTTTTTTATTGGTAAACCGCTTGTCTTGTGATATACTTTTAAAAGATGCGGATAATAATTCACAGAGTTCCGGGTTTCGGGGGAAATGCCAATTGGAAGGGAAACGGAGGATAGGAATGGGCTGCATTGTATGTTCAATCGTTATCCCCATGTACGATGAAGAAGAGGTCATTGCCGAGACGTATCGGCGCCTCAGCAAGGTGATGGAGGAAACAGGCGAGAGCTATGAACTGCTGTTTGTAAATGACGGCAGCCGGGACAGCTCTGCCTTGATTATTGCAGATCTGGCCCGTACTGATGATCATATCCGTCTGATCGATTTTTCCCGGAATTTCGGCCATCAGATTGCCGTGACAGCCGGTCTGGATTATGCCCGGGGCCAATCGGTGGTCATTATTGACGCGGATCTTCAGGATCCGCCGGAGGTCATTCCCCGGATGCTGGGAAAATGGCGGGAAGGTTATGATGTGATTTATGGCAAACGGCAAAAGAGGGAAGGGGAAACCCTTTTCAAGAAATTCACTGCCTTTGTTTATTACCGCTTTCTCGGAGCCCTGACAGGCGGGTCCATTCCAAAGGATACCGGCGATTTCCGGCTGATTGACCGCAAAGTCTGTGATGCCATAAAAAGGCTGAATGAAAGAAACCGCTTTCTGCGCGGTATGATCAACTGGGTGGGGTTCAAACAGACGGCGGTGGAATATGTCCGGGAGGAACGCTGGGCAGGAGAAACCAAATATCCGTTGAAAAAAATGTTGAAATTTGCGGCAGACGGTATTTTTTCCTTTACCTACAAGCCATTGAAACTGGCTTCCTATATTGGTTTTATCCTGTCCATATCCGGCTTTGTGTATCTGCTGTATGTCCTGTATCAACGCTTGTTTACAAACAATACCCTGACGGGATGGGCGTCCATCATAGCGGTGAATCTGGTCTTCAACGGCATCACTCTGCTGATCCTCGGCATCATCGGGGAATATGTGGGACGGATCTATGAAGAGGTAAAGGGGCGTCCCCTTTATATTGTTCAGGATAAAATAGGATTTCCAACAGAGAAGGCAGATCAGCCGGAAAACAATGAGGACGGAAAAAAGCCGGACGATCCCCGGATAAAAAACCATGAGACAGAGGCCGGGATGGAAAAAGAGGGTTATGGAGAAAAGGGCCATGCAGGAAACAACCCTGGACGGGAAAAAGGAAGCAGCCCTGGAACATATGGGTCAGAAAACAGTCGTGAAACCATAGGATGGGATGAAAAGAGCCATGAAGGAAAAGATGAAGAACAGAGCTGAAAGGCAACTGATCCGGTTTGCCCTGGTTGGTATTCTGAATACGGCGATCGACTTCGGTGTTTTTTCGCTGCTGGCCCTGATATTTCGCATAAACCCCGTTGCCAGCCATATTGTTTCCTATTCCTGCGGAGTCCTCAACAGTTATTTTTTCAATCGCCGCTGGACCTTTCAGCGGAAGGAAACGGCCCATGCAGCTGAATTTGCGCAATTTGTCCTTGTAAATCTGATCTCCCTGGGGGTATCCTCCCTGGTCCTTTATCTTCTGGAGGAGCAGGCCGGGCTGCACATTTTTGTCAGCAAGGCGGGAGCCACTCTCTGTTCCATGGTAATCAATTTTATCGGAAGCAAGATATTGGTGTTTCGCTGACCGGTGAATAATACAAAGAAGGGTTTCGATGTGAGAATCATTGCAATTGTTTCTTGTTTACTGTTTCTGTTTGCCGTTTTTCTTTTCTCTTTTATTGAAAAGAAGAAGCTGTCCGTAAAAAAGAGGCCCCATGCGATCCGCTGTGTGCTTGTCTTTGGCCTGTTGATCCGGCTGGCACTGGCGCCTGTCATAGAAGGATTTCCCAATGATATGGCATTGTTCCGTTTCTGGTCCCGGAAGGCGGCAGAGAATTTTACCGGACTGTATCAGGGAGACTTTTTTCTGGATTACCCGCCGCTTTATATGTATGTTCTCTTTTTGATCGGGAAGCTTGCGGGCTTGCTGGGGCTGGCAGGCGGGGAATGGCTGGATATCCTTCTGTTGAAGCTGCCCTCCATTGCAGCTGATCTGATAACGGGATATCTGCTTTATCGCGCAGCAGAGGACCGTATGCCCGGGGGCTGGCCCATTCTTGTTTCCGCGATTTACCTGTTCAATCCTGCCGTTCTTCTGGATTCCACGGTATGGGGACAGGTGGACTCCTTTCTGGTGATGTTTCTGGCATTGGGCTTTCTGATGCTTTCCTCCAAAAGGCCGGCGCTTGCCGGTATTCCTCTGGCTGCAGCGGTATTGACGAAGCCGCAGGGGCTGGTTTTTCTGCCGGTTATATTTTTTGAACTGCTGAAGCGCAGAGACTGGAAGCAACTTTTAAAGACCCTGGCATGCGGGATTGCCTCCATTTTTGTTGTTATTCTGCCATTTGCGCTCCGGCAGGGACCTGACTGGATCTTCCGCCTCTATTTCAATACCGCGGAAGGGTACCAGTATGCTTCCCTGAACGCCTTTAACTTTTTCAGTTTGATCGGAGCAAATCTGAAATCCGATTCTGAAGCGTTTCTCATGCTCTCCTATCAGCAGTGGGGGATTTTGTTTATGATTGGGCTCACGGTGTTCACGGCGGTTTTGTATTGGAAAGGAAAAGGCCCGCAGCTTCCTTATGTCAGTGCTGTGGTTTTTTCCATGGGCTTTTTTATGCTCTCGGTACGGATGCATGAACGCTATCTGTTCCCTGTGCTGTTTTTCCTGCTGATGATCCTGATTCAGACCCGCGACAAATGGAGCCTGATCTTTTACGGCGTGGCCTCCTTCACGGTTTTTGCCAATACCTTTGCCGTGCTGGACAGAATGCTGAAGGCAGGTTCTCCGCATATCGCCCCGGGCCATCCGGTGCTGCTCCTTGTTTCTGCCCTGAATGTGCTCCTTTTTGCTGCTGTTTTGATCTGGTCCTGGCGCAATGTGGTCCAGGGAAAGCTGCAGTCCCTATATATCAGGGCTCCAAAGAAAGCTCTGGAGGACGGACCCTTGTGGTTTTCCCCGGAAAAGTCCGGGAAATCCGGAACCCGCCGCTCCGAGCCGAAGGAATATGCGCCTCTTCATGTGGAAAAGAAGGATATTGCCGTTATGGCTGTTCTGACGGTTCTTTATTTATGCATTGCCCTGATTCATTTGGGGGATTTTGCTGTGCCCGAAACAGAATGGGTGGGAAAGAACTCCGGTGACAGCTTTGTCCTGGATCTGGGGAAGGAGCAGTATGTGGATCGCCTGACGTTTTACTGCGGGCTGGGAGAAGGCACCTGCCATACCTGGTATGAGGATGCCAACGGGGAATACCGGAGCCTTGCGGATATGGAAGTGGATGAGTTCTATAAATGGAAAGTGCTGAATGTCTCGCAGACTACCTCCCGGATCCGAATCGAGGTGGCGGATCCCGGAGGAGCAATCAGGGAGATTGGTTTATTTGGTGAAAAGGAAGGGGAATGGAATCCTCTTGCCTTTACGGTACGAAACACGAATGGCACCAGAGTGCAGGGGAACCTGCTTCATCTGGCGGATGAACCGGATCTTGCCCGTCCCCGCGCCGATTACCGGAACGGCACCTATTTTGATGAAATCTATCATGTCCGGACGGCCTATGAGCATTTGCACCGCATCAAGCCCTATGAATGGACCCATCCGCCCTTTGGCAAGATTCTGATCTCCGCCGGCGTCGCCCTGTTCGGCATGAACCCCTTTGGGTGGAGAGTCATGGGCACCCTGGCCGGGGCTGCCATGATCCCCATAATGTATTTGTTTGGAAAGAAGTTGTTTCAAAGAAGCTTTTATGGATTCTGCGCTGCCTTCCTGATGATGTTTGACCTGATGCATTTTGCCCAGACCCGGATCGCCACCATTGACAGCTATACAACCCTGTTTGTCATGCTGATGTATTATTATATGGCGGACGCTTTTCTGCAGAAGTCTTACCGGAAAGGGTTCGGAAAATCCCTGAAGCCGCTCTTTTTCAGCGGATTGTTCTTTGGGCTGGGTGCCGCGACCAAATGGTCCGCATTGTATGGGGCGCCTGGCCTGGCCGTGCTGTTCTTTACGGCAAAATATGGGGAATATAAAGACTACAGGGAAGCAAAAGGGAGAGCGATGGAAGATGCAAAGGGTTCTTCCTCTCCTGTCTGGGTGGAAAAGTTCATGCCGGTTTACATGTGGAAAACCATGTTATGCTGCGTTTTGTTTTTCATCCTTATGCCTGTGGCTCTTTATCTGCTGTCCTATATTCCCTGTCTCAGGGTGCCGGGAATGAAGTTTTCGGATATCCTGGAATATCAGGAATCCATGTTTCATTACCACAGTACCCTGCAGTCCGAGCACCCTTTCCAGTCCCCATGGTGGTCCTGGCCGCTGATGGTACGTCCCATCTGGTATTATCAGGGAGTGGATTTGCCGGCAGGAATGGCTTCCACCATTGCCTCCTTCGGCAATCCGGCCGTATGGTGGCCCGGGATTCCGGCGCTTTTTGCAGCGATCCGGGCGGCCTGGAAGGAAAACAGGGCCATGTTCCTGGTGGTGATTGCCCTGCTGTCCCTGTACATTCCCTGGATGGCTGTTCCAAGATCCGCCTTTATCTACCACTTTTTCCCCATGGTACCTTTTCTGATTCTGTCCATTGTTTACGGGATCAAATGCCTGATGGGAAGAGGGGTCCGGAAAGGTTGGATTTATGGGTATCTCGGCCTGGTGGCCATCGTGTTTGTGCTGTTTTATCCGGCGATATCGGGAATGGTGGTACCCAAGGCCTATATTGAAAGACTCAGATGGTTTCCTTCCTGGGTATTTTGAATCATGGAACAGCGGAGTGAGATATATTTATGGGTACGCCTCTTGTAGATGCATTGATGGATATCATGGCAAAGGAACAGGTATCGTTTCATATGCCGGGGCATAAAGGCGGGAGACTTTTCCCTCCGTCTTTTTCCGGCCGCCTGGCGGAGATGGATATGACGGAGATACCGGGTCTGGATAATCTGCAGGCGCCGGAAGGCGTGATAAAGCAGGCCCAGCAACTGGCAGCCGAAGCCTTTCAGTCGGACGCCTGCTTTTTTCTGGTAAACGGATCCACTTCCGGGATCCATATCATGATGATGTCTGCCTTTCAGCCCGGAGATAAAGTCCTTTTGCCCCGGAACTGTCACAAATCCGTTTGGGGCGGGCTGGTGCTGAGCGGGGCTGTCCCGGTTTATCTTCCGCCGGAATACGATGAGGAATATGGCTGGGCGACCCATGTGACGCCGGAAGCAGTTCGGCAGGCAGTCAGGGAGCATCCGGATGCCCGGGGCATGATCCTGACCAATCCCGATTATTATGGGATGTGCCCCAGAATGAAGGAAATCCGCGGCATATTGGACGGGCACCATATGCGGATGCTGGTGGACGAGGCTCATGGCGCGCATTTGGTTTTTCATCCCGGGCTGCCGCCGTCCGCTGCGGAATGCGGCGCGGATTTCTGGGTGCAGAGCGCGCACAAGACATTGCCTGCCCTGACCCAGTCCGCTTATCTGCAGGTACGGCTTTCCGGCAGGAATCCTGAGGAAGATCCGTCCCATACCGCTCTCTTTCTGCGTGCGGAGCAGGTTTCCCGAATGCTTCAGAGCACCAGTCCATCCTATTTGCTTATGGCCTCCCTGGACTGGGCCCGGGATTACATGGAGGAGCAGGGAAAGGCTGCGTTGGACCGGCTTCTGGAGAATCTGGAATGGACCAGAAAGGAGCTCAGGGATTTGGGAATTGAGACCATGGAAAATTACAGACGGCCGGAAATCCTTGGAATGGATCCGACGAGACTGGTCTTGGACCTGTCTCATCTTGGCCGGTCCGGATACGAAGGGGAACAGATGCTGCGGGAAAGCGGAGTGCAGGTGGAAATGTCCGATGCTCACCGGGTGGTACTGATTACCACCGTTGCAGATGAGAAGGCGGACTTTACAAAATTGGTTCGGGCCTGCCGATCCTTGTCGGCTCACCCGCGCAAAACAGTGCGAAAGGAAAATTCTTTGTCTATTTCCCGGGAAATACCGGAACAAATGCTGTCGCCAAAGGAGACTTTTGGGAGATCAAAGGAATATGTCCCGCTGAAAAGCGCAAAAGGTCGGATTTGCGCAGGCCTTGTCGGGGCCTATCCTCCCGGTATTCCCCGGTTTTGTCCCGGGGAACGGGTGGACGCGGCAGGGATCGAGGAACTGTTGGAAACAGAGGAATGGGGAGGACACTTATTTGGGCTGACCGGAAAGGACAGGATTCCGGTTCTCAAAGAGGAAACTTTCTTCCAATGATCCGAATATGCCAGCATTCTTGAAGCAGTACCCTGTTCGGGAAGAAACGGAACGGAAAACCGGAACAGGAATCGGGAAAGTCGGAAGGAGTCGAAATGGGAAAACTGATTTGTATGGAAGCCGGAGACGGGAGCGGGAAGGAAACCCAGTCCGTAAAATTGTATCAGCGGCTGAAAGAGGATCACCATCAGATAATGGAGGTGGAGTTTCCGGATTATGCAAGCGATTCCTCTGCGTTGATCAAAATGTACCTGAGGGGGGATTTTGGCAGCCGACCGGAAGATGTGAGTCCGTATGTCGCTTCAACGTTTTATGCTGTGGACCGGTATGCGTCCTATAAAAAGAAATGGGAACCGTTCTATCAGGAAGGCGGGATTGTTCTGGCAGACCGGTACACGACCTCCAATATGATTCATCAGGCTTCCAAAATAGACGACGAGTCGGAACGGGAAAAATTCCTGGGATGGCTGTGGGATTTTGAGTTCCGGATGTTTGGGCTGCCGGAACCGGATTGTGTCCTGCTGCTGGATATGCCGGTGAAATATGCGACCCGGCTCATGGAAAACCGAAAGAACAAATTCAATGGATCCATGGAAAAGGATATTCACGAAAAGGATCGTGCTTACCTGGAACGGTCCTATTGCACTTCCCTCCGTTTGGCGGAAAAGTACGGCTGGCATCGTATTGCCTGTGTAAAGGATGGGGCAATCCGATCGGTGGAGGATATTCATGAGGAAATATATGGGATTGTACAAAAGTACTTGTAAAGTGGAATATAGAATAAAAAGAAGCGAAAGCTAAGGATGGAAGAACAGAGGAGACTGTTTTCCATCCTTTTTTGACTGGATGGGAAGAAAAATCAGGTATCATCAATTTATAGTAAATAAAGGTATTAAAGTAATAATAAAACTTAATATTTAAGTACTTGAA
>DAINCI010000090.1:0-8173 GCA_036732425.1 Bacillota bacterium
TTTCCTCCACCAGGAACCAGTCAAAATCGGCAAATCCATTGCTGTCTTTGCCTTGATGACTGATGCAGAATATTCCCATCTTTGCTCCGATCCATTGTCCTTTCTGCGCTGTGAAGCCCCCTCCGATCCGGAGAAAGTTCACACCATCCGTGCTGTAATGGAACGCATACTTCCCATCTCTGCTTACGGTTGTCTGCAAATACACAGGACAGGAATCCATATCGATACAGGCTGCCGTATATTCCTCTTCCTTCAGGCCGTCTCCCCTGATCAAGGCCAGCCTCCAGCTTCCCTCCTCCTCCGCCTTTCCGGCAGCCAGATAAGCATATTTCACTCCCATGACAGCCAGTCCGGCTTGATCCCCGATGAACTCCGGCCGGAAATCCATTTTTACGGTGACTTGAAATTCGGGTGCCGGAAATTTCTGCAGCAAAAGGCCGGGAACATTCCACAGAATTCTCTTCCCCTGCTGCAGGCTGTTCCGGGCGAATAACCGGATGTGATCTTTCCTGTCCCGCAGGGAGTACCAGTCCGGCTCCGGATTGGCCTGCCACTGCCACTGCATCCCCAGCTTCTGTCCGTTGAAATCATCACTTGTATCCGGCACTTCCACAGGACATTGTTTTCCCACACCCGGTTTTGTATATTGGCAAACCGGCTCTCCGATTCCGTCGTGATTGCTGTCGACTCCCATCATGGGCCAATCGTCCACCCATTGAACCGGCTGAAGATGTACAATCCGTCCATAGGCACCGGCATCCTGAAAATGCAGGAACCATGTCTCCCCGTTTTTCAGTTCCACCCAGGCCCCCTGATGAGGACCGTTTACCGCGGAATCTCCCTGATGCAGCACAATCTTTTCCTCATAGGGACCACAAACATTCCTGGATCTTAAAATCACCTGATAGCCTGTCGGGACCCCTCCTGCAGGCGCGGAGATATAATAAAAGCCATTCCTTTTATACATCTTCGGGCCTTCTATCGTAGGATGACGGATGTTCCCGTCCACTACGATCCGAAATTCATCCAGAAGGGCAGTCCCGTCCGGCTTCATTTTGCTGATTGCCAGAACACTCTTAAACCCAATCCGGCTTTTTGCAAAGGCGTTGACCAGCCAGGCATTCCCGTCATCATCCCAAAACGGGCAGGGATCAATCCATCCCCTCACCTTCCTGATACAAACCAGGGGATCCCATTTTCCAAATGGATCTTTCGTTTTGCTCATGAACAATCCTTCGTCCGGCATGGGAAGAAAGACCTGGAAATATTCATCATGATATCGGATGCTTGGCGCCCAGATCCCTTTACCATGCTGCGGCTTCCCATACTCCGGAAAAGGGATTTTATCCACTACATGATTCACGATCTTCCAATTCACCAGATCCCGGGAGTGCAGAACGGGAATCCCGGGAATACAGGAAAAGCTGGAGGCGACCATGAAGAAGTCATCCCCCACCCGGATCACATCCGGATCGGAATAGTCGGAATACAATACCGGATTCCGAAACGTTCCGTCTCCCTGATCCGATACCCATATTTTTGGAAAGCCTTTTTCCCTGTATGTTCTGATCTTGCTCTCAACGGACATGCTGATTCCCCTTTCTATTTTCTGCTGTATGCCTTGGTACTGCTATTCTATCTCAAATCGCATTGCCGCGCCAGGCAGAACCAATCAGCATTTTCCTTATCAGATCCACGGGAACGACGGTGACTGCCATCAGAATAACAAAGAACAGCTCCGGCAGGGTGAGCGGAACAGTGCGAAAAACCGATCCTCCGAAGTATATAATGATCAGCTGAATCATCACCACAAACAGCATAACTGTGATAAACCTTTTGTTTCTGCCGATATTGGCCAGCAGTTTCAGCCGGCTGGTACGGGCATTGAAGCTGTTGAACACGCCGGCAAAAATAAACAAGGCAAAAAATGCAGTCATAAAGGAAATATTTCCGGAATCATAGCCAAAGATTCCATGAAACCAGGGAAGCTTTAAAAACAGGATACAGAGCAGGGTTACATAGGAACCCAGAATCAGTATCTGGTTATACATATAGGAATTTATGATTGGTTCATCCCGCTGCTTCGGCGGCTCATTCATATATTCCGGAAGCGGTGCTTCCCCGGAAAAGGCCAGACCTGCCAACGTATCCATTACCATATTTACCCACAGCATCTGTAACACCGTAAGAGGTGAGTTTACCCCGATAAACGGACCGATAATGGAAATCCCCACGGCGCAGAGATTGATCGTCAGCTGGAATATAATAAACTTGCGAATGCTTTTGAATATGGTCCGGCCATATAAAATGGCTTTTGAAATGGATAGGAAATTATCATCCATTATGACAATATCGCTGGCTTCCTTGGCGATCTCCGTACCGCTGCCCATGGCAAACCCCACATCCGCTGTTTTCAGGGCTGGCGCATCGTTAATCCCGTCCCCGGTCATACCAACGACCATGTTCAGACCCTGGGCGATGTTGACCAGACGGTTTTTATCGGAAGGAACTGCCCTGGCAACCACCCGCAGTTCCGGCAGCCTGACTTTGAGCTCGTCATCCGACACCTTTGTCAGGTCTTCACTTGTCAATACAGCGTTTTTGTCCTTCTCTTTCATCAACCCGGCCTCACGGGCAATGGCAAAAGCCGTATCCTTATTATCTCCGGTGATCATAACTACCTGTACGCCTGCCTGGTTCACCTGCTTGATTGCCTGGACTGCCTCGCGCCGTATCTCGTCCTTTATGCGGACAATCCCCACCAAAGTCATGCCGTTGGAGGGCCGGGTGACCGGACTGTCGCTTATGGCGATTGCCAGAAGTCGCTCTGCATTTTGAGTTGCCTTCTTCATATAATTTTTCAGCTTAAAGGAAGATCGAAAGGGTCTCTTCTGTCCGTTTTCATCAAAACAGGTCGTGCATTTGGGCAGGATCAATTCAGGAGCTCCTTTTATCAGAGTGCCGCAGAGCGCTCCCCGTACCTGTGCGCTGGAATACTTATTCACACTGCTGAACGGAACGCTGCTGATGACCCGGACCGGATCCTGCTGAGCACCATCTTCCATAACGAATTCCAGCAAAGCCCTTTCTGTTGTATTTCCACCAATGGCAACGGACTTTCCATTCTTTCTGCTGACAGATGCTCCCGTATTATAAACACAGGATATGCGAAGAAGCTTGCCCAAACGTGTATTTCTCAGCTTGTGAAAATTGTCATAACTTGTCCCAGTCCCACTGAAAAAGGAGTCCATTTTCAGCTTCCCCTTTGTAATCGTCCCTGTCTTGTCAGAAAACAAAATGTTCAGACTTCCGGATGTTTCAATTCCCACAAGCTTTCTTACCAGAACATTGTCCTTCAGCATACGATTCATATTGGAGGACAAAACAACAGTGATCATTAAGGGCAGGCCCTCTGGAATTGCCACGACAATGATCGATATTGCCAATGTGACGGCATGAATAATACACTCCGTCATCAACTTCGGCGAACGTACAAACTGCTGAATTGCAGCCATCTCAAAGGAATTGGCAAGAACTATGGATTGAAATAAATCGGAGACGGCTACCAGGGCAGCTCCGATGTATCCCAATTTACTGATCGTTTGTGCCAGTTTCCCCAGTCTCAGCTTCAGTGGACTTTCACGGGGAGCCTCCTGAATATCACGGGCCAGTTTCCCATAAAGAGTCCCTTCGCCTACCTTTTGTACTTCCATCATGGCCTCTCCGGAAGAAATGATACAGCCGCGGAACAAACTGTTTTGATCATTAAAATCTGTTGTATCGCAGTGCTTCCGCTTTCCTCCTTCCTGGGACGTCTTATAGGCCTCTTTGCTTTCTCCGTTCAGCGGAGACTGGTCCACATATAATTCGCCTTGCAGGATCACCCCGTCTGCGGGAATCCGGTCTCCGGCCTGCAATTGCACGTAATCGCCGACCACCACTTCACCGACTCCGATTTCCACAAGCTGACCCGACCTTTTCACACGGCATTTGGTCTTCTGGGCTTCCTCCTGCAGCTTTTCAAAAGCAGATTCGCTCCCATATTCCGATATGGTGGACACAAATGTGGAAACCAATATGGCAACGGCAATTCCTATGGTTTCATACCACTCAAAACTGCCAAGCCGGATAATAATATTAACAGCCAGGGCAATCAGCAGGATCTTTATAATGGGATCTCCGAAATTGCTTAAAAACTCCTTTGCAAAGCTTCGTCTTTTTAGCTGAACGAGATTGTTATCCCCATACCGCTCTCTGGAGGATTTCACTTGTTCATCGGTCATGCCCCTCATTCCGTAAATGCCTTCTTTTGGACTGATCAAGTTCATTGTCTGACACCTCGTTTGTATTTTTGATCTTTTTGTTTGGTAAGAAACCAATTCCATTTATATGTATTCCCATATCCTTTTGAATATGTCATGGGCACAATACATTTAATCCATGGGAATCAGTTTCAGGGCCTGATCCATATCCCTCACGTTGATATAGGTGTCAGGAACTTCTCCTGTTATAATCGTTTCTGCGATGGGAACTTTATTGGACAATTTGATCGTATCGCTTCCCAATGGCACAATAATATGCACGCTGGTTTTTAAGGAAATGTAAATTTTATGTCTGGTCTGATTGATGCCTGCCTGTGAAAATTCTTCATAAAAGTCCGCGGCCACCGATCCGATTGGAATCAGTTTCACGTTGATATTGGGCCCTTTGCCGGCCAGTATCTTGCTTCGGGTTGCCGAACCCATGGGAATATCTATGCCTTGCTCCCCTATGGATGCTATTTTGCTCTGGGCAAGGGAAGAGGTTTTTCTGGCCAGTTCGTTGATCAAAATGGTATTGTATTGAATTGTGGAAATCTTTCCATTCGAATCCGTTATAATGCTGGTAAGATCAGTATACTTCACATCCGAGCCAAGTATTTCGTTAACTGCTGTGTTCATTGCGATAATACTCATGCTTTCCACTTTGGCTTCGGACATGGCCACCAGGGTAGGCTGAATTGCCTTCTCAAAGGCAAAGAAGGCCAGCGGGCACAGAATCAGAACGCACAGCAGGGGAAGCAGGAATCTGTATAATGATTTACGGGCCATTTTACCTGCACCTCCCCCTATTGAATGGTATGCGGCAAAACCAATTTCAATGCACTGCAAAATTCTAAATCTCCGGACTCAACTCCTTCCGGCTCTGAGGACTCAGCTTTGTGATGTCCCGAATGAGGTAGCGGTTGGAATCGATATCCCGGATAAAGACCTGGTTTTCCTTAACAACGATATCATGCCTTGTCCTTGTATAAAAATTCATTTCTCCCCGGTCCGTAAGGACCTCCCAGTACACCAGGCGGTATTTTTCGATTACTTTCCGTATCTGTATAATTTCCGGAACGAAATATCTCTGCCCCAGAACTTCTTCGATGACTTTCTGATTTTTCGGACTGAGTTCCTTTAAATTCCGGATCACGCCGATCTCTTCCTCCCCGCTGAATATCTCCAGATAGCCGGTCCTGTAAGTCAGGGGAAACATCAGTTTCAGATCCACATCTTCCATGATCTCCCTTGTCATTTTATTGTGAAGGTTTAGTCTCATATAGCTGTCCAGCCGAAATTCCAAAGAAGAAGGATTCAGAAAATCGACCTTCATAACTGCATTGTCTTCCTCCGATTTAGTACATCTTTCCTGTCCCATACGAACCTCCATTTGTTGTTGTCGTGGCAATTCACCCTGCCATTCTATCCTTATTCGACATTTGCCCTGTTCATGATATCCCTTTATATAACATTTGTCCTTGCGACCTCCGCCTGTATCTCAACCAGGTGACGGAACGTTCCATTCTCTTTCTTCATCAGTTCATCATGCGTTCCTTCTTCCACAATCATGCCTTTATCCAGGACAAGGATCCGGTGGGCGTTTTTCAATGTGGACAGCCGATGGGCAATGGCGATGGTCGTTCGATTGTGGACCAGCCTGTCGATGGCTTCCTGAATCAGCTTTTCCGTTTCCGTATCCACAGACGACGTAGCTTCATCCAGGATCAGAATTCTGGGGTTTTTCAGGATTGCCCTGGCAATGGAAATCCTTTGCTTCTCACCGCCGGACAGCCCGATTCCCCTTTCTCCGATCAGAGTATCATAGCCGTCCGGAAATTTCATGATGAATTTATGGGCATTTGCCGCTCTGGCAGCCCATACAATTTCCTCCAGGGATGCCGAAGGACGTCCATAGGAAATGTTCTCGGCAATCGTTCCATAAAACAAATACGGCTCCTGAAGCACCACGCCGATATTGGAACGAAGGATGTTGAGGTCCATATCTTCTATATTGACCCCATCCAGAAGAATCTCCCCTTCCGTCGCCTCATAAAACCGGGGAATCAGGTTAACCAGAGTGGATTTTCCGGCACCACTGGAACCTACCAGACCAATCAGCTCACCATCATGGATATGAAGGTTGATATCTTTCAGAACCTCTTCCCCGGCTTCATAATAGAAAGAGACGTGATGAAACGTAATCTCCCCCCTCACCGGAACCGCCTTCTCTGCCGACTTCACCTGGCGAAACTCCGACTGGTGATCAAGAATCTCAAAAACCCGTTCGGCGGCGGTAATGGCGCCTTCGTACTGCTCATTCAGGTGACTGAGGGTGGTAATCGGCTGATAAAACCTCCACATATAACCGATAAAAGCGGTCAGGGTACCAAGACTGATGTCACGGACGGCAATCACCCGGTAGCCCCCATAGCCCCATATCAGCACCGCACCGATGGAGGTAGCCAGGGAAATCAGCGGAAAGAAAGTGGAACGATATTTTATGGCGCGGACCTCCTCGTGAAAATAATCCTCCAGCGCTTCCTGAAATTTTTCCGTCTCGTAACGTTCCTGAGTAAAGGCCTTCACGACCTTGATACCCGGTATGGCCCCTCCCAGCACAGCGCTCATATTGGACCGGCGCCTCCAGATCCTGTGATACAGCTTATGAATCCTTTTCCCAAAGATTTTTGTCCCGAAAAAGATAAAGGGAGTGGGCAAAAGGACAATCAGAGCCAGCTGCCAATCCTGCACAAACAGAATGACAGCAATGGCAATCAGCGTAAAGACCTGCACAATGGTCTCCTGGATCCCGCTTACAATGAAGTTCTGTATGGAAGAGGTATCTCCGGTGACCCGGTTCATAATGGCTCCGGTCTGTCTTTTATCATAATAGGCCAGACCCAGGGACTGCAGATGGGCATATACCTGGGAGCGCAGATCATAAACGATCTTCTGCCCCAGCCAGGCCAGCTGATAGCTCCGAAGTCCCTCAAACAAAGCACTCAGAAGGCTGGATCCGAAGATGACCAATACAATCCACTTGAGATAATCCAGCCTGCTCCTGCGGATTACATCGTCAATCATGATTTTCTGCAGATAAGGCGGCACCAGAGTCAATACCGTATAAATCAGTGTCGTCAGCAGCATCAGAAGAACTTTCCATCTATAAGGCTGCAGATAACCCAATAATCTCCGGAACGTCTCGGTTTTTTTTGAGCATTTTGGACATGTGGTGGTTCCCTTGCGAAACGGAGTTCCACAATTCGGACATCTGTTCTCCCCATACATGCTTTCTCCGTCGCTCTGGTGAATCGCCTCATCAACACTGAATTGTTCTTCCCTTAATATCTTCTGGAGGTAATCAGCAAACCGATAGAATCTCTGCCGGAAGCGCAGGGTAAACCGGAGCAGCTCAATGGCTCCGTCTGCTGTAATCAACTCCACAGAGCCGACCCCATAATAATTTTTGATATCCACTTTCCGGACAATTGCCAGAGACCAGGACTTCATTCTCACTTTATCCTCCGGAGTCGGCTGCTGAAGAACGTGGATGCTTGTATCCGTTACCACAATCCATTGCTCCTCAAATCTCCCGCTCAGGTTCAAATCCGTTGAAACAGCCAGCTTCGGAGTCTCGCTCCGTATTGTTTTCTCCAGGTATGCGGTAAGCTGACCTGGAAAAGCCTGGGCCTGATCCAGGTTTACTTCATTCAGCTTTTGCTGCCAATTCATTTTCAGTCCCCCTGTTTGATTGTTTCTGGCTATAGAATGGTCTTCCCAATGATGTCTTGTTTATTGATACGTATAAATTATACCCTATAGTATGATATAGAAGTTTAAATAAATTGTCAATACAATCCAGAACATTT
>DAINCI010000091.1:0-7926 GCA_036732425.1 Bacillota bacterium
CTTTCCAATCAAAAGTAATGTACTATTCGCAAAACTTGTATTTTGCGCATAGTATAATGCTCCTCTTTTTTTGATTTCTGAAAGAAACGAGTGAATCTTACGGAACTTTATTTTCCGAACTTTACGCTCCGTCTGCAATGCCTTTCTTATCGGCAACTGCTTTTTTTGCCAGTTCATCGCATCGATTGTTCTTCTCATTGTCGCTGTGCCCTTTCACTTTGGACCATTCCACCTGATGGATTTGAGTCAGCTCAAGCAGCTCCTTCCAGAGATCCTGATTTTCCACTGGCTGCTTCTGGCTTGTTTTCCATCCATTTTTTTGCCATTTTTTGATCCAGTTTCGCGTAAACGCATTAAAGACATAAGCACTGTCCGTATACAACCGCACTGCACATGGCTGTTTTAAAGCCCGCAGCGCTTTAATCGGCCCGGTCAGCTCCATACGGTTGTTGGTGGTGTCCCTTTCAAATCCGGACATCTCCCTCTCGACTCCCCTGTAAATCAAAACGGCACCCCATCCGCCTGGCCCCGGATTTCCACTGCAAGCGCCATCTGTATATATTTCAACATTTTTTTTGTTCATGGAAGATTCCTTTCTGCCCCAAATACAGTATTTTCGTTCGTATCCATTGACTTCTTTGTCCAGATGCATTATAATAACTATTGTTGCACAAAGAAGAGATCGTCAATATTCATAGGGGAGTAGCTCAATTGGTAGAGTAGTGGTCTCCAAAACCATTGGTTGCGTGTTCGAGCCGCGTCTCCCCTGCCAAAAAAGAGTGGTTCTGTCCACTCTTTTTTATTTCCCGGATTGATTGGATCCGGGATCCCTTGTCTTCTGTTCCATCTTATTATTCTGCTTATTCTACCCATCTTAAACTTTCAGCTCTTCCTCCACACCGATTTGATCCTTGTTTTTCTCCAATATCGGACGAATATAATCAGAAAGGAAATCTCTTACCTGATCCGGTGCCCTGCCTATAAAATTGGATGGGTTCATGATATCCGCCAGTTCCTGCCGTGTAAAACCAAATGCAGGATCTGCAGCAATCCGGTCCATCAGATCGTTGCTTTCCCCTTTTTCCTTGACACGGGCACCTGCTTTCATGGAAAACACCCTTATTTTTTCATGCAGTTCCTGTCGGTCTCCACCCTTTTTCACCGCTTCCATCAAAATGTATTCCGTTGCCATAAAGGGAAGTTCCTCCATAATATGCTTATGGATCACCTGTGGATATACTACCAGGCCGCTTATGATGTTAATATAGAGATTCAGAATGCCGTCCACTGCCAAAAAAGCCTGAGGAATGGATATTCTCCTGTTTGCAGAATCATCCAGTGTCCGCTCCAGCCATTGAGTGGATGCGGTAATCGCCGAATTCAGGGAGTTGACGATCACCAGCCGGGAAAGCGAGGACATTCTTTCCGAACGCATGGGATTCCTTTTATAAGCCATGGCAGAAGAACCGATTTGATGACTTTCAAAGGGTTCCTCAATCTCTTTCATATGCTGCAGCAACCGGAGGTCGTTGCTGAATTTGTATGCACTTTGTGCAATGGAACTCAACAGATTCAATACCCTGCTGTCCAGCTTGCGGGGATAGGTTTGCCCGGTTACCGGATAAGCCTCATGAAACCCCAGTTTTTCGACGATCCTTCTATCCAGCTCCTTCACCTTTTTTTGATCCCCTTCAAAAAGCGTCAGAAAGCTGGCCTGGGTACCGGTTGTCCCTTTGGCGCCACGAAGGCGGATTGCTTTCAGCACATCTTCCATCTCTTCCAGATCCAGCATCAAATCCTGGAGCCACAGACAGGCGCGTTTCCCCACCGTAGTGAGCTGAGCCGGCTGTAAATGGGTAAATCCCAAAGTGGGCAGTTCTTTGTATTTCCATGCGAATTCAGCCAATCGTTCCATGCAGGCCAGCAGTTTTTCCCGAAGAATCTGCAGACCGTCTCTCATCAATATTGCATCTGTATTGTCATCCACATAACAGCTGGTGGCTCCCAGATGAATAATCGGCTTGGCTTTTGGACACTGCTGGCCATATGCATAAACATGGGCCATTACGTCATGGCGCACTTCCTTTTCCCTTTGCGCTGCCACATCCAGGTTCAGATCCGTTTCGTGGGCTTTCAGTTCATTGATTTGATCCTCCGTGATGGGAAGTCCCAATTCCTTTTCTGTCTCCGCAAGGATAATCCAGAGCTTCCTCCATGTAATGAATTTCTTCTTGTCGGAAAAATTCTCAGCCATTTTGCGGGATGCATACCGCGTGATAAGAGGATTCTCATATACCTCCAATTGCATGTCTCCTTCTTACTGTATTTTTATATGAAATATTAAACCAGTTCGTTTATAAACTCTTCCATTCGATCCAATCCCCTGCAGATATTATCCATGGAGTTGGCATAAGACAGCCTTACAAAGGAATCGGCACCAAAAGCGATACCCGGAACAACGGTTACCATTCTGGATTCCAGCAAAGAATCGGAAAAACTCAGGGAATCATGAATCAGGGTGCTGCCATGGTGTTTCCCAAAACATTGGCGGATATTCAACATGATATAAAACGCACCCTCCGGTTTTATACAGGACAAATAAGGAATGGACCGGATCCGCTCCATCATATATAACCGTCTTTTATCGAATTCCTTCACCATTTCCTGAACACAGTCTTTTGGTGCATTCAATGCGACGGTGCTGGCATATTGGGCAATGGAGTTGGGATTGGACGTGGAATGGGACTGTATATTTCCCATTACCTGAATTGCCTCTTTCGGACCGGCAGCATATCCAATTCTCCATCCGGTCATGGCATAAGCTTTGGACATGCCATTTACCGTGAACGTTAAATCACGGACCGAATCGTTCAGCGATGCAATACTGATATGCTTTTGTCCGTCATAAATCAGGGATTCATATATTTCATCGGAAACTATGAAGAACCGGTTCTCCTCTGCCAGATCCGCGATTGCCTGCAATTCCCTGCGCCGATAAATGCATCCGCTTGGATTGCCTGGATTGTTCAGAACAAAAGCCTTTGTTCTGGGTGTAATCACCTTCCTGAGATCTTCTGCAGAAACCTTGAAACTATCCTCTTCCCTGACATCCGCAACTACAGGAACACCATCTGCCATCCGGACCATTTCCGGATAACTGAGCCAATATGGCCTTGGAATAATTACTTCATCCCCCGGATTCAGGATCGCCTGAAAAATATTGTACAGGGAATGTTTTGCGCCATTTGACACAATCACCTCATCCGGGGTATATGTAATATGGTTTTCTCTCTCGAACTTTTTACAGATTGCCTGTCTCAGCTGCAGAGTCCCCGAAGAAGGAGTATATTTTGTAAATCCTTTATCCAATGCCTCTTTGGCTGCCTGTACAATAAAATCAGGAGTGGGAAAATCAGGCTCTCCCGCTCCAAATCCCACTACATCATAACCTTCTGATTTCATTTTCTTGGCTTTTGCATCAATGGACAAGGTAAGGGATTCGGATATTCCACAGGCCTTTTTTGATAAAATCATGGGTTGGATTACCTCCATTATGAAAGTTTTAAATATAAATCAATCATATCAACCATATTATATCATGAAATCAAGATTATGTCTACCTAATTATGAATTTTTATCTATCTGTTTATTCATATCATGGCGTCCAGCTGCAGACAAACTTTTCAAAGCCTCCACCACACCCGTATCCACCGTAACATCACCTACTGCAGGCATTCCGTTATGCAGTTCACCATGGCAGTCGCTTCCTCCGGTGATCAACAATCCATGGACCTGAGCGAAGCGGGAATAACGCAGGCTGTCTTCCCGTGTGTGTTTGCTGTGATAAGCTTCAATCCCCTTTATTCCCATTTTACATAAAGGATCCAGCAATCCCTGATCGGGCAAAAGCCCCGGATGGGCCAGTACAGGAACTCCTCCTGCCTTTTCGATCATTTCAATCCCTTCCGCCGGGGAAAGAGGGGTACGATCCACATACGCAGGACAATCGGTACCCAGATACTTTTTAAATGCTTCCGAAACATCCCGCACAATTCCCTTTTCCATCAGGGCGCGGCCAATATGAGGCCTGCCCACACCACCTTTCCCTGCCTGCCGCAGAACATCTTCATACGTAATGTCCAAACCATACAGGCTGGTCAATCGATCCACCATCTTCCTTGCACGGATCTTTCGATCCTCTTTCATTTCCGTCAGCCGGTGCTGAAAAGCAGGAGAAGCCATGTCAATAAAATATCCCAATATGTGGATCTCTTTTCGATCCATCTGCGTATTCAGCTCAATTCCCGGTACGACCATTACATGGAATGTATGTCCTGCTTCCTGACCCTCTTCGATACCGTCCGTCGTATCATGATCCGTTATTGCGACCGCCTTCAATCCCTTTTGGGCGGCAAAATCAACCAGCTGTGCCGGAGTAAGCAGCCCATCAGAAGCCGTGGTGTGATTATGAAGATCTGCCCTTCCCGCAGGTATCCTTCTGTTCATCCTCTTCTCACCTCTGTGTCGTTCTGTCTGATTTCCCAGGCGTTATCTCACAGGATCTCCCCTAATAACCGTAGATAATTGCCGCATGCAATTTGTCGGACATCCTCTTCCCGGTAATTCAACTTCAGCAGCTCATTGATAATCCTGCCATATCCTTCCGGACCGGGAATCCCTTCCGGCGTTTCCCCAATTCCGTCAAAATCGGAACCAAATCCAATGACATCAATGCCTGCCAACGCAGCAATATATTCGATATGACGAATGATATCCATTAAGCCGGCACCTTCCGAAGACAAAAATGCAGGATAGAAGTTCATGCCCATGACGCCGTTTCTTTGTGCAAGAAGCTTGATCTGATCATCCTTCAGATTCCTTGGATGCCTGCACACGGACCATGCATTGGAGTGAGTGGCTGCAATGGGTTTTTCGGAAACTTCCATCACATCATAGAACCCCCGTTCGGACAGGTGGGATACATCCACCAGCATGCCCAGCCGATTCATTTCCCGGACCACCTCATGTCCGAATCCGGATAATCCTCCCAGAGCCTTATCCTCCATCACTCCATCTGCAATTTCATTGCGGAAGTTCCACGTCAGGGTCAATGCGCGGACGCCAAGCCGATAAAGAATCCGTAAATTCACAGACTCTCCCTCCAGGACATCGCCGCCCTCGACGCTAAGAAGGCAGCCAATTTTATGCTGTTCCCGTGCTTTATTGATGTCCTGAAACCGGTAAACCGGCAAAAAGTCCTCCGGACAGCGATCCAGCATACCATAATAGGCATCGATTAACTGAAGTCCCCGCTGAAGACACGGGGAATACCTGTTTTTTGGCCCGACCCATGCAGCGAAGAACTGCAGACCAACCTTTCCCTTTTTGAGCCCCGGGATCGTCACATGGGATTGCCCTGTACGATCCAGTTTGGCTCCCTGATCCGCAACCTTCATCACCGTATCACAATGACTGTCAATGACATAATACGAATCCAAATATCTTTCTCCTTTGGATCGAACGATTCTTTCCATTATATATACTTATTATAGTGAAAACCAGATGCTATCATTCCGCTCTTACCTCCCTTTTTGATAAAAAAAGGACCCTCTTCCACCAAAGGCCCTTTTCTCTTTATCAGACGGGATGAACTTTATCTTCCTGGTCCAGCATCGTGCTGTCTATCTTATATTTCTCTGCCTGACGCTGCTTAAAAAACTTTTCTGAAACCTGCGGGAACAAAGCATAGGAGAGCACATCCTCTTCCTGCTCCATATACCCCTTGACGGCATTCCGATATTCTTCCAGGCCCGGTTTCAAAAGATCCGCCGGACGGCATGTGATAGGCTCTTCGTTCCCGATGAGTTTGTGACGGATCTCATCGCTGATGGGCGCGGGGGATCTTCCGTATTCACCGCGTACATAGGCCTTTGTCTCCTTGGTGACCATTTTATATCTTTCGCCGGTAATGACATTGAGAACAGCCTGTGTACCGACAATCTGACTGGTTGGGGTAACCAGAGGCGGATATCCGAGATCTGCACGGACCCGCGGAACTTCCTTCAGTACATCGTCGTACTTATCCTCCTCACCCTGCTGCTTCAGCTGGGACAAAAGGTTGGACAGCATACCGCCCGGTACCTGGTAGATCAATCCATTGACATCCACCGAAAGCACTTTGGGATTCAACAGACCATTTTTCATATACTTCCCGCGAAGCGTCTTGAAGTAATCAGCAACCTGATTCAGGACGTCCATATTAAGGCCTGTATCGTATTGGGTTCCCTGAAGGGTGGCTGCCAGAGACTCCGTCGGCGGCTGGGAGGTACCCATGGACAATGGTGATATGGCGCAGTCCACAATATCAGCGCCTGCTTCAATGCCCTTCAGATAAGTCATGGAAGCCAGCCCGGTGGTACAGTGCGTGTGCAGTTCAATGGGAATATGAATTTCCTTTTTCAGCTCGCTGACCAGCTGATGCGCATCGTAAGGCTTCAACAGTCCGGCCATGTCCTTGATACAGATGGAATTCGCACCCATGGACTCCAGCTTCTTTGCAGTTTCGATATAATACTGAATATTGTGAATCGGACTTGTGGTATAGGACAGGGCAGCCTGTGCGTGGGCACCTTCCTTTACCGTAGTGGAGATGGCGGTCTCCAGATTCCGCACATCATTCAACGCATCAAAAATACGAATCACGTCAATTCCGTTCCCAACCGTTCTTTTAATAAATTCAATGAGAACATCATCCGGATAATGCTTATAGCCCAGAATGTTCTGTCCACGCAGCAGCATCTGAAGCTTTGTGTTCTTTACCTTTTTTCGTATCTTACGCAGGCGTTCCCATGGATCCTCATTCAAAAATCGGAGACAAGTGTCAAATGTTGCGCCTCCCCACATTTCCATGGAATAATAACCAGCCTGATCCATGAGCCCAACAATGGGCAGAATCTCATCTGTGGTCATCCTTGTGGCGATAAGAGATTGAGGCGCATCCCGGAGGGCAGTCTCCATAATTTTTACCTTTGCCATAATATACTTCCTCCTTTTGAAGCATTAGTCCAATGTAATCAAAAGATCTCCTGAATTTACCGTAGCTCCCTTTGTTACATGAACCGATACCACTTTGCCGTCCTGCGGAGCCATAATTTCATTTTCCATTTTCATGGCTTCCAGAATAAGGACCACCTGGCTTTTCCGGACGGTCTCCCCCGGCTTTACCTTTACATCCACGATATTTCCGGGCATGGGAGCCTTCATCTTGACGGAGCCCTCTGCGCCGGTGGACGGAGCAGCTGCCGGTTTCTCCGGAGCAGGGGCGGGCTTGTTGGCGGCAGGAGCAGCCTGAGGTGCAGGCGCTTCGGGCGCTGCCGGCACTCCGTTCTGTGCTTCTTCCACTTCCACTTCGTAGGACTTTCCATTTACCTTTATATTAAATTTACGCATCCTGTTTCCTCCTCGTTTGCTTTTTTATCGTATCTCAAAATCCTGATGTTGTCAGATCATATCTTGCTGCCTGATTCCAGACAGGAGAGCCAGCTGGAATCCGTTTTATGGAGCGTACCACAATATCATGTGTGGAACGGTTCATGGACGAAGCAGCAGCTGCTGCGATCACAGCAATCAACTCATCCGTATCTTCCGATTCCCGGAAGTCCGTCGTCGGAGAAGCCGATTCATCTCTGCGGTTCCCGAATGTTGCAGCAGATTCTGATTTTTCGGAACCCGATTTTTTTCTTTTAAAAAATCCCAACAAATCTCACACCTCGTTTCGTAATAGAAATCAGACAGGGAAGTTGCCGTGCTTTTTCGGCGGCCTGTTCTCCCTCTTGCTTTCCAGCATCTCCAATGCACTGATCAAACGAGGCCTGGTAGCTTCCGGTTCGATCACATCATCAATGTATCCTCTGGCAGCTGCCTTAT
>DAINCI010000092.1:0-7926 GCA_036732425.1 Bacillota bacterium
TTCGATGGAAACGTCAGGAATCTTCTTCGGTGAATTCATAAATTATTCATAATTTCTTTAAACTTTTTTGATATAATCCGATACGGGATGATATAATGAAAACTGTGTTATGCAATAAGCCAGAATTTTTTAATTGGGGGGGAATACTTTGATCCAAGTTGAAAATCTGACCAAACGTTTTGGTCAGCATGTTGCCGTGGATTCCATTGATTTTACGGTGGATTCCGGCGAAATACTGGGATTTCTTGGCCCGAACGGTGCGGGCAAATCAACGACCATGAACATTCTCACCGGCTATATTTCTGCCACGGAAGGCACTGCCCTGATCGACGGCATTGATATTCTGGAGCAGCCGGAGGAGGCAAAGAAAAAGATCGGTTATCTGCCTGAATTTCCTCCGTTGTACGGAGAAATGACGGTGACGGAGTATTTGAATTTTGTCAGTGAGATCAAGGGAGTCAGGACATCGGACAGAAAAGCGGGGCTGGATCGGATCATGGATCTGGTCCGGATCGGCGATGTGAAGGGAAGGCTCATCCGGAACCTGTCCAAAGGGTATCGGCAGCGTGTTGGCCTGGCCCAGGCACTGGTCGGGAATCCGGACGTTCTGATTTTGGACGAGCCCACCGTCGGACTGGATCCAAAGCAGATCGTTGAAATCCGGAATCTGATCAAAAAGCTGGGGAAAAGCCATACCATTATTCTCAGCTCGCATATTCTGCCGGAAGTCAGCGAAGTGTGTGAGCGGGTGGTCATTATTGACCGGGGCAGGATTGTAGCCAGTGATACGCCGGCGAACCTGTCCAAAGGTCTTGGCGATACCAGCCGGATTACCCTCCGGGTGGCGGCGTCGGAAAAGCAGGCCCTCAAAGTGGTCGGGGAGCTGCAGGGGATCAAATCCGCGGAGTCTCAGGGCTCCAGGGAGCCGGATACCGTGGATATCATTGTACAGGCGGACGATAATGTGGATATCCGGAGACCTTTGTTCCATGCATTCAGCAGGGCATCCTACCCCATCCTGATGATGAGAGCTGTAGGCATGACTCTGGAAGATATCTTCATGCGGGTGACCACGCAGGATGATACGGTTTCCGACAGGGGGGTGCAGTAATGCTGGCAATTATAAAAAAAGAATTTCTAACCTATTTTAAATCCATGACAGGCTATATCTTTATGGCGTGCCTGTTGTTTTTTGTTGGCCTGTTCTTCGTTCTGAACAATTTACTGGGCATGAGTCCCCAGTACAACGGAGTGCTTTCCAATATCACATTTGTATTCATGCTGATTGTTCCGATTCTTACCATGCGTCTTCTGGCAGAGGAAGCCCGGCAGAAGACGGATCAGCTGCTGCTGACCAGTCCCATCAGCCTTTCCAGGATTGTTCTCGGAAAATTTCTGGGAGCGGTAAGCGTATTGTTTCTGACGCTGGTCATTACATTGATTTATCCGGCGATCCTGAGCACCATGGGTTCCGTGAACTGGCCCGAGGTGATTGGCGGGTATGTTGGATTTTTCCTGTTTGGCTGCTCCCTGATCGCAGTGGGATTGTTCATATCCTCCACTACGGACAATCAGGTCATTGCTGCTGTTGTCACCTTTACCGCGCTTCTTTTGATCTGGTTCATTGATACGATTGCCCAGGGGCTGCCCACAGATCGTACTTCCGGTATTATTTTTGCATGTATTCTGATTGCGGCGGTGGCTGTTATTTTCTATATGGCGGCAAAGAACTGGATTGTCAGCGGCGGGATTATGGCGGCCGGGCTGATTGGCGTGTTTGCTGGCTACCGGATGAAGCCGGCTGCTTTTGACGGACTCATTGCGAAGGTGCTGAACTGGTTCTCACTGCTCAGTCGGTATGACGACTTTTCCATGGGTGTTCTGAACCTCAGCCCGATTATATACTATATCTCCTTTTCCGGCATTTTTCTTTTCCTTACGGTGCGGATGCTGGAAAAGAAGAGGTGGAGCTAAGGGGGAGCAGGGATGAAAAAAGGAAACATCTTACAGTCTTTCAAAAGCAAAAAATTCAAATACGGCGGCTATGCCACGCTGATTACGGTGATCGTCATCGCGGCGGTGATTGTCGTAAACCTGGTTTCGGACAGGATTCCGCTGCGGATCGATTTGACGCAGAACCAGCTGTATACCCTGTCCGAGCAGACCGAAGACGTACTGAAGAATCTGAAGGACGATGTCACCATTTATTATGTTGGGGAACAGAGCTCAGTCAGCCCCGTGGTGAAGGAAATCGTGCAAAGGTATACGAAGAATTCAAAGCATATTCATACCGGCTATATTGATCCTGTTCGGGATCCCCTGACTGCGAAAAAGTATACAAAGGAAGGGGAATCTCTCGCAGCCGGAAGTCTTGTCGTGGAGAAAGGCGAAGTGTACCGCGTCATCGATCAGTATGATATGATCAATTACACGCAGAGCCAATCCGGCGGGATGCAGCCCGAGTCCCTGGCAGTGGAGCAGAGGCTGACTTCCGCGATCCTGTTTGTCGGCGGTTCGGAAATGCCGGTTGCCTATGTGCTGGAAGGGCACAGCGAAACCCCTCTGGATTCCAACGCCAAAAAGCAGATGGAGCTGGAAAACTTTGATGTGAAGGAACTGAACTTACTGGGACAGGAGGGAGTTCCGGACGATGCGGATCTTCTCATTGTCAATTCCCCGCAGAAGGACCTTTCGAAAGAGGAAGCGGAGGCACTGAAGGAATATATGGAGAATCAGGGAAGGGCTTTGTTCATGATGGATGTCCTGCTTGACGATCTGTCCAATTTCCAGGAAGTGTTCCGGAATTATGGCATTGAGCTGTCCAATACCCTGATATTGGAAGGAGAACAGGGAAAATATGCCGGGGGCAACCCCTTGTATCTGGTGCCGGACTTTGCGGATCATGACATTGTCAACCCCATCAAGACCAGCAAGATGCCGCTGCTGATTCCGGGAGGACAGGCCATCCGTACCCTGGAGGACAAACGGAATACCCTGACGGTTCAGCCGCTTTTGACCACCTCGGACAAGTCATTCGGCAGAAAGGCAGACAGCAAGGAGTCTTCCGCGGAACGCCAGGCGAGTGATGAGGCAGGTCCGTTTGATCTGGCCGTGGCCGTTGAGGATCAGGTTTATAACCTGGCGGCCAATGAGACCTATACCACGAGAATGGTGGTGATCGGCAACTCCGGTTTCCTGGGAGCTGGCTTCGAAGGGGGCTCCAACCTGTTCATGAACAGTCTGAACTGGATCTTTGAACGGGAGGATTCCATTACCATACGGCCCAAGAGCCTGACGGTCCAGCCCCTGAACATTACGGAAATGCAGGTCCGGATCTATGGTGCCCTTGCATTGATCCTGATTCCGGCCATCGTTTTGATCACAGGGCTGGTGGTATGGCTGAGGAGGAGACACCTATGAAGAGGAAGCGCAATCTGATTCTTCTGATTGTTGTGCTGGCAGTCCTGGGCGGTGTGTATTTTTACCTGAGCAGGAAGCCGGTGAAAGACGACACCCCGGCAAAGGAAACGAAGTCTTCCATCGAAATTTCCAGTGTGGACAAGGATAAAATATCGAAAATTACACTGCAGAACAGCAAGGAAAAAGAGCTGACGTTTGAAAAGGAAGTCCGGGCCGTGGAGGAAACGAAGGAAAAAACCGCGGACGGGGACAAATCCGGAGATGGGAAAGACAAAAAAGATAATAAGGATGAAAAAGAGGAAGACAAGAAGCCAAAGACGGAGACGGTATGGAAGAATACCACCTACATTCCGGTGAAGCTGGATCAGTCCAAAGTGGAAGATCTGGCGCGGGTATTTTCTTCCCTGGTGGCAGACGATCTGGTGGAAAAGGATCCGAAGGACCTTTCCATCTATGGGCTGGACAAGCCGGCAGCCACCGGTACGGCGCTTCTGGATGACGGAAAGAAGATCGTGCTGCATCTGGGAGACAAGACCGCCGAGGGCAATACGAATTACCTGATGAAGGAAGGCGACCCCAGGGTATTTACGGTTTACAGCAGCAACGGGGAGAAGCTGGGTGACTCCCTTGCGGATTACCGGGATAAGTCCCTTCCTCAGATTGATCTGACCTCCATGAGCTATCTGTACCTGTCCGGAGAAGGGCAGCAGGAGATTGAAATCAAAAAAGCCGATCAGTCCGAAGAGGAAGCACAATATGGACTGGGTGCATTCCAGCTGGTCAAACCCTATAAACGGCCCAGAAACATTGATTCCTCCAAGCTGGATCCCAAGCTGGAAGGAGTATCCGGTCTCGCGATCAAGGATTTTGTGGACGATCAGCCCACTGACCCTGGAAAATATGGTCTGGATCATCCCAAACGGCATTTTATTCTGAAGGATGAAGCCAATACGCTGGATCTGCTCTTTGGGAACAGCCCGGACGACGAAACCATTTACTTCCGGACGGCGGATTCCGATTCGGTCTATACCATGGAAAAGTCCCTGACGGATTTCATGGACATCAAGCCTATGGATATCGCGGATAAATTTGCGCTGATTGTAAACATCGAGGATGTGGACAAGGTGGTTCTGGAAGGCAAGGGGGAGACCCATACCCTGAGTATGACCCGCAGGACGGAAAAGGCAAAGGAAAAGGACAAGGAGGACGAGGTTGTCACAACATACTTCCTGGACGGCAAGGAAAAGGAAGAGGATCCCTTCAAGGACTTTTACCAGAGCCTGATCGGAATTGTGGTGGACGCCCAGAAGAATCATACGGCACAGGGCCAGCCGGATTTCAAGATCACCTATTATCTGAACAAGGGTTCCCAGCCGGAGCGGAATGTCGCGTTTATCCCCTATGACGACAACTATTATTCCGTGGTACAGGACGGCGACGTGGAATCCGAATTCCTGGTCACCCGCAAGCGGCTGGACTGGGTCATGAATGATCTGGCGAACCTGATTTCGGGGAAAACAAAGGACAAGGACTGAGGCGGCAGGTATCTGGCGGCCGGACGATCTCAATGCAACAATAAAGAATAAGGATCGATGAATGGCTGGCAGAACTCAGCAGGAAGGTCCCATCAGAACAGAAAATAAGCAAAGAAGAATAAATGCAAAAAGAAAGTCTTCCATACAGATCAGGAAGGCTTTCTTTTTTTGCATCATTCCACTATTTAAATCATTTCATTTTTGGTCTCTTTTTCCTGCGGTAAATTGGCACTATTAGCACTCTTTTTGGCATGACAGGAGACAGCGGTTATGATATGATGAGCATGAAAATTCAGGAAGGGCAGGGAGGAAACATGAAAAGACGAAAATGTCTGTGGATTTTGATCCTTGTTTTGCTGTTCTGCGTTGCTTTATTGTTTTCTCCCATCGGCGCCCCGATTCGGAGCTATGTGGTTATGCGGCCGTACAGTGCTTTCTGCTATCGGGACAGCTTAATGAAAAAGGATTCGATCCGTTTCCGGATACCGGGAGGTGCCAGCACGAAGAAACCGGACTGGTATCCCTTTGTGATGACGTTTAACGACAGCGAAGGGCTTTCCAGGTATCTTGGGGAACAGGTGGAGTTTACCATACTTTATAACTTCGGGTACTTTCCGTTGTCGAAGGGCACTTCGTCCTATTATGTTCCTGGTTCGGATTATTACAGCAGCTTTTATGGAGGATACATCATCAAACCCGGCGATAAAAACAGAAGGTTCGGTTTTTTGCCGGATGGGAAAATCGATGCCGGGGAGATCGTGAAGGTACCTGAGTATGATCAGCGGGCACTGGTCCTTTCCTCCATCGGCTGCCCCTGGGAAGAAAGTGTATTCCGTGAGGAGATCTCTTCCGTTCAGTATTCTGTGCAGTATGCCGGGTATGGGGATTGGGTCCGGATTGATTCCGGTATCCGGACCAACAGCCCGGTTCATGAGTACAGGGGATTCCAGCAGGGCTATCTGCAGTATGGCAGAACCCCCGGCAGACTTTCGCATTCCGGGGACTTTCCCGTCATTGATTTGGCGGGACGGGTATATGTCCGGTACTTTGAGGAATATCACGCTACCATTGTGCTGTATATCATGGCTCCCTCCCTGGAAACCGTCAATGAATGCGACCGGGAGATTCTGTCCAAAACGACCATTGGCAAATAAAATGGCAGGAACTGCTTAATATGCGCCCATGCTGTGTGTGACCTGTGGGAAAGTTTCTTAAACAGACAGGAATTCAAAAGGGGGGAACATCTGCTATGAACAAGGCTATTATGAAACCCATTCTGACCAGGGTGTGGATGGTTCTGGCCTCTGCCGCGTTTTTTGTCGTTGCCTTTATCCTGTTCTTTGTATTCAATACATATGCACGGGACTTGATCCGTCGGATACCGTATTTTAATACCATACTTTTCGGACTTGCACTCCTTTTGGGCATCGCATGTTTTATCTGTTTGACTGTGCGAAACCGGACTGTTTTAAAGATAGGGCAACGAAAGGCCAGGCCTGTTATCGCGAATATTCTGACTCTTGTGATGATGGTTGTGGTCTTTTATGCTGAGGGCATATATCTTTGGACGATTTGCCTGATAGAAGTTGTACCGGCAGTTTAAAGATTCTTCCGTGTAAATAATACTGCTTGACAAAGTCAGATTTAAGGCATATTTTACATATGGAAGAATTCATTTCGCAGCTGTTGTTTAGACCAGATGATTTGTATTTTAATGTACCGAAGATGCTATTTACATAACGCCGTAGATGATTGGGAAGGACAGTCCCGGAGGGGAAATAATTTTTTGAGGGAGGACAGACTTATGAATCATAATGGGCATAAAAGGATTGGGCTTATCCTGTTGGCAGCAACAATGATTTTGATTTTTTCATTGATAGGCTGCGGAAAGAAATCCGGAGCTTCGAAGGATGCGGCAAATAAAAACAAGAAAGGTTCTTCCGGGCAGGATGCCTTGACAGCGGAGTTCTTTAAAAAGCACGGCAATGCCTTTGAAAGCGGCTGGAAACCGGAAAGGATATTGAATTACAGTGAAGCGGGAGCATCGGAGTTTGTAAACGAAGACGGAGAATTTACAGATGAGGATCTGGAAAATTGCAGGTTGGGATACATACAGAAAGTGAAGGATCGTTCGGTCCAGATAAAAGAAATGAATTGGATATTGGATGAAAATGAGCCCAACGGGTTTCGTGTGGAAGATAAAGGCGGCAAGGCGGTCTCCTATCCTTTGGATAAGAACTGTAAGATATGGTTTCTGGCAGAGGCGGCTATTTACTACCAGGTTCCTTATGAGGATCTGGAACGGTATTACAAGGACCACGATGCGGAGAGTAAATTGTGGTGTTTTTCCATGGAGGATGACAGCATAACGTTCCTGGCGGAACAGTACATACCATAAATAAATTTTGATATTTTATGGAGTATCAATACGATACGTCGAATAAAGAGGTGTGGCCCGGAACTATCAAAGTGGCTGCACCCTTTTTAGAATCAATCCTGCTCAATAATACCTTATTGGCACGTCAAATGGCCTGTCAAATCGTAAAATGGATATTGTAAAACGTAAAGTTGTGATAAGATAGACATATTGATAATGGATTTCGTGATACAGATATCGATCATCAGAAAAAAGGTTGGATAAAGGTCGGATGCCGGGTGAAAAGGGGTTCCATGCAGTCAAACCAGAGTATTTCAGGAGTCATTGAGCGGATTACCTATGTAAATGATGAAAATGGTTATACCGTGGCCAAAATGAAAAGCGCGGGATATTTTGATCTGGTAACCATTGTGGGGAACATGCCGTCTGTAAATGTCGGTGCCGTGGTATCCCTGAAAGGACAGTGGAAGGTGGATTCCAAATACGGGCGTCAGTTTGCCGTTTCGTCTTATGAGGAAAAGCTTCCGGCCACAGCTGCGGGGATCGAAAAGTATCTGGGCAGCGGATTGATCAAGGGCATCGGCCCGGTGAACG
>DAINCI010000093.1:0-7918 GCA_036732425.1 Bacillota bacterium
CGGGGAGTGATAAGGAATGGAGGATATCAATCAGTTTGTCATATTTAAAGTCGGCCCGGAAGAATATGCCGTTCCGATTTTGAAGGTGAATGAGATCATCCGGCTGAAGGGGATCCGCATTACGGAAGTCCCCAATACAAAAAAATATGTGGTTGGCATCATCAACCTGCGCGGGGAAGTCGTACCGATTATGGACTTAAGAATGAAGTTCCATATGTCGAAAAAGGAAATGGACGACAACACCAGGATTATGATCGTCGGCATTCAGGGGGACAGCATCGGATTTCTGGTCGATTCCGTTTCGGAGGTGGCCCAAATTCCTTCCGGGGATATCATTGATCCTCCGGAGGAGGTTTCGGATGTTGACAGTAAATACATTACAAAGATCGCCAAATACAACGACCGGATCTTCATTATTCTGGATGTTGACAGCATTGTCAGTGATAAACCCGGCGAGCTGGATGAGATGAAATCCGGAAAGGGAGAAGGGGATATCGGGTAAGTATATGAGGGAATGGGATTACAACGATTTTACCATCGCGGCATACCGGCTGACCGGTGTGGATCTGACGGCGTATAACGAGAGACAGATGAAACGACGCATTGATTCTTTCCTTATGCGCAATCAATGCCGGAATTATTATGAATATTACATGATGATTTCGTCCGATCCGGAACAACTGAGGAGGTTTACGGATTTTCTCACTATCAATGTGACAGAATTTTTTCGAAATCCACTTCAATGGGAAACACTGGGGACGGAGGTTTTGCCGGAGCTGCTTGAGCGCCCCGGTCCGATGAAGATCTGGAGCTCCGCCTGCTCCACCGGGGAGGAGCCCTACTCCGTGGCTTTGCTGATGAACGAATCCCTGCATTCCTGTGCGTTTCCTTTTCGCGTGATGCCGGTTCTGGCCACCGATATTGACGACCAGGCGATCGCGAAGGCAAAACAGGGGGATTATCTGCCGGACAGTCTGAAAAACCTGCCGGAAGGGTATTGCGATAAATATTTTGATTTTCAAAACGGACGGTTTCATATAAAGGACAGGCTGAGTTCATTTGTCAGATTTCAAAAGCTGAATTTGCTGAAGGATCTCTATCCGCGGGAATGCCATTTGATCCTTTGCAGAAATGTTATGATCTATTTTACCCAGGAGGCAAAGGATCGGATGTATCGGCAGTTTTATAATGCGCTGCTTCCTGGCGGCGTGCTTTTTCTGGGCAGTACGGAGCAGATCCTCAACCCGGAAAGATATGGCCTGACTCTGCTGAGGCCTTTTTTTTACCGGAAAGAAACCGGGGAAGGCGCCTGTCCCGCGGAACAGCTGGAAAATTCACACCGGCAAATTCATAAGGATTCCACAGGGGGAATATGAAAGAAGAAATCAAAGTAGGAATCGCGGATTACAAAACTTCCGAAAGTCCAAATCAAATCACGACGCTGGGATTGGGTTCCTGCGTGGGGGTCTGTCTTTATGACCGATATCCCGAAGAAAGCAGCCTGGGGGGGATGGCCCATATTCTGCTGCCCGACAGCAGGCCGTTTAAAAAGAACATCAAGATCGGGAAGTTTGCCGACCTGGCTGTCCCGCAGATGGTGGAAGAGCTTTGTGCCGGCGGGATTCCGATCCGGAATATGGTGGCTAAAATCGCAGGAGGGGCCAATATGTTCCACTTTTCAGACAGCAACCCGGATCTTGATATTGGAAGGAGAAATGTCCTTGCGGTCCGGGCCGTACTGAAACAACTTGGCATCCCTCTGCTGGCGGAAGACACGGGCGGACATCTGGGCCGGACCATGATACTGGATCTTGAGGAACGATCGGTCCGGATTGTAACGGCAGGAAGGCAGGTAAAGTTATTATAGGCATCCGGGCCCTTTCAAACATATTGGCAATTGCCGGAGAAAATGGTATGATATTATGTGAATATTTGTCGGATAAGAAGAGCTGTCTGAAACCGGATCTGTGAGAAACGGATGGACGGGCCGGAATCAGAAACAGGGTTAAATGGAGGAACCGAAATGGCAAAACGTGTACTGATTGTGGATGACGCAGCATTTATGCGGATGATGATAAAGGATATACTGGAAAAGAACGGCTTCGAGGTTGCTGCGGAGGCATCCAATGGCATCGAGGCCGTTGAAGCATATAAGGAAAAAAAGCCCGATATTGCGACAATGGATATTACCATGCCGGAGATGAACGGAATTGAAGCTGTGAAATCGATCCGAAAAATCGATCCGGATGCCAGAATTATTATGTGCAGTGCCATGGGACAGCAGGGCCTGGTGATGGAAGCCATTCAGGCGGGTGCCAGAGACTTTATCGTAAAGCCTTTTCAGGCGGATCGGGTCCTGGATGCGCTGCATAAGGCGCTGGCATAGGATCAATCGCTGAATGGCTGCAAAAGGAGGCGTTGCCATGGCAAAAGTATTATCACAGCAGGAAATTGACTCGTTGTTGACAGCATTGTCCTCCGGTGAAATTGATGCGGAGGAGGTTCAAAAGGAAGGCGAAAAGCATAAGGTGCGGCCGTATGATTTCAGGCGGCCGAACAAATTTTCCAAGGAACAGATTCATTCCCTGGAAATCATCTATGAAAATTATGCAAGAATCGCATCCAATTCTCTCTCTTCGCAGGTGCGTTCCAACATAAAGATGAAGAAGGTGTCCATTGAACAGGTTACCTATGAGGAATTTATCCGATCCATACCCAATCCCACACTGCTTTTGAATATCAAAGCGCCTCCTCTCAGCGGGGCATTGCTTCTGGAAGTCAATTTACAGTTTGCCTTTCAGATTATTGAGCTGCTGTGCGGCGGCGGGTCGGGGGCACCGATCGGGGACCGGGAGCTGACAGACATTGAAAAAGGCATTGTCCGGGGGATGCTGGACAGTTTTGTCCGAAGCATGAAGGAAGCATGGCAGGATGTTGTGGCGGCGGAGCCCTCCCTGGAGTCCGTGGAAAGCAATCCCCAGCTGAACCAGATGATGTCGCCCACCGAATCGGTTGCCCTGGTTACGTTTGTATTGGAAGTGGCAGACGTACAGAGCTTTGCCAATTTGTGCATTCCTTATTTGTCCATAGAAAAAATCAGTGACAAGCTGACAGGACAGTCCTGGTTTCAGGGAAATGACTCTGAAGGGAACACGGAGTATGCAGCAGCTCTCCGGGACAGGATCCAGTCTTCCGGAGTGAACCTCAGCATCTTTTTGGGAAGCACGGATATTATGGTGGGGGATTTTTTGAATTTATCCGAAGGGGACGTTCTTCCGCTGGATAAGCTGACCGATGAACCTCTGTCCATGTACGTGGAAGATAAAATGCATTTTCGTGTTCAGCCCGGGATATATGACGGAAAGCTGGCTGTGCAGGTAACAGATATCGTAGAAAAGGATGTGGACCGTGATGAATGAAAACGAAGAAGATCTGTCCCGACAGGAAACGGATGCTCTGAGAAGCATCGGGAAAGAGGGGGAAGGCGCTCTTCTGACAGATGCGGAGAAGGATATGCTGGGGGAGGTTGGCAATATATCCATGTCAACCGCGGCAACAGCACTGTCCAAGATACTGTCCGAAAAGGTTTCGATCACAACGCCGCAGGTTTCGGTCACAACGCTGTCTGAAGTGAAGGAATCCATGACCATACCCAATGTGGTGTTTCAGGTAAAATTCCTGCAGGGATTAACGGGGTTCAATGTGCTGCTGATGAACATAGAGGATGCTTCCGTTATCGCCAGCCTGATGATGGGCGGCAATGGACAAGGCCATACGGATACCCTTTCGGATCTGGAGATCAGTGCCGTATCAGAGGCCATGAACCAGATGATTGGTTCTGCTTCCACTTCCATGGCGACCATGCTGCATCGGGATATCGACATAACTCCGCCGGTCACACAGATTTGGGAAACCAATGCGAATATTGAGATGGACGGGGTCGGGCAGGATCAGCCCATTGTAAAAATTGCATTCCGCATGATGGTGGAAAATCTGCTGGACAGCCAGATTATGCAGATTTTTAACCTGGAGACGGTGAAGGACATTGCCGGCAGCTTGCTGGGCGGGACGAAACCCAAAACGGAAGAGCAGCCCAAAACGAAAGAGCAACCCCAAAAGGAATTGGAAATGGAATTCAAAAGGGAATCGGAAACAAAAGCGGAATCCGGATCGGCAGGAGCGGATCCGGCACCGAAGGAATCCCGGCAGCAGCCGGTCACGATACGGAAACCCGGCTTTGGAGAATTGGAAAACAAGCCTGTTTCGGACAAACCGCGAAATCTGAGCCTGATCATGGATGTTCCCCTGGAGCTCAGTGTTCTTCTCGGCAGGACAAAAAAGACGATACGGGATGTACTGTCCCTGAGCCCGGGTTCTGTCGTGGAACTGGACAAGCTGGCAGAAGAGCCGCTGGAGATCTATGTGAACGGCAAACGGATTGCCGAGGGGGAAGTGGTGGTCATTAACGAGAGTTTTGGGATTCGGATTACCAATATCATCAATGCGAAGGAACGGGTAAAAAATCTGGAATAATTTTTTCCTTCTTTTCTCCTAAACTATTTGGAGGGGAAACCGATTACATAAGTAGAGAGAACAGAGCTTGGAGAGCGGGAGCGGAGTTCAGAGAGCGCCAGAGAAGTGCAGGGAGGGCGAATATGAGGATCAACAGGACAGACTATGCGGATCATGTAAGATATGTGAACCAGGCTTGTCAAAAGGATAAGGAAAAGGAAAACCGTTTGGGCCGGGAGGCAGACACTTCTGCGCAGAAGGATCAGATTACCCTGTCAAAAGCAAGCCGGGATGTCCGGAAACTGGTTGAGACGGCAGACCAGGCAGAGGCAGCGGACAGCGGGAAAGTGGATCGTATCCGGCTTGCATTGGAGAGCGGAGAGTATAAGGTGTCTCCGGAAGAGCTGGCAGACGCGATCCTTTATAATATTTCGGAGCAAAATGACGGCGGGGAGAAATAAATGGAGCTGATTACGTTTCTCACGCAGCAGAATCAAATACTGCAGAGTCTTCTGGACAGCCTGGGGAAGGAAAAGCAGGCATTGATTCAGGATGATATCCAGGTGATCATGGAGGCTCTGGAAGAGAAAAAGCAGGATATGAACCAATTGGAGCAGTTGGAGAAAGGCCGGAGAGAAGCTTATCCTGACGTTTCGTTGTCGAAGCTGAGGGAATCCGGACAGCTGGCAGACGACCTGGAAGCGGCAGGAAAGGAAAGGAAGCGCCTGGCAGAGTCCATTTCGGAACTGCAGGAAACCAATCAGATGCTGACGAAGCAGTCCCTGTCCTATACCAACAGGCTTCTGAATATTTTGCTGGGAGACCGGAAGCCGACCTATAATGCCAGCGGCAAAGTGGGAGAGCAGGCTGACCGGACTTCCATACTGAATCAGTCCATATAGATAGGCAGGGACGGAAGCAAAAGATCAGACCAGATCAGCAGGATGCATTATCCAAAGGAAGTGAAATCATTGTCCGGTATATTTCTAACCATAAACACGGCCAAAAGAGGGATGTTTGCCGTACAGCAGGGGATTCAGACGGCGGGCCACAATATTGCTAATGCGGATACCGATGGGTTTTCCAGACAAAGGGTGGAGCTGGTAACCACGCCCGGTTATCGGATCCCGGGAGCGGGACTGGTTGGGACGGGAGTGGATATTTCCACCATTGCCCGTGTGCGGGATGCCTATCTGGATACCCAGATCCGTTATGAAAGCAGTATTGCCGGTCAGTACAAGGCGAGGCAGGAAATGCTGGAGCAGGTCGAGAGCACCTTCATGGAGCCCGGGGAAAATGGGCTGAATACCTACATCGGGAAAATGTGGGATGCATGGCAGGACCTCGGCGATCACCCGGAGAACCCCAATACCCGTATTCTGGTCCGTGAAAATGCCCGGACCCTGACAGACAATATGAATCATCTGTATCGTCGGCTGGATACCCTGAAGTCCGACAGCATTCATCTGGAAGAAAAAAATGTACAGGATGTTCATTCGATACTTACGCAGGTCCGGAATCTGAACCGGCAGATCTCCAGAATCCGGATTTCCGGGGAGCAGCCCAATGATCTGCTGGACCAGCGGGATTTGTTGCTGGATCAGCTTTCCGGGATCATTGATTTTACTTCTTCGGAGGATGAATATGGACAGGTCACCATTACCCATTCGTATGGGCCGGATTCCACGGATTCCATTGAGCTCCTGGGGACCCGGAAGGGATCGGAGATAAAATATGAAATGGCCGTTGTCCGAAGTGTGGAAAAGGACAGCGACGGCATGTATCATGTATCTGTGGTCCGGGGCGGCAGTTTGCTTGGCGGAGCGGAAACCCTGACCCTGTCAGAAGAGGAATATCAGGCTTCCGGTTTGACGGAAGGCGCCGTTTTATATGATGATAAGCCGGGGGAGGCCATCGGCAGCAAGGATCTGAAGCCGCTTCCCGTTTCCGGCGGCTCATTGAAGGGCTATCCGTCTGTCAGTCAGGAGATAACCGGCTATCAGGATCAATTGAATGGCCTGGCCAGGGCAATTGCCTATACCGTGAATACGGTTCATACAACCAAACTGAATGGGGAAAAGGCCGCAACCAAATGCTCTTTCTTTGTCGGGGACGGCGGGAGCGATGATCCGGAGCACATCAATGCCGGCAATATTACGGTAAATCCGGAGATCATGGAGGATGCAGGCCGGATCAATGCCGGGAAAATGCTGGACGGCGGTCTCGCAGGGAATGGAGAACGCGCTTTGGCGATTGCACAGCTCCGGAATATCAGGCTGCCGATACAGGAATTTATGGACGATCCCCTTGTTGCGGCCCGGCATTTGGATGAAAATTATCAGGCAGGAGATATGCAGTTTGATCCTGTTGCCAGCGGCAGCACCGTAGAAGGATATTTCAAGGATATCATAGCGGAACTGGGAGTATCCTCCCAGGAAGCTGTAAAAATGGGGAAAAATCAGGACGCCCTGACCAATCAGCTGATTCAGAGACGCTATTCGGTTTCGGGGGTATCCATTGATGAGGAAATCACCAATCTCATACAACTCCAGCATGTTTACCAGGCCAATGCCAATGTCCTGTCCACACTGACCACCATGCTGGATACGCTGATCAATCGGATGGGGGTATAATGGAATGAGAATCACCAATCAGGGGATCCTACAGAACTATCTGACCAACCTGAACCGCAACCTTGAAAATATGTCCGTTTATCAGAATCAGCTTTCCTCCGGAAAGGAAATCAGCAGGCCCTCTGATGATCCGTTTGCTGTAACACGCACCATGTCCCTTACCACCTCCATTCATCAGAACGAGCAGTATCTGCGGAATATTGAGGATGCCATGGACTGGGTGGATATGTCGGATTCTGCCATGAACAGCATTGGCAGTGCCATGAACCGTTTAAGGGAGCTGGTCCTGGAAGGCGCCAACGGTACGAATGACGGATCTGCGGAAAATGCCATATCCGATGAAGTAAAACAGATCGTAAGCCAGCTGGCGCAGCTGGGAAATGCCAATTATGACGGCAGATATATCTTTGGCGGTCAGGAAACGACAAAGCCTCCCTTCCGTGTGGATGAGAATGGGATGCTGCATTATGATGGTGCAGGGAATGCGGGAGAGACGATGCTGTCCAGGGAGATTTCCCAGAATGTAATGATTGAAATCAACGTGCCCGGCATCTGGATTATGAACGGGAAAAATGGTGAGTTTCCGGAAACTTCGGACCCTGCGGATTCTTCCAATACGTTGGCAGGAACACTCAATGGCATATTAAAAGCTCTGGAGGAAGGGGACACGGAAGCTCTGGGCGGGAAGCTGCTGGGGCAGGTCGACGATCATATTGACAATATGCTGTCCATCCGATCCGAATTGGGCGCAAAATCCAATCGGCTGGATGCCG